>CAYPZO010000159.1:2395-3828 GCA_964415135.1 uncultured Desulfurococcales archaeon | reverse complement strand
GTTTTTTATTTTTGGGATTTCTATTTGCTTTTACTTCTTCATGGCTAGGAAGGCTATTATGATTACTAGTATTACTATGACTACTCCTAAACCTATCATTGGCATTGTTGGTACTTCGGTTACTGTTGTTGTAACTGTTGTTGGTGATACTGTTGTAGTTGTAACAGTTTCTGTAGTGGTGACAGTCTCCGTCTTAACCTCGGTCTTGGTTTCCGTTATTGTTGTGGTTACTGTTTTTGTTTCTGTTACTGTAACTGTTGTAGCTGTTGGCGTTGTTGGCTTAGGCATTGAGCCGTATAGTCTTGCACCCCATAGTATTACTTTCTTTACGAATTCTGGTCCAGCTAGTGCTACTCCATGATATTCTGATTTCCACATTGGTGCATAGTGATCTATTGGTGCTTCAACGCTTAGAATTACGAGGTTGTCTTTATCTGGGAAGTATTCTGCAGCCATTAGTGTGAAGCTTCCTTCATCTCCTGGGTCGTAGGCTGATGGTAGTGGTTCTACGAATTCTGATATAGCACCTTTATCTGATGTCCTTGCAATTCTATAGACGTTTGGTAGTGGTTCATCTCCCTTACCATAGTATGGTTTCCATTCACCTGTATCAGTTACGACTGCCACTACTCCGGGTCCATGGAATAAGACCGGCTTGTCTACTTTTAGGAAGCTTAGTGCTGGGTTGGGGTCTATTATTGCAGCTACACGATATGATTTACCACCACAGTTGCTTTCTCTATCAACAGCTTCTGCATGGTCATTTCTAAGGTGAGAGCCTACGGCTTCTAATACCTTATTTGCATTTGGTATTCTCTTGAAGTCTCCACCCTTATAGTCGCTGTCGCCTGTAACCCATAGTGTTTTACCTCCTTCGGCAAACCACTTCTTTATCGCTTCAATAGCTGTATCACTAATAGCCTTGTCTATGTCGACTTGTACATATATAAGCATAACAGCATCCTTAAGTACATCGTATGTTAGTTCATTTGAATCTAAGATTACCTTCCATTCTACCTCTGTAATGGTCTTTGTAATCTCTACTAGTGCGGGAGCATCCTCAACGCTTAAGAGCCCATCTGCGAGGAATACTACTTTAGGCTTTTGTGCTGTAGAGACTCCTGTTATTGCTATTGAAAATATGATCATCGATAATAATGCTATACTTAGCAGTCTTAATCTCATATATAACACCCTCAACGTAAACTAGAGTGCGTGTAGATATAAAGTTTATCTTTTATTATTAATGTAAAAATGTTAATAAAAAGAAGTTGATTTTGAAGGTTATTTCCTAGTCGTTAGTATTCCTAGAACTACTAGTAGAATTACTAATGCAAATACTAGTGGTATTAATGTGGTATAGTCTGGTGTTTTTGTTGTTACTATTGTTGTGCTTGGAATGGTTGATGTTATCGTTGTTGTCGTTTTCTCAG
>CAYPZO010000159.1:0-2295 GCA_964415135.1 uncultured Desulfurococcales archaeon | reverse complement strand
GTTAATGTTGGTTCAACTATGGTGCCGTTGTCATATATTTCTATTAGTCTAAATCCTCTAGGAACGTATTCAGGTACATCAAATGGTACTCCAGTTACTGTTATGAAGTAGTATTTCGTGTTATTATACTCTATGACTACGTTAAGGTCTTGATGAATGTGTCCAGATAATACTAGGGTTACTTTGTGTTCTATGAGTAGTTTGAATAGTCTTTTAACTCCTTCAGGATAGGTTTTCCAACTACCATAGATGAAGCCTGTTTTCATCCAGTAATCAAATGCTTTTTCGGGATCATCTATCTTAGCGTACCATTTACCGCTATCCTTCCACTTTAGCGAGAATATTGGATGGTGCATGTATGCTATCTTGACTTTATCGGGATTATGTTTCAGTACATTTTCAAGCCAATCTAGTTGTTCATCAGGAATCCATCCTTCTTGCCCTGTATCTAGTAGTATGAATAGGAATTTACCGACAATTACTGTATAATTGGTGTATCCGAAGACTCTCTTCCATATGGTTGCCTTACCTTCATGATATTCATGGTTACCTATGCCAGCATAGCTTGGAACATTAAGTTCTAGCCAATAAGCTAGGAATTTAGTCCATGGAGAAGTAGCTATGGGCTTATCTACTTCATCTCCACCAAATATCATTAGTGTTGGTCTAAGTAGACTTGTTAGTCTTGCCATTACTGCCCAATAAGGTTCTCCAGCAGGGGTTTTAGTATCAGCTACATAGAGTAGCCTTATCTTCTTGGGCCATTCCTTTAAGACCCATACACAATTTGGTTGATATATAGATGTTTCTTTCCCATTTACTTTAAATATCAATGTAAGTGAGTATAGTCCTTCAGGGCAATGTTCAGGTACTTTCATGTAAATTACGTGTGCATTCCAGAGATCGCTCCACTTCTCTTTTGTGGATGTTAATGCAAATTTGTATACCTCATTATATATACAGCCAACAACATCACTTATTACGACATCTTTATCGAGCTTTAATCTAAGTTCAAGTTCGCTTCCAGCTAATACTGGCTCGGGTATTCCGGGATTAGGGTATATCAGGATTTTAGCGTAGAAGAAGTCTTTTATTGGTATTAGTGTACTTACCCTAGGTATTGGTGTTGCTACGATAGCTATTATTATTAGCAGTAATGGTAAGGTGATTATAATTCTACCCTTATTCATAGCTTAAAACACCTCCATAGTCCTATCACTCATTACTAATATTTAAAACTTTAACAATAATGATTATACTCTTTACTTCAATTTTTAGAGTGATAAGAGACTTATAGTCCCCGCTATATAAATCATCACTGGTGGAATTCGTGGACGGTAGGCCATTAACTGTTTTATCGCTAATACTTGTACTGCTAATATTATCATCATCCATATATGCAGTAGGCTTGGATGTTATAGATGAACTATTGTCTGGTCAAGAAGGAATAGTATTAAGGGTCATTACAAGGCACCCATACGATATACTGGATGTTGCTAAGGAGAAGTTCCTGAAGTCTGATATTGCTAAGAAATACCACGTAGTCGACATTAAGTGGTTGCCAATAGATCCCGGGCAATGGATTAACGTTATAAAGGCATATCAAAAGAGGAAGGGTAAGGAGATTTGTGTTGCATGGGGAGGTGGACCAACACTATTTGACATGTTAATACAAGCAGGACTACTACAGCCTATGGATAGTCCATTGATTAAGGAAGTGCTAAGGGATATTCCCAAGGAAATTGCCGGTTCACCAATGATTAGGTATGATAAAGAGGGTAGAATTATGTGGATTGCAGCAGCAATAGCCTCCTTCGGAATTACAGTCAATCTAGACATGTTGGATAAATACGGGTTAAAGCTTGAGGACGTTGATGAGTGGAAGGATTTAGCAGCTCCAAGATTTGCATTAATTGAGCCGCCAATAATCGGTGTTGCTGATGCCATTAAGAGTACTAGCAATACCAGAATGTACGAGATAATCTTACAGATTTATGGATGGAAAAAGGGATGGGAAGTAATTACGTTAATGGGAGCTAACGCGAGAATATATGATGAATCAGGTCTCGTCAGAGATGCTGCAATTAGAGGTGATATAGCTGCTGGAATAACAATAGACTTCTACGGCTATACAGCACAACTACAAAACCCTAAGACCAAGTACCTAGTTCCAAAAGATGGATCAATAGTTAATGGTGACCCAATAGCTCTCGTTAAGGGATGCCCATATCCTGAAGCAGCGCAAGCATTCATTGCATGGGTATTAAGTCCTGAAGGACAAGCTGTATGGATGCA
>CAYPZO010000158.1:0-3860 GCA_964415135.1 uncultured Desulfurococcales archaeon | reverse complement strand
TTTGAATGAACCCAGTAATCATCCCAATAAACATAGTCTTCCGATAGCAGGTACTTCTTAAGATTATTAATATTGTTCAGAGTCCTAAGCTCTTCAAGCTCATCAACAAGCCTTTCGAATATTCTCCTCAATAACACTTCATAAGCTATGATAGTCTTATGGTAGTAGACTGCTTGATACATGTGAAGTCTAGCAAGGTATAAGTTTTCTATTGCTTGGAGACCCTTAACGAGTATACACAAGTTACCTTCATCGTCAACAGTTAAGGTATCTAATATTCTATCTATATCAATTAAACCATAAGAAACACCAGTATGGAGAGCATCTCTGGGCAAGTAATCCATTCTATCAACATCAATATCGCTACTTAACAATGAATTGTATAGGTTTTCTTCATGTCTACCTTCAAGTATCTTAACGACTTCACGAGGATTAATCCCATATTCTTCAAGTATATCCTTAATTTCACTATAGTTAAGTATAAGGTATCTACCAAGAGATTCATGGCTAGCTTCATTACCAAGCCTAGAAAGGTATATACCCTCAAATGTATGACTATAAGGATAATGACCAATATCGTGGAGAAGAGCTGAAACCCTAAGCAAATCAACATCATCTCTAGGGACAATACCCATTTTAACAAGCTTATCAACAACCCTAGACATAACATGTAAAGCACCAATACTATGACCAAAACGAGTATGAGTAGCATCAGGATAAACAAGCCAAGCAGCAGAAAGCTGCTTAATCCTCCTAAGCCTCTGAAAAACAGGAACATCAATAATCCTAGCCTCAACCTCACTTAACTCAACATACCCATGTACACCATCATAAATCCTAACACTCAAAACCCTACACCCCTCATTCAATCAAAGGAAAGTAAAAACACCCGCCACTTAAAAACACCACCACCAATATAACATAAAACAATAAAACCCCAGAACAAACAAATAATAGGAACTGGAAGCCGGGTCGTCTAGCGGTCAAGGATGCGGGGCTTTGGCTATAGGGCTACCGCCTCCTACCGCCCTCCTCTTCTCAAACTCCTTCCTCACCTTTATTGAATAGCTCAGCATAGTCAATTTATCAAATATGAATATGCGATAACGAACTTTACTCCTCATAGGAGAAACATAAAGACCGTACTTTAATCCTAAAATTCTATATAGCCTCACAGTTAAATCTACAATAGAAGCATTCGTAGTGGTTATTGCTACACAAAAATATCTTCCTCTCCTACGCTCAATATTGCCATCAGAATCTATTAGTCCCTCAAGAACACCTATTATAAAATCCCTTCGAAACTTTTCAGGATTAGAAGGAAGGTCTTTAACCATATTAAGTATTTTATTAATTAACCGCTTACTACGTACAGAAATAACGACTTCGCTATTCTGCTTAAAGACATTTACATTTAAACCCATATCTTTAAGTAAATAACTAATCTATCAATAATTTCCTCATCATCATGATTAATGAAAAACCTGAGCCTATAATCATATCTTCGTCTATCTATGTAGATATTTCCATCTCCTAGATAAAATCCTATCAGGTACCCCCATCTATGCGTATCCATTATACCGTAAACCCCACCACTATGATAGATTTATAAACTGTAACATAACATTTATAAGAAGGTAGCGGTAGGAGGCGGTAGCCCTATAGAAGAACCCCCGTGACCGGGGTTCGAATCCCCGCCCGGCTACCATTCTTTTCTAATCCTTTGATTGGAGGTAATGTTATTAAGGAGTCTGGGTGAGAGGTATTTAGTGGAAGTTGATGGGGCCGTAGTTTAGCTTGGTAGAATGCGGGGCTTGGGCCCACCGAGTACCCTTTCCCTGTGGTGGCAAGAACCCCCGTGGTCCGGGGTTCAAATCCCCGCGGCCCCACTAAAATAAAAACACACATACGTCTCTCTTCATATCCTTAAGCCTATGCATACCGAGATCCTTAAACTTCATCTCACAAGAACACTATCCAAGTTTTGCGAAGCTATGCTCACTTACCGCCAGGCACTTTAACCTCGTGCTCCCTCCCCTATTTGAGGAGAGCTATGAATTCACATTACATTGTGAGGCTTTTGCGATTGGGAGTTAAGCTCATGTATCCTCGTAGTTTCACATGGAACGAGCTTAAGGAATATAGAGAAGAGGTCCTTTGATACTTCCTATAGGTTCTGTTGTGAGTCATGGCGCTCATCTTCCTATAGATACGGATACCTTGATTGCAAGTTTCATAGCTGATAAGCTTACTGAAAGAAATAATTGGATTTTACTACCACCCATAACCTATACTATAGCCGTCCCCGTAGATCTAGAAATGTACATATACCACCTGAAGTTTTTAGAGAATACCAAAGAGCTATTCCCGAGCACTTCATACCATTTGGTCAAAGAATGTTCATCATAGTTATGGGACATGAAGTCCCTGATATGAAGAGCTCTGTTGTCGATTCATGCAATTATCTTTGCAGGGAGCATAGCGCGCTAATAGCGGTTTACACGTATCGTAAATCCCTTAGAGACCTACATTTAGTTGATACGTCTATAGACAAACATACAGATATGTGTGAGACTAGTATTGTTATGGCAATAGATAATAATCTCGTTAAAAATATTGATCTCTATAGAAAATGTAGAGAACTCCGTAAATACGGAGTTGCAGGAGAGTCATTAAAAGCCTTGCCTAATCAAGGCTTAAAGTTCGTCGAGGCCGTAGTAAGCTACATCGAAAACTTCGTCAGAAATCCTACGTACAGTAAGCGCTACTATAACTAGTTAATATGGCATTCTCCTCGTGATTGATGAAACTTCTTGTTTTAATAGAAACACTGAAGGTAATACTGGTAGAAGCTTCATCAAGGACTACATACCTGCGATGAGCGCGCCTATAATAGGCTTAATGCTTCTGAAACATTACGGGAAGTCACTGATGATGTATAAGAGAAGTGTATTGGAAGGCAGTGTAATATACACTGACTTAGTATCAGATATTGTATGTCGCCTTCATAGTAGTTAAAGGTAGCGAATTCCCGACCTCACTAGCTAATCTTAATGAGCCGAATCACTATGGCTAGCTTATAGTTCTGCTATTGCACATACGTACGACGCAATGAAGCCGCCTAGATTGAAGCTTGAGTGCGTGATTACGGATGGTATTATCGATCTAGTCTTCCTACGTAAGTGACCTGCGATTACACTCATTATGAATGCAGTACTTACTACGAAGATGCGCTGATGTATTAGTGCTGTAGAGAACGGTAGTAGGTGTACGAGTGAGAACAGCGTAGCTGACGTAATTATCGAGACTCGCGAGTCTAGCTGCTTCTCAAGCATATAGCTAAGTAGCACCCCTCTGAATAGTGTCTCCTCACATATTGGTGCTAGAATTAACGCCATAAAGATGTAGAGGACCACGTTATGCTTAATTCCTGGCACCGGTAATTTGAAGCCATGCGTACTCGCTAAATGAAGCTCTACGTAAGCTATTGCTGTAGCAATAGCTAGCGTCGTGAGAAAAACCTTAACCATTAATGTGGGGGTAACTCCGCGAAAGCCTAGGAACCCGCAACCGCGCCTAAGGACAAACCTCGTAATCACCATCGACAGAATTAAGAAGAGTACTTGAATTAATACAGCACCTAAGACAGCATTTCTACTAAGGAGAGTAGCTAAGGCGCCAATAATTGTACTAGGCACAAATACAGCTAACCACAGTAGAATGCCCTTAGTAGTGGCCAATACATAGCGATATACCTTACCCTTACCTTCGCTCATTAAAAACCACCTTAGCATAGCATTTTGAGAGCTATCCCTAAAATAATTTACCACTAAACTTATACCATAAAACGTGGTACACAA
>CAYPZO010000157.1:0-3862 GCA_964415135.1 uncultured Desulfurococcales archaeon | reverse complement strand
CCATGAACTCCTCCTCTCGGTAATCACTAGGCTTACCTGCAATCCTCTCTATCTCACGTTGCTCTTCCTCGCCCACAACTGGTACTAGCTCGAGAAAAGCCTCGAGAAGAGCCCTTCTAACCTCCTCCCTCACAATCTTACGTAACTCCTCAACTGTAATTGCCAAGCCCAATACACCCTCTGCACTATATGTTCTTACAGTATTTTAGCTCTTACCATAAAACCTCCAAAACAAAACTAAACCATGCTGGATCAGAGACGAGACAGAGGGTCCATAGTATCCTGTTTCTATGATTACAAAACATCCTCCCTTAAATAGCTTTTCCAAGCTTATCGAAGAACTCCAATGCTATATATAAATACTTATCATCACAGGCTACATATATGCTTTTAATAGCATTCCCAGGAATAGGGCTTTTATCCCTATGATCACTTCTCATCATGTTAATTATATGTGCAGAATTAGCAAGCCAATCACTGATATCGCCATCGATCATTATTCTTCCCATAAAGATCTCGTAGAGATCACCTATACCATCTTGATCGGTGTCGGAAGAATATGGATCAGTTCCATAAATCATCTCAACCCAATCCGGCACCAGGTCATGGTCGCTATCCTGATCCTTTATTTTATATATTTTATTCAAGAGTCTGTCTATAATGGATTCGGCACTACTATAATTACCCATCTTTAGATGCAAGTATGCTGTCTGAAGCTCGTTATAGAGGTTAGACGCATTTATGGTTTTTGATAATGTATTAATCATCTTCTTAGCAGCGATTAACTTGCTTAATATCCTTGGATAAGTACCATTAAGGAATGCCTCAACCTCAGCTACCGATAGATTTAGGCGTGCATAAGTGGTATAAAACTCAAAGAAGTCAGTAGACTTGTTACCCGTAAGACTATTAAGAATTCTAATTAGCTTGGATCTCATAAGAGAATTTGTTTGGTTAAGTCTTCGAAGAAGATCACTAATTATGCTTTGATAAAGTCCCTGGTTGAATGGATATAGTGCAAACTCTGGATCTGCTTTCCAAGCCACATATTCTAAGTAGATCATATGTATTGTATCAGGTGCGAGTGTAAAGTTTTCGCGTATAAAGTCTAAATAGGAATAGAAGTAATCATACCATTTACCGCGTTCAACGAACTCTTTCAACATTGACTTGTTGAGTTTAAAGCTTCTAACCTCATCAAAGTATTTAGACATATTAATACCAAACTCTTTCTTTAAAAGAGCTTCTACTTCCCGATCAAGAACTAGCTGCCACTTTCTATTAGCTACAGCCAAGCCATGAAGCTTATGGATATTAAGCAGCCCTCTGCTCTTATCTCGCAGTATGTTATCCAAATAGAACATAGCTAGCGGAGCATAGACATACTCCACGTAGACAGGACCGCCCCAGCCGGTTCCTATGGCTGTCTTCCTTTCCTTAAAGGATCGCAAATAAATAAGGTATCTTGGCACTACTAAGGAGCCGTTGTAAATAGCTTGTAGGAGTCTATGATAGCGAGGAAGCAACCTTCAAAGACGTATTGGAGAAGTATGGTTTAGTCCCAGTACTCATCAAGAGGGTTACGGATAAGGAGAAGCCGGAGGAAATACCCTCCTACACCTATGGGCTACTAGGAGTAGTGCTCACAGATTAGCCTAGGAATGCTTCCAGAGGCTGGCATTATGCTTGTAATCAATATCTCTTATAGTAGTGCTGAAAGACCCCACTACGACCCTCGTGCACTAATGGTTCTTGGACCTCAGATTAATGTGGATATTCTCCCACCACTTGTGGTAGAGAAGTGGGCTAAGAGCAGTAAGAAAGAGGTTAAATAAGCACATAACCTAGAGGCTCTCATAGATACTGGGACCTCAGTAACTAGTGTCGACGAGGCAGTACTTAACCAGCTGGGATACCCACCCATAGGAGTGTCTAGCCTAGCAACACCTTCGGGGACTAGCCAGACCGGAGTCTACATGGTTCGCCTAGTAATACCCTCACAGAGAGACCCACGATTCCCACCAAACATACCAAGAATCATAATTGATAACGTCAGAGTAATAGCAGTAAAATTGGACAGGTAGCCATACAGGGTACTGCTAGGCAGAGACGTGCTAAGCAGAATGATAATGGTCTACAACGGCCCACAAGCATTAATAACACTAGGATACTAAGCAGAAATGCCGATAAAGGGGTACAGAATTATGCGTATTGTAACTGTGAAATCTGTGCTAAATAAGCACAAGAGGAGGGATGAATGGTTCCTCGATGATTACTCATTAAACCCATACTATGGCTGTAGATTCAATTGTATATATTGCTACATCCGAGGCAGTAAGTATGGTGGTCATCATAGGGGTTTGGCTGTTAAGATTAATGCACCTAAGATCCTGGACAGAGAACTAGCAAGATACGCTAGGCGGAGAGAATACGGATTTATAGCGCTAAGCTCAGCTACCGAGCCCTGGATGACAGGTGTAGAGGATAGGTATAAAGTTACCAGAATGTGTCTGGAAGTAATCATGAAGTATAAATTTCCGGTGCATTGTTTAACTAAGTCTCCGCTCATACTAAGAGATCTAGACCTCCTAGAAAAAATAAATACAAGCGCGGAACTACCACACGACCTAAAAACAGTCCTTAAGAATGGTGTTTTAGTAACCTTTTCCTTTTCAACTCTTGACGAGGAAGTTGCTAAGATTTTTGAGCCTGGAGCTCCATCCCCTAAAGACAGGCTTAAAGCCCTCGTGAAAATTAAAGATGCGGACTTTACAGCAGGTATAGCTTTTATACCTATATTGCCATTTATTACTGATTCTGAGCTAGAGACTATGGTTAAAACGGCTAAGGAACTTGGTAGCGATTACGTTTTCTTTGCTCCTTTAACCCTATATGGTGAAGGCAAGAAAATTTACTTGAGGATTATTGAGGAGAAATTTCCAGAATTATCAGCTAAGTATAATGAGCTATACCGGAAAAGGTTTTCTCCGCCTAAATGGTACACCAGTAGTTTCTACAAGAGAGTACTAAATTATACAGCAAAATATAGTCTAAAGTTTGGCCTAACAAAGATAAGAATAGGTCTGTAGGGTGTAACTACATGGCATATCATAGCGTTGATGACATTATGAGAGTTCTTAGAAGCCTTAGCAATAAGAAGAATGTTGAGAGTATGAGGAAATTCGGTATTATATCAAGGGCAGAAATCCTTGGCGTTCCTAAGCCTAAGCTACGTAAGCTGGCTAGGGAGATAGGGATAAACCACGATTTAGCCCTTATGTTATGGAGGACGAATGTGCATGAGGCACGGATTCTTGCTACCATGATAGCTGATCCCCGGAAGCTTGACGATAAAGTGCTAGAAGAATGGTTAACTGGCGTAGATAATTGGGATTTAGCTGACCAGCTTGTATTGAACCTGCTCTGGCGTATGAATAATGCCCTTGAAAAAGCTGTAGATGGTGTCGGAGACCCGAAGAATACATTAAGAGAATAGGCTACGCACTACTTGCAAAGCTCGTATGGAGGAATAAGATAGGTAAAGAGGAAATAGAAGCTATAACATCCTTAATAATTGAAGGAGCAAGAGATGAGAGACCATATGTCTATAAGGCTGTAGCATGGCTCCTCAAATGGCTAGCTAAAAGGAGAGACTTAAAAGATACAGCAGCTAAAATCTTAGACGAGATATCGGCCTTAGGTACTACTGGATCAAAATTCATTGTTAGAGAAGCTAGACACCATCTTACGTAGACATAATCATCATAACCTAAACGCTTTACCTCCTCATAACTAATCCTCGTCTAAAGATATAATTACAGAGTTGAAATATTATTATGGCGGGCCCGCCGGGATTTGAACC
>CAYPZO010000156.1:0-3880 GCA_964415135.1 uncultured Desulfurococcales archaeon | reverse complement strand
TAAAGTCAGCATACATAGACTTAGATACTGAGTTCTATAATTGGGCTTGCTTCAAGGCACATCAAGCAGCTGAAAAAGCACTAAAAGCCCTACTTTGGGGATGTGGTAAACCAGGAATACGACATATACTACCAAAACTACTTGAAAATATTAAGGAACTTGGAGTGAAAGTACCGGAGAAAATAAAGGAAAACTGCATTAGGCTAAGCAAATACTATACTATAACCAGGTATCCTGATGTATGGGAGAACGGTATACCTGAAGACTACTTCACCGTAAACGAAGCCAGAGAAGCCATTAAAATGGCAGAAGAAGTCATAAAATGGGTTAAAGATACTTGGGGTAAGCTAATTAGTGAAGCAAAGCAAATAACTTAAGCTAATGTAGACTTATGAATATAAACGTAATATACTAAACCAAGCAGTACTATGATATAAGAGATAAGCTGATACCAGTAATAAGGCAGTGAAGGGTGACGACTCATGAGCGAACTTGGCAATATAGTCTACATAGGCAAGAAGTTCTACGCTAGATACATCCTCGCACTACTATACCAATTCAACGTATTAAAACACAATAGAGTAGTAGTTAAGGCAAGAGGTAAAGCAATATCTAGAGCCGTTCATATAGTAGAGACCTTGAGGAGAACAATAATGCCAGAACTAAGATACGAGAAAATAGTAACAGGTAGCGTAACAATAGAGAGTAGCGGTAAAAGGATAAGAGTATCAACAATAGAAATAGAGCTAAGTAAATAATCCACCTATGGGTTCTTACCAGAAATACACTTAAAAGCTTGTAGAAGACTTGTAAAGTAGCTCATAGCAAGATACGCATTAGAGCTAAAGTTAAGACTTATATTAACTAATACTGTGTTGACGCTGAGTATTAATTAATGTCCTAATTTATCTCTTATTCCTTAATGCTAAAGCAATATTGAATATATTCTCTTCATACTAAATAGTACTAATTCATGGTAAAAACTCATCTCTACGTATATTGTGTGTCATGGTGTAGTAAGGTATTACGGTAAACTTTAATACCTTAATTACTCCTAACTCTACTGAGGATCTACTCTATGGGAGATAAAATTAAGACTAGCATAATGATTGACCGTGAGCTTTGGGAGGAGTTTAAGTCTAAGATTGGAAGTGAAAAAGGATTGAGAATGCTCAGTAAAGCTGTTGAAGAAGCTATTGAAGATGAGATTGCTGAAAGACTTATTATTAAAGCATTGGAGGAAATGTTAAAGGAATACAGAGAGGAAGTACCCTTAACTATTTCTCCAGTTAAACCTAAGGTTGCCACAAATGCAGGCAAGATAGTTAGGGAGATGAGGGAATCTAGGACTTGATAATAGTGTATTTGGACACAAGTGCTATTGTTAAGCGCTATATTCAGGAACCTGGAAGCAATATAGTTAGTGAAGTATATTGTAAAGCATGGAACGGGGAATTAATCATCTCGTTCTCTACGTGGAACGTTGGTGAGGTCTTGGGAGTACTCAATAAATATTATAGAAGGGGATGGCTCGAAACCAAAGAATACGAAAAAGCGAAATATCAGTTCCTTGGAGAAACAATTAGAATGTTAAAATTAAAACTGATAAAAGTAGTTCCAGTTAGAACTAGACTACTTATAAAAACCTGGCCTCTAATTGAAAAATACCACATATATGAAGCTGATGCACTTCAAATAGTTTCCGCTAAGCATGTTAAAGCACAAAAACTATACACAGGAGATAAACAAGTACATGAAGTTGCAGTAAGAGAAGGGGTTAATAGTATATATCTAGGCTAACTATTTCAAGATGTAAGCCTTAACTTTAAAGCTTTTACTAAAAGCATAGATGAAAAATAGCTAACCTCACGGAGATAGGGGAAATAAGATATAGTGCTGTGGGCATTAATGAAGCGATGTCATGTTTAATGCTATCGCCGCATAGTTATCCTTAATTAAAACAATCAATTTACATGACTCTATATCACTATTTTCATAACTGCTACTTTCTCTTGCTATAGAGTTAAGTGATACTGAGATTAGGTAAGTTTTTATATAAGTTTTATCTTTATTCGTTATCGGTGACCGGATAGTGAATAAGGGTGCTTTATTAGTGCTAAGTATTGTTTTAGTCGTAGTTGTTGGTGTTGCTGTGTTCTATTATTTTGGAAGTGGTGTAGGTAAGACTACTACCACGAGTGCTATTACTGCTACTGGTTTATCGTCTCCAGGCATTTCATCTACTATTACCACACCTCCTACGATGACGACTAGTGGTGGTACTAGGAGGCTTGTAATATTCTGTGCTGGTAGCTTGTATATTCCTCTTCAGAAGCTTAAGGAGATTTTTGAGGAAAGGTATCCTGGTGTTGAGGTTATTATTGAGCCTTCTGGTAGTGTTAAGGCTGTTAGGAAGGTAACTGACCTTAATAGGAGATGTGATGTTCTTGCTCTTGCTGACTATAGGCTTATACCAAAGTACATGATGCCAAAGTATGCTAAATGGTATATCGCCTTCGCGACTAACGCTGTAGTGTTGTGTTATACTGATAAGAGTAAGTATGCTGATGAGATTAATTCCGAGAATTGGTATGAGATACTTGCTAGACCTGACGTCAAATTCGGGTTCTCTAATCCTAATGATGATCCCTGTGGTTATAGGTCTGTTACCTTAATTGGACTTGCTAGCTTATTCTACAACGATGACCGTATAGTAAAGAAGCTCATATGCGAGAAAACTAATATCAAGATTGAGAGAAAGGATGGCAAACTATATATCTATGTGCCTGGTAATCTTGAGGTCAAAGCTGAGGATCTCGTGATTAGGTCTAAGAGCGTTGACCTTATATCATTGCTTGAGGCTGGTGTTATTGATTATGCTTTTGAATATCGTAGTGTAGCTGTACAGCATGGTTTAAAGTTTATTGAATTACCACCGCAGCTCAACCTTGGTGATCCCAGGTACAAGGACTTCTACTCTAAGGTCGTAATATACATACTTTATGGTACTGAAAAGGAGAAGAAAATACCTGGTGCACCAATAGTCTATGGCTTTACTATACCAGTAACTGTTGAGAACTACGAGGATGCTATAAGATTCCTTAAGCTACTTTTAAGCGAGGAGGGTCGTAAAGTATTTGAGTCTTGTGGGCAACCATTCTTAGAGAAGATTTTCAGTGAAGGCGAAGTACCAGGTGAATTAGCTAGTGGATAAGTTAATACTATGTTTTGGAGCTGTATCTCTCATAATATTGTTTTTCCTCACTTACCCCTTCATAGCCTTAACTCTTTCAGTAGATCTCGGTCTCATACATAGAGTTTGGGAGGAGAAAGTAGTTATAAAGGCGCTATCACTTACGTTAATCGCCGCTACACTTTCAACAGCTATTTTAACATTCTTCGGAGTACCATTAGCATACATACTTGCACGTTATGAGTTTAAGGGGAAGAAGCTTGTTGAAGCAATAATAGATTTACCACTAGTTGTACCTCATGCTGTTGTAGGAATAATGCTTCTCGTCGCTTTTGGACCTAGGACGAGTTTTGGAGCAATGCTTAGAAGTATAGGTGTTGTTATTGAAGATAGCTTTTGGGCTATAGTAGCGGTATTTACCTTCATGAGTGCACCATTGTTAATTGATACCGTTAAGGATGGTTTTGCATCTATAAGTCCATCACTTGAAGGCGTTGCTAGGTCTATGGGTGCTGGACCCCTATACGCATTCTTTACCATAAGCTTACCATTAACTATTAGAAGTATATGTACTGGCGCACTACTTGCATGGGCTAGAGCTATAAGTGAAGTTGGAGCATTACTCATTATAGCCTATTATCCTAAGACAATAAACGTGCTAATCATAGAATGGTTTAATACTTATGG
>CAYPZO010000155.1:0-3885 GCA_964415135.1 uncultured Desulfurococcales archaeon | reverse complement strand
AACACAGTAAACCAATAGTACATAACGTATCCCTCACTATAGGTAAAGGTGAATTACATGTCCTACTAGGCCCTAACGCGGCTGGTAAATCTACTCTCCTACATGCTATTGCCGGTACCCCATTTTACCATGTAATTTCTGGGAACATATTTTTCGAAGATGAAGATATAACTCATATTTCTCCTTTTGAGAGAGCGATTAAGGGTATTTTTCTTGCTCACCAAAACCCTCCTGAAATTAGAGGAGTTACTTTAAGGGTTTTTCTTCAGCATCTAGTTAAGAAGTATGGTTTTAAGGAAAATCTTAGGAAATTATTAGATGACTATGGTTTTACTGAAGAACACTTATCCAGGGAAGTTAATGTTGGCTTTTCAGGTGGTGAAAGAAAGAGGTTGGAACTCCTACAAGCTGAAATAATTAATCCCAAACTATTACTCCTAGATGAGCCCGATTCGGGTATTGATGTAGATTCTCTAAAACTGATTGCTGAAAAAATAAATAACTTTATTCAACGTAGAAAATCAATTCTCTTAGTTACCCATAGGAGACATATACTTGAGTACTTGAAAGATATTCATGTAGCTTATGTTATGATCTCTGGTAGAATAGTTTACAGTGGCGAGCCTCATGCTGTGTTTAAGGTTGTTGAAGAGAAGGGATTCAAATATTTTAAACATATTCCCGAAGGTGCTCCGACATGAAATGGTCTGATAAGGTTAAGGAACTAGCGAAAAAAGCTCTAAATAAGCCCCCAGCTTATGGACCTCCAATTAATGTTAGCAAGTTTAGGATAACTTCTGAAATTAAGGACCTCCAAACACTTCTTGAAAGACCTGATGTTTTAGAAAGAATGCTAAGTGTAGGTATCGATGTCAAGACTAAGTATAGAGCCGGCACGTTTATGCAGTTTGATGAGAAAGTAATTAAGACTCTTGCTGGCGTACCTTGCGTTAAAATAATGGGTTTAGAGGAGGCCAAGGAGGAATTTGGGGAAGAATGGCTTGAAAAATATTATTGGCGGGCTATAGGTGTGGACACGGACATGTTTACGGCGTTTGTAGAACTGTATGGTAGAGGAGGCTACGTAATTATTGTTGAGAAGAACTGTAAGGTCGAGAAACCTATTCAGGCATGCCTTTACTTAGCTACAGAATCCTTTCTACAAACACCACATAACATAATTATTATTGAGGATAATGCGGAAGCTAACCTCATAACAGGGTGTACCGTTGGTGCTCATAGAGGAGCACATTTAGGTATATCAGAGTTTTATGTTGGTAAAAATGCTAGGCTTACATTCACCATGATACATTCGTGGGGCCCCTTGGTTGATGTTAGACCTAGAACAGGTGTAGTAGTTGATGAAGGAGGGGTTTTTATAAGTAACTACATAAGCTTAAGACCTGTAAACACTGTTCAAACGTTTCCTAAAGCTGTTCTTAAAGGTGAGAAAGCCTCAGCTACATTCAACACTCTAATTTATGGTTTAGGCAAATCGTTTTACGACCTTGGCGCAAAAGCTGTTCTCAAAGCCTCTAAAACATCTGCGCAAATAAGCTCTAAAGTTGTAGCTGCAGGTTCTTCAACAATAATTTCCAGAGGGCTCATCGTAGCAGAGGCCGATGATGTTAAAGGACATTATGAATGTAGGGGCTTAATGCTTTCCAACAAAGCCTCTATTAGAACAATACCCGAACTTGAAACCAAAGTTAAAAACGCTGAACTTACACATGAAGCTGCTATAGGTAGAATCAATGCCAATGAGCTAGCCTATCTTATGAGTAGAGGATTTACTGAAGAAGAAGCAGTAGCGATGATAGTGAAAGGCTTTTTAGAACCGGAAGTACCTGGACTGCCCTATACGTTAAAAATGATGATTAAGAAGTTCACTGAAATAGCTGCTAAAGGCCTTTAAAGTATCTCAAGTATTTTACAGTTTGCATGCTTAGGGCAATCTCTTAGTAGTAAGCTTCTTCTCCTCCCTAGAAGCTCACTTATAATTCCCTCCATAAAGCCCTTAAACATGTAGCCATCAATGTTAATGTTTATGGCATGTATTTTAGCAATATCTTCCTCCAAATTTAGCTCTTCTACTTCATAACTAGTAATCCAGTTGAATCCTCTTAGGGATTCTAAAGCAAACTTAATGAATCCTTCATTGCTTCCAATAGCCTCTAATACGTTACTCCATATTTTTACAAATCTCTTACCATACTCGAATCCCATGAAGTATAGGAATACGTCCTTAGCTTTTCCAAAACGTTCTTCTAGACCGCGAAGTATTAGGTTCCACGTTGAACTTGTAAATAGTATTACGGGTTCAAAATGTATTTCAACATTATAGTTGAATTCCGGGGTGACAACATTACCTATTCTATAATGTCCTACCTTTACTTCTAAAACACCATCGATTTCCTCTAATATTTTCTTGATATCTGAGATAGAATACTTTGTATCTGTATAGTCTACTACAAAGACCCAGTACCCTATTCTCTCGCCAACTTCAACACTGTGCATTCCTGTAAGAAGAGTTATTCCATGTTCTCGAAGAGTTGATGCGATCGCGTGAAGTGTTTCAGCAGAATATTCGAGCTTAATTCCGACAAACGTTAACTTCCTGTTCTTAGTGTCTATAACTGTTTTCGGTATCCATACGGTAAATGGTTTCTCATACTCCAATAATATTCACTCTCTTTTACACTGAAGGTTATATGTTTTCAAATTTATATTTCTACCTTCGCGAGAGTAAGTAGCCATATTAGATTTTAAGGGGAATGATCAATTTCTCATCTTGGCCTCTTTTCCCCCATAGATGTTAGGGGGTTCAAGGGACAATCTAGGCAATTACACATAGCATGTCTTGAAATCCAGAATTGAATAAATATAATCCACCAAATAGCGTAAGCAGCAATAATTTTTAACAATAAAAGCAGGTCGCCTGAAAAAGCAGCAGAAATAGTATCGGTGAACATAACAGTTAAACCTGCAGTCCAGATAGGGACCTCTCGTATAATGTTTTTGCTTCCATATCTTACTAGAACATAGCATATACCGTCGAAACCTATTATCCATAGTACATAATTCCAGGGTACAAGTTTTCCAATGGGGTAGCTTAGTTTAAGTGAGAATATTAGAATTATTATGAGCAATGGTATACTATGAAGCATATACCTCATAGTGTTCCTGTAGTACTGGATTAAGGTTTTTACTGAATATATTTCACCATTAACATAGTCGTCTAACCTATACATTACGAGAGAGGCCTTGTAAATAAAGGCTATTATGAGTAAGCCTATAAGCCATGGTAAAGTGGGATAGTTTGTTGCTGAGAAATAGCCAACAGTATAACTTAGCATAAAACCGAAAACAGCATAGAACTCGTTATGAGTTTCAACATATATTTTTGCCGTCCTAAAAGCTAGAACCCCAAAGAGAAGTAGCCACCATCTCTCGCAGAAAATAATGATTAAAGCTAAAATAACTGCTATAACCACCGAGTATTTCAGCACCTTTTTAGCTATCAATGGTTTTTCGATATCTTGTCTAAACGCTGAATAACCTCCCTTATCCCGCAGATAATCTAGTGCATGCTCATACATTCCCTGAATAACTAACATGCCTACCAGGCTCGTGATAAAAGCAACCCATGTTCTCCAATCTAATACGCCAATACCGCTCCATAGTGCTATGGATAGTCCAATCAATGCTGGAAACCATGAAGTACGAACTATGACGTCTAAATATATGAGTTTAGCTAGTTGAGCCAAGAACTATCACTAGTAGCGCGAGTATTGTTAAAACTAGGTAGAATAGAAATGCTTTGAAAGTGTTAGGCTTGAAAATTCCATAAACATTTTCGCGGCTATCCATACTAATTCACATAAC
>CAYPZO010000154.1:0-3888 GCA_964415135.1 uncultured Desulfurococcales archaeon | reverse complement strand
AAACCGCTATAACCTTATCAAGCCTTATTCTAGAGGATGTAGTTATAGAGAATAATAGCATATTACTTAACTCTACGGCAGGAACATCCTATGCCATCACATTACCATTTATATTAAGTAACCTTACAATAAGGGGCAATAATATAACTATGGATTGCTATGAAGCAATGGCTATTGTTGGTAGCCCGATAACAACAGATACCAACATAGTTATTGAGAACAATAAATTCAATATATCATATACACACTATGGACTACCAGAAACGCCACCATCCAGAAGAACACTCATATCAAGGTCACCTTCACCTGAGGAAATGGTCATCATATACCTTGACTTAGACGCAAGTAACACCACACTAGACATCAGAGACAACGTATTTAGGAATACGGGTGAAAACCCATTATATCATATATTTATAATTGCTAATCCAATAAATGAATCAATAGTAAGAATCAATAATAATGAATTTTATGGACTCATTAGTGAATATGACATAGATTATGGTGTATGGATAGGTGGTTCCTGGTCATACGAATATGAAGTTGTTGGATTATTAGGTAACTCTACAGTTATTGTAGAGAACAATAAGTTCAACAACATCATGTCAACTATTATAGCAGAAACAGATCTAGCTAATGATACTAAGGTAATTGTAAGAAATAATATAGTTAATGGAGGTATAGGTGCAGTATTTTTCTCTGTAACATATATACCTCCATTAACTATTGATTGGGGCGCAATTATTGAAAATGAAGTATACAATAATATAAGACTACCTTATGAATTCTGCTATGGCTTTGAATTTGTAATACCCTACAATATAGGTAGAAAGTATTGGATGTTAGTAAGAAATATAACAACAACTAACTCCATTGGAGCAGCAGTTTTCTTATATTCTTTTGGAGTATGGGTTGAAGACTGCTTATTCAAAAACATAACATGCCCAGAAGGACCTGGAGTAATAGCTATTGGAGACGTAGACAACTTCACATTAACTAATTGTAGAATCATTAACTGCTCAATTGGACTCTACATATCAATAATGGGAGCTCCTGGAGGAGGCATATTCATTAAGAACAACCTAATAAAGAATTGTAGTACTGGAGTAGTGTTTGAAGAAATAATAGCACCAGTAATAATGGAGAGAAACACCATAATAGATAACGACATAGGAATATATGCACTCAACTACAATATGTCAGGGCTAATATTTAGGCTAAATACTATAACTGGTAATAACATTGGACTATTATCGGAAATAACGGAAGATTACCCACCAATAGATGTTAGGCTTAACTGGTGGGGTCACTGGACAGGACCATACAATGAAACAACAAATCCAGAAGGGCTAGGAGACGAAATTAAGGGAAGAGCAATCTACCGTCCATGGCTATTAAATGAACCAGGAAGAGTACCAATGTATAGCCTTGAAACAACTGGTATAGAAATCCATGAAGTTACTCTCGATACACCAGACTATAAGGCAACAGCTAAAGTAAATGCTACACAACCCCTAGAAGTAGCATTAACAACATATAATGTAACTCCAATACAAGATGCAGTAGCTCCAGGACTTAAAGTACTTGGCATGGGAGTAGACATATGGGTAAACAATACTAATGCAGTACAATGGCCTATTAGAATAGAACTCAAGCTAAAGAAACCAGTACCAGAAGGAATTATACCACTACTATACTATTACAACAAAGCAACGGGAAGATACGTGAAATGCTCAAATACAGGCTATGACCCGGCAACAAGAACCGTATGGGCATACCTAACAAGAGAAGAATATGAAGCAGGCATAGGAACACCACTAGTACCATTAGGTTCACCAACAATAGTTGGAGGAAAACTACTAGTAGAGCAAACAAAGACACCAGATACGTTAGCAACGATACTAGCAGCGATAACACTAACAGCAATACTCACAACACTAATAGCTAAGAAAAAGAAATAAAAACAAATATATTTTTCACACCATCATACGCACTCCTTTTTTACTCTAAACAGGAATCGCTAATTAGATAAGCATATTAGTTGCATATGCGTGTAAACGTATAGGTGTCTATATGCCTAGACGTACAACCATACTACTGGATGAAGATGTATATGAGCTACTAGTTAGGGAGAGTATTAGGAGGTATGGTACGGCTAAAGCATTATCAAAAGTGCTTAATGAACTAGTAAGAGAAGCACTAGCTTCAAGACATGAACTACTTGAGCTAATACGCTCAGAGAAAATAGTCAATATTTCTGAAGAAGAATTTAACCAATTCCGTAGAAAGCTAAGTAAGAGGTTTACAGATAAATGCTAATCGATACTACTTATCTACTACCATTAGCTAGGATAGGAGTAAAATACGATTTACTTAAAGCCATAGCTGATGGACTCATAGATATCGCTTTTAGCGAGATAAGGGTCAGCTTAATATCAATATTTGAACTACAAGCTAAAGCAGTTAAGCTAGGAATACCACCAATACATGTAGTTAAAGCAATAAACGTGATATTTAAATCGTTTAAGATAATACCATTCTATGAAGAGGACATAGTAAAGAAAGCACATGAAGTCAATGAACTGCTAGACGATTACATTGATAGTATAATAGTTGCAACAGCAATAACACTAAATGAAGAACTAATAACAGAAGATACCATCATAAATAAGTTAAGAGGAGTACTCTACAAGAAGTATGGGTTAAGAGTAAAGAGGTATAAAGACCTAGTCAAAGACACTCTTTAAACTCAATAATTACGAGAGCACATAGTCTAGCTAAACTACATTAATTAACGCTTTCTCCCATCACATGTACTTGGATTTAAACTAGGTGTACGAGGAGATGATTGAGGAAGCTCAAGAAAAATACAATGAGATATTAGAGTACCTTAAAAGACTTAAAGGTATGGAGCCAAGCTTCTCTAAAGGCGAAATATTTAGTACTATGATTACCAAGCCGCATCCAATAGTAGTTGAAGCTTTCAAGATATTCATTGACACAAACCTAAACGACCCAATACTCTTTAAATATACCCATAAACTTGAAAGAGAAGTAATAGAATTCCTCAGCAAATACTTTAACTCAAAAACACCAAGCGGATTCATAACAACTGGTGGCTCAGAATCAAATATAACAGCACTCTACGTCTTAAGGGAAATTACGGGTAAAAGAAAGGTAATAGTACCAATATCAGCACACGTAAGCATATTCAAAGCATGCAAAATACTAGGTCTGAAACCAGTAACAGTAGACCTAGATGAAAACTATATGCCAAGAATAGATGAAATAGAAAGAAACCTAAAACAAAACCAGGACATAGCAGCAATAGTATTAACCGTAGGTACAACAGACCTAGGACTAATAGAACCCGTAGACAAAGTCTCAAGGATATGCGAGGAACACAATGTACCAATACACGTTGATGCAGCATTTGGTGGAATAATAGCCCAAACACTAATAAAGCTAGGATATAAGCTACCACACTTCGACTTCACAGTAGAAAGCGTAGCAACAATGACAATAGACCCCCACAAACTATTTGCGCCAATACCTGGAGGAATAATCTTATTCAAAAACCAAGAGCTAAGAAAACCACTAACATTCACAGCACCATACATGCCCTTAGGAAAACAAACAACACTACTAGGAACAAGAACAGGAGGATCAGCAGCAGCAATATGGACAGCAATAAAGCTACTAGGAGAAAAAGGACTAAGAAAACTAGTACTAAGACTAATGGAGCTAACAAGCTACCTAGCAAAAAGACTAGAAGAAGAAGGACTAACACTAATAGTAAAGCCACAACTACCAATAATAGCAGTAAAGGTAAAGAATAGAGATAAGATATTGGAAGAACTATGGAAGAAGAGAATCTACGTCTCACCA
>CAYPZO010000153.1:0-3971 GCA_964415135.1 uncultured Desulfurococcales archaeon | reverse complement strand
TGATGCTCATGAAGGTGTTGTTGTAGTTGATGTTAATGGAGAACACGTGGCTATGATAGCTAATGCAAATATTGGTGAAGAAATAGTATTCATGTTGAGACCAGAGGAAGTTATATTAACTACAAGTAAGCCTTATACAAGTGCACGTAATGTCATGAAGGCACATGTAGAGAACGTAGAGCCTAGAGGACCATTATTTCTCGTAGAAGTAAAAACCGAGAAGGGATTAAAAATTAAAGCTTATATCACGAAAGCTTCTCTTGAACACCTAAGTTTATCCAAGGGCAAAGAAACATACATAGCATTTAAAGCATCTGCTATAAAGAGAATAATGTAGAAGCTTAGGCTATAACCTGAAGTCTCCATATTAGCTGGATTATGTTCTTATGGATACCATGTATTGTAGGTTGAGACCTATTAAAGTGGATTAAAATAGTTACAAATATATAGTGAATTTTATGACTATGTCGCCTCAGTAATTTCTAACAAAATTAGAGGGGATTAGATGTATAAAAGGGCTATAATGCTTACATGGGGGCTCGCTTTTGTTTTAGCTGAAGTTATTGGTATAGGGTTTTCTTATCTAGCTTATGTTCAAGGTATTGGTGAGGTTCTTAGTGGGTGCATAACTGATGTGATTATCGTTGTAGCTAGATTTCTATTTCTTACATACATAGCTAAGATAAGTAGAGTGAGCCCCGCTAATGCTATCTACAAGCCCTCCTTAACTGGAAAAGGATTAGCTATATTGTTCATAGTAGCTACTTATACAATAATATTCGATTACTATATAACTATTATTGCTACCAACGGTGCCTATGAGCCTCAATTATTAGGTTACAGCTATTATCTTAAACAGAACATGCTATGGGATTTCCGCTCAGATAGTCTACTACTTTTCTGAGATAACAGTAATGAACTATATGTACATACTAGCTAAGAAGGCTTGGAGTTTTTCTAAGCCTTCTATAACAGCTGGAACAGTATTCTTGATATTAGGGTGGGCTATCCTACACATATTTACAAAGAATGTCTTAGTAATGCTCTATGCCATAGCCTTAGTCTTGATACTCTACATCGGATACGAGTACACTAAATCACCTATAACCCCGATAATCTTATGGTTTACGATACTTATAGTTTAGAATAGGGTAACGCTATTGCTTAAGAGATTAATAGTGTTCTCAATAGTATCCGTAAACATTGGATACACTGGTTTCCTATTCCCTCTATTAGGTGTTCTTTATCCAAATAGAGTACCACTTACCATGTATAATCTACTGGCATTCATATTTATCGACACTATTTGGGGAATCATTCTAGCTACCATAATCTACTTTGTAATACATATAGCTAAGATAAATCTAACTAAAGCCACAATGTTCTCCATAGGATTAACATGGACAACCTTTTGGTTAATCTCAATACTTTCAACTAGAGACTTTAATATCACTTCCATAGATAACACCATGGTAATAGGTGTTGATGGTATAGCAGCACTAATAACATGGATTATTCTATCAAGGTTAATTAAATACTATATGTTATTAAAGCGGCAACATACCAGATAAATCAAAACAAATATTATCTAACGATTTACAATTATTGACCGAGACCTAGATTACACGATTCTTTTCTTGCAACTAATACAGCAATACCTATGGCCAGCAATTTCCAATAAGTATAGGTTTTAATAATGTGCATCCCTTGTAATTCTATACTTGACTTTACTTGCTTTAATGTATATGGTGTTTCGGGTTCAAGACCTAATTTAACCTTAAGTTGCCTGATAATATTAAGTAGCCATGAAGGAATAAACCTTAAAACTACATCTGATATTAAAATACCTCCATTATTCTTAAGAACTCTACTAGCCTCAGTAATTACCTCAAGATTTGGAAGTTCATGTAGAACAGCTGTACAGAAAGCAGCCTCTACAGAGTCATTTCTTAAAGGTAGCATTGAGGCATCTGCTAATATAACCTCCGTTTCTGGAGATAGCTTCTTAAGTATCTTGAGAAAGTAGAGATCTTTATCTATACCTAGTAATAGAGGCTTATCTATATATGCTTGTGTAATACTTAAGTTCAATCCAAGACCGCAACCAATATCAACTACAATGCGAGGGTTATTCATCAATACTTCCCTATATATTTGACATATATTGCTTAACATCTCTATCTTACTACTTAGTAGCCTCCTTATCCTTGAGGTAAGCCTATTAATATCTACGTCCTTTCCTTTACGGATACATGAGACTAGTCGTAATGTAATACTATTTAATATGTAAGCTTTAAAGCAAGGTAAAACCCATGAATCAATATCTACATTCCTAACTATGTCCCTGATAATAACAACCCTAGCTTCGTAGATTTTCTTAATTATTCCATTAATACCATCATTTACGTTCATATTAGAGTCAGCCTATTTTTAATCAATATTTACTTAATCTTTGTTTTTATTTTTTATTATTATGAAATGTATTCTCTCACTCCTTAGTTTATATTGTCTTGCCGTTCTAAGGGCTAATTAAAAAGTTAAAAAGATCTATTAAATTACCAGAAAAAACTTGGTCTATTTACTGGCTTAGAGAGTTTTACCCGTATCTTACTTTTTCTTTAACATTAGGGCCGCTACGGCTATTACTATTATTGCTGCTACAGCTATCCCTATGAGGAGTGTTGATGGTATTCCTGCTGGTGCTGCTGGTGTCGAGGTAACTGTTACTTTCACCGCCGTTATGTTTCCTAATGGAACCTTAGTCTTATCTACAGCAACTCCTTCAGCAGGTACTATTGTTGCTTCCTTACTCATAAGCTTCTCAAAATCAGCTTCACTGATTCCAGTAGCTTCCTTAAACTCTACGAATAAGTCGTGAAGGGCCGCTAACGTATCCATTGGTGATTTAGCGCCCTTCTTTCTCATTTTAGGTGATGAGAATGATATGGTTACTGTATTGCCACTACCCTTAACCGTGAACTTAGATGTTGATGGTAATAGCTCGAATTCTTGAGCAGTTTTTTCAAGGAAGTTAGATAGCTTCTCGAACTTCTCCCCTTCAGGAACAGGCATTCCCGCTCCGGACATAAACTTTTGTGTCTGCATCATCTTTAACGTATTAACCATTGACCTCATGCACTTGTCAGGACTCATATTTGATTCTCCGCTTATCTTCATGGTCATAGTGTTTCCTTTAAGCGATAACTCTAGTGATAATTTACCTGTACCTTCAATAAATGACTCCTTGTACTGTGATAGCATTTTCTCCTTCATTTCAGGAGACATTTGCTTATATATTTCCTCAAGGTTTAATGTTACATCAAAAGTTACCTTAACCTTATTATCTCCAACCTTCTCTGATTTAAGCTCATTAATTGTTATACCCTTTGTACCGCTAGCTTCTAATTGTTTTTGAATATACTCTTTGTTTAACATTAGTAAGCCCATAAGCATTGTCTGGACTTGAGAACCCTTACCACTTACTATTACGCTACCCTTATACGTTATTGTTGGTGGCTCTTTCTTCATAATGATTTTAACTTCCTTATCACTAGTAGCCTCTACTTCATCTCCTTGAGGTGACACGATCTTAACTGTAAAACTAGCTTTTACTTCTCCTTGATCCTTACCTGAATCCACTTCAAGGTCCGCTTTCGCATCTACTGTTGCTTTTGGCGGAGTTGGTGATGTTATCTTGCCTGTTATTTCCGTTTTAGTTCCATCTTCCTTAATCGTTATTTCCCCTTGAAACTCCGCTTCAGCTGTTGTCGGAGTAGTTGTCTTGTATGTTAACTCTACTTCTGCTTGAACTGAATTATCTGGAAAGATATGTATCTTAACATTAGGTTCTGTTTCGGTAGCTATGTTAATAGCTCCAGTGATTGGTAGCATTAGTACCGTTAATAGTATTAGGAGGCTCATTCTCTTCATATCACACACCTTCCCGGCTATATTGATAGTAAGGAGTATAT
>CAYPZO010000152.1:0-3972 GCA_964415135.1 uncultured Desulfurococcales archaeon | reverse complement strand
TCATTTAATTCTTCCTCCTAGTTTCCTTAATTCTTCTTTCAAACTCTTAATTACATCTAATAAAGTTTCCTCAGCCTCCCTTCTATTATGAGAGAATGCTTTAACATAGATATCTATTACTGGCTTCCCCAACTCTTCTCCTTTAGGATGAGACTTTATATACAATCTACTATACTTCGATAATATCTTGTCTAGTATTGGTGCAAGTGTTGATTCAGGAATTCCTTCTACTCTAATAGTTTCCTCAACTATTTCTAGCTTTGGCGCTTTCTCTTTAAGGATGGGTTCTACGTATTCTTCGAACATTGCTTTCATTTCACTAGGGACGCCAGGTAGGGCGAAAATCATTGTATTATTGACTTCAATAAAGATACCGGGGGCAGTACCAATAGGGTTTGGTATAGGCCTACTACTCTTAGGCATCTTTGCCATTTTCTCTCTATGCTTTGTTAGTGGTAGTTCCCTTCTGAGGTACTTCTCCTTAACCATTTCAAGTGCTTCCTCGTTTAACACCCACTCAGTATTAAGAGCCTTAGCAAGACACTCACTCGTTTTATCATCATATGTTGGGCCTAAACCACCTGTAGTTATAATTACGTCTATCTTTCTCCTAATGGCATCTCTAATAACATCAATTATCTCGTCTTCAACATCGGGGACGCTTATAACTCTTAAGACGTTGAAACCAAGTAAGGTTAGCTTTCTTCCAAGCCATGAAGCATTAGTATTTATTATCCTGCCATCAACTACCTCGTTACCTATTGATATAATCCATGCTTTAGGTACCTTCAATTAAGTTTCACCTACTCTAACTTGACTCCCAGTAAGAAATAAGGAGTAACGTTTTTACCTCTACTTAACTGACTAAATACATGGCGCGCCGCCCAGCAGACGCCCCCATATAGGGGTTGGGATGAAAGCTGGGACTTGTCCTCCCGCATTCTTCTTCCTCAAATGCCAATAAGCATCCATAATGCCTCCATAAAATCATCCATGTCAAGATTACTGACCTAGAAGTAGTCAGTGATGGGACTATTCTTCACCTGTCGGTGGAGCCCCCAGTTCATCATCTATACTATCTGAGTTACTTAATGTTAGAAAAACTTATTTAACTTACTTCAATAACGAGCATGGTTTGAAGATACTATGAAGATAAGTAATAGTAGGTTAAGGACGATAACTGAGGTAGCGATCGTCTCGGTAATACTCATCATTCTTGGAGCATACACCTGGAATTACTATGATATAGCAGTGTTCATGGATTGGGTTAGGATAGCATTAACGACAAGCCCTCTATGTATATACATCTATGCAGTTAAGTGCGGCTACATGCCATTAGCTCCACTAACATTCATAGCTTTTGCTATAGCAAGCTACAACGTATTAATGCTAATCTATAATATTGTTTCTCCAGAAGTTCAACTCTATATATTTAGACTAATGATAAAACTACCACTATTCATATCAATATATCTTGTAGGATACATTCTCTATAAACGTGAAGGATGGAAAATAGCTCGAGAATGGCTTATAGGAATACCAGTATTCATAATAATTTCAACCTATCAATTCGATCCATTAATGGTATTGACATTACTATTAGGAGCATATGCATTAATAGATAGGAAGTATAAGTTAGCAGGTGTATATTGGGCTCTTTCAACAGCAATAAAGTACATACCAGCAATACTAATACCAATAATAGCTAAAGACCTTAAAAGAAAGGGCAAGTTAAAGGAATTCTTCGTACCCTATCTTATTGTACTTGCAACAATAACTTTACCATTCATGATTATGGATCCGGCAGCATTCATAAAAAATGCTCTAGGATTCCACATGCTTAGACCACCACAAATGCTCTCCATATTCAATGTACCATACCTTATTAGTAGATTCGACCCAATAGTAGGAATAACATTAGCACAAATATGGGCACCAATAGTAATAACCATCTACGCAATCATGATTAAATACTTAGATGTAGATACATTAAGTAAGGACGAATTATTTAAAGCATTATTCATAGTCATAGGAGTATTCCTACTAGTAAATAAGGTTGTTAATCCAGGATACATTATGTGGGTTTACCCATTCCTAATATACTGGCTAAATAAGTTAAACAATAAGAAGTTAAAGATGCTCGTTCTAGCTTCCATACTAATCGCAATAACAGTAATATCGCTGCGCTATTACGTATGTGCTGAACTAGGAAAACCAATATATATTGAAGAAGATATGGCATGGTATGATTCAAAATCATTTGTAGAAAAATCGGTTAGCGTATACGATGAACTTGAAGAGAATATAAACATAGATCAAGACCTACTACGATGGTTCTATGAGAACTATCCATTAATAGGAGCATTATCTATTACAGCCTACAATATCTCATTCTTATACCTAATAGCTAAGGTATGGAAGCGTAAAAACCCTTAAAGTATTAAGACCAGTGATAGCGTATCTGCTACTTAGAACTCACAGTGAGCTTGGATAGTAGAAACTAAAAACCATTACCTTAACACTAGGGAGTGGATGGTTTAAATTGATATTGAGGCTTGAAGACATATACAAGTATGTCAACATAACCTTGAATGGAGCAATACTATTTTCAAGCGATATAGCCGTAGATGGGCATGAAGATAATAGCATAGTAAGAATAGTAACTCACATCCATAGCGATCACATAGTAGGGCTAAGGTCAAGTATAAGAAAGTTAAGATACATAGCAGGAACACCACAAACACTCGATATGCTAATAGCGCTTGGATATAGAATCCCACTACCAAAAAGACTTGAACTAGACTATGAGCAGAAAATAGAGTTAAATGAGAAGATCGTAAAACTGGTAAAAGCCGAACATATACCAGGTACTGCTCAAGTATACGTGGAGTTTCCTGATGGAGTAAGAGTAGGCTATACAAGTGATTTTAAGAATCCTGGAAGTGGAACACCAGTACTAAAAGACCTAGACATACTGGTAATAGAGGCAACTTATGGGAGACCAGATTGGACTAGGTCTTTTAAAGGTGAAGTAGAATACCTATTCGTTGATATAGTAAAGTACTTGTTATCTCAAGGACCAGTAATAATTCACGCTTATCACGGGAAGTTGCAGGAAGCTATGAGGATACTTAGAGTAGCAGGTATATCAGCACCATTCATAGCATCAAGACAAACATATAGAATAGTAAAAGCGCTTGAAAAACATGGATATAGGTTTGGAGAAGTAATCTATGATAAAAGTAGAGAAGCACAAGAAGTAATGAAGTCTAACTGGTACGTATACTTCACACATATGAACAGCTACTCAACAAGTACATCAAGACATAAGGTATCAAAAATAATCCTAACAGGCTGGGAATTTGACCAACCATATAGGAGGATAAATAACCATACATGGATAGTTGCACTTAGTGATCATGCAGATTTTGAGCAATTATTACAGTACGTTGAGGAAGCAAAGCCAAAAATACTAGTAACTGATGCCTCAAGAGCAGGTGCACCAGAAATATTTGCAAAAGAAGTTACGCGAAGACTAGGAATACCATCAATACCACTACCACTAAAGAAACCATTAGACCTAAGCATAACCCAATACTCAATAATCGACACCTAGAAGTGTCAGTGAAGGACCACTTCCTCATCCCTTGGATAACCCAAGGTTAAAGGGGTAGGGGCTTCATCATCCAAGTTAAGAATTATAGAGTTAAATTTTAAAAAGTAATTTCTAATAATGTTGTGCATAGTATATAGGTAAAGCCAAACCCTTATCCAAAGCCCTAAACACTATAATACTTAATGGAGTCCTTGAGGTGACATCATGGTTAAAGTACTAGGAATAAATGGGTCGCCTAGAAAGTATGGTGAAACATTTAAACTACTCCTTCTTGCATTAAAAGCAGCTAAAGATGAAGGAGCTAAAACAGAGCTAGTAAACCTATATGACCTAGACATAAAACCATGTATAGGATG
>CAYPZO010000151.1:0-3974 GCA_964415135.1 uncultured Desulfurococcales archaeon | reverse complement strand
ATGGAAACTACTACGTAGCACTACTACCACCGGAAGAGCTCTTACAAGCAATCAACCCGAAGAGTGCTAAAGCAGGAAGGAAAGGCGCTCTGAAGAGAGTTCTAAATCTATACAGGAAGCCAGAGCAGCTTCAGATTCCACAGAACTTGGCACACTACGTTTCTAGAATATACGAAGAGATAGAGAAGTTCCTAAAGAGGGGTGATAGAACAGCCGCACTTGATTTAATAGTACATACATATCTACCGCTTCGCGAAAACGAAGTGCTGTGGCTTTGGAAAGGCAGCGAATTCATCTATTATGATAACAAAAACAAGGTATTCAGATGCCTACGCTCCGAAGAGCTAGCGAAACTTTTACGAAAATTAAGATACACAGAAGGGATAATGTCGTGGCATATTCTAGAACACGAAAGAGCTACTAAAGCTATACGGAAGCTATTTGGAAAAGGACACTTAGACTGGCCGTGGAGCCGCAGCATCGCATACGGACTAATGCAGCTAGGCCTAATCAAAGAGGGGAGCTACTACCGCGTTGAAGCATTATATAGAGGAAACAACCTGTACTTCATACTAAAGGAATACTACACAGGATATCCGATACAAGAGTACTTAATAAAATGGAACTACGAACAGCTACCCCTACCATTAACTAAGGAAAAACCGCACTACAAAGGGTTAGCGCTAGGCGTACCACATACCAGCCCAAAGAACGACGAATCATACTTTTCAAGGTGGTAAAATGATATTATATCGAAGAAGAATGAATTACAAATCATTCCTTATGGTATCCATAACTCTTATCTTAATCATAAGCATAACCCCAAGAACCCCTATAGAAGCCTTAACAACGATATTTTACCATGTGGTTCTACCAATAATAATTATCAATAACAGTATTAACGTTTAGGAAATACTAAAAAGAGTAGAGATATGATTTTAGTTAAAACCTCTCTTACTAGCTCTAACCCCTTTAATAAACTCATAGTATTTAGTGCTAATATATACTGGTTTTACCATCTCTATTCTCTTCTTCCAAGATACTTTAGACTTAACAATCTCTTCTTGTATCTCCCTAATAGCCTCACTTTTCACCGGGCACCTGACCTTCTCCACCACTTAAAACACCCCCGATTTCATTAAGGAACTTGCCCCATATACTCTTAGTTACAGTTCTAAGCTTCTTAACAATATCTTCTACCTCATCCCTTCCTAATACTCTTAATCAACTTTCTTCTCTTTCTCACTTTCCTTTTCCCTCATGAATGCTACCTGAGTATCTCCTCCAACACTTGGATCTATACTCTTAACCTCCTCTATAACGTATATTGCAATGGGTATTGCATTCATTACAGCTAGCTCATTGCTATAGAGATTTTTAAGAAGGAGCTCTGCGTACGCAGCACCACTACCTATTGTAGCATAATCTGTTATAGGCTCTACTAAACCTGTCGGGTGAATTAAATTCATTAGAAACTCATGTTCGTTATCAATAGTAAGTACTCCGCAATTATAGCAAGCGGATTAAAGAAAGGGACATCATCAGGACTAACATTATATCCTAGATACCTCAGCCTCTCAATATTGTACACTTTATGAAGATACGTAACAGCCTTCTCTAAGGTAACATACACATCCCCAAGCGTTAAAGCACCACCTCTCGAAGTCTCCTCAAGCGAACGGTAGATGTACGCAACAAGCTTTTCAATATCAGCTACCTTACCTGCACCTCCTATAAAGAAGGAACCATTAGCCACATCGAATCCATATATCTTATTTGCATTAAGCTTCTTAACTTGAACACCTCTAAAATATTCAACTTGACTATCACTAGCTATTACAAGACCATCTTTACATAGAATCCCTATAACAACAGTCATCGTTAACCCCACTATACTATAATTATCTACCTAACATAAACCTATCCATGAACTAGAATCTTCGAGCACTCTCATACACGTTCATGATATCAATAATAGTACTATCCAGATGAATGACGTTCTAAAAACCCGTTTCTGAGCATCTGCTACCCATAACTTTGTGAAAGTTTTGCTAACTCTTGAGCTATTTTGCTAAGTTCTTCGGCAGTTTTGCTAACTTTCTTAGCTATCTCTAGGAGCTGTGGTGGTGCTATGTTTGTGAAGAGATCAGATAACTTCCTATAGATAAGCTCGTAGACTTCTTTAGCATTAGCTTCAGTTACTCTCTCACCTAATTCAATAACGAAGTATCCATCAGCTTCAGCAACCTCTTTAGCTGGACGCGACATCGATTTTACTACTAGGATTCTTAGATGAGGTACCTCCTGAAGATTAAATACCCTACCAAACTCCTCATCAACCACCGATCTATCTACATCTCTATTCCAGTTCTTGCAGGAGACATAGATCTTGAACCTTGTATCATCAACTCGTTTCTCAGCCCAGACATCGACCTCAATAGAAGCACCTCTCCTAGCAAACTTCCTAACATCTGTCTGGACTCTGAACCTAGTGCTCTAGGGCTTGAGCAACAATGGGCTCTAAAACTTCGCGCGATTGAATAGCTCCTGTAGGTATAGATATGGAGATCCCTTCAACATCTGGAGTTACTGTAACAGTTGTAGGTTGCAATGCTCTTTTCACGGCTTCAGCTATGACGTAAACATTAGAATAACTCTTCTTAAGAGCCTCGACGATTTCTCTTTGCCAATACTCTTTACTAGATGCTCAAATACATATATTCCATGCTTATAAACGCAAAGCCACAAAGCATTAGCTAAATGTGCACGCCATGAATCTTCTCTTAGTTTGCTGAGATACTCAACTAATTTCGCACCTACACCCTCAATTAAAACCCCGGCTCTCTCATCCTTACCTATATCAGGAGGACTAACAGCAAAAGAACAGACATAGACGTATAGAGCCTCGCTAGGCTCCCTAGCAGTATACCTACAATAGTAACCATACTCCGAAAAACCTCTATGCCTAAGATCAACCTCATATCCTAAGCCCTCTAAAGCATTCACAACATAGTTCACTACCAACACATGACAATATTCCTGCGCAAGTGCCTTTACCGCCCTTCTTAAATCTTCATCTGTATAACGATTTCTAACTCCTTTGTACACAATCTTCTCTATGGTCATAGAACTTAACACATCATCAACACTATACCCATAGATAGCTTCATAAAATTGTTTGTCAGGTCCTACTAGAGCTGCTATCTGATATGGTTCTGCACTATACTTCAACTTGGAGTATATGTAATCGTAACCTGGCCACTCGATCTCAACATCCTTTGCTAATTCCTTGATCAAATTAATGGTATTTGGGTACAGGAACCATAGTATAGTAGTAATATCTACGACTTGCACTATGATTCCTTACAACGAGTAGTGTCTTTATGAATAGCTCTTCGAGATACTCATAACTTGCATCTTTAGATAACATAGTCGATACGAACTCAGCCAATCTATCAGACAAAAAAATGCTCCCATGCATACGACCATTTCTCAGCCTCCTTCACAATACCTAGAGCAGCTATCTGAAAGATCTTGCGCTCTTCATCACTTAAGCTATTAATTCTCCTCCTAGCCTCTTCGACAACACCTAGATTATCTAGACAACCACGTATAATCTCCTTGCAAGCCAGCACGCAGATCTAAGCCTTGTAAGCCTAGTGTAAGTTGTGGTACCGCTAGCCTTTATCCTCACGCAGTGACTCCTCACCTTGAGGAAGAGCGGGTAGTCCTCCGGCAACTCCTCCCTAACCTCCCTCGTTAAGTTCTCTATACGCTTCTTGTACACGGATTCAATGTATTCTCTAGCATCCCCAGCCCTCACCGATAATCACCTTGGTGGTTCTTCATTAGAAGTGGTTGGGTATAGGTATATAAGGAGGTAAAGAATTCAGTCATCCACAGCTGTTCATAACTACGCATCAGCTGAGACAGGTTAAGTCATCAATCCTACATCCCGTGCTCATCATCTAAGT
>CAYPZO010000150.1:2254-3976 GCA_964415135.1 uncultured Desulfurococcales archaeon | reverse complement strand
TCTTCGTGGAGGGTCTGCACTATTAAGTGCAATTAAACCTCCACCTACACTCTAGAATGGGATTATTTAAAAGATTAATTCCAGAAAATTAGTTATTGCTACTACCTAACCTTTATCTTGGAGTATTACTTTTTACTTGAATTACTCCTAAATAGAGTAGTAGTGTTCGAAGAATTAGATTATAATAGTTTGGTATAGAGTATTATGTTGAGGTAAAGAGAGGTCATATAAATTTGAGTAGATCAGGCAGTCTTAAGAAATGTACAGTGGCAGTAATACTAGTATTAGCGATAATAGTGTTTACCAGCTATACAGTTTGCTGTGGAGAGGACAGCAACTACATGGAATATGCCGTAACAATAATAGTATTAAATAAGCCAAACGTTACCATATCATTAAAGGAAACCGAAATAATGGTACTTACCTCAAATCTTGACCCAAACGTTAAGGTAATAATTGGAGTATTTAATTTACCTACTATAATCTTCGTTATGCCTCTTAAATATATAGAAAAAGAGAAAGTAGTAGATAATACTAAGATCTCTATCTACGAGGTTAAGAGCCCATATAAACCTAAATACCCCATCAAGAGAATTGTAGGAAATGAGTTAAAGAAGCTAATTAAAATGGGAATTATTAAAGGATTAAAAGTAGAGGACATTGAAAGCATAGTAGAGAGAGTAGGTCCAAGTACCCTGGTCATATACTTAGATGGGTCATGGACTGTTAAGCCCATTAAGTCTTATTACGAACTAATAGCTCCAACAGGATCTCCGCTCTACTTATTTATATATGGTGCGGAAGTTGAAGGCGGCAAGGTTATGGTAGTTGCTTCACCTACTCCTTCATATACTTCAACTATACCCTCTACCACATTAGTAAGAACATTAACAACCACTTCAACTACAATGGTAATTGGAAGCACAACAACACCATCCCCAAAGACTCCTAAGCCATCAATCTCAATGGTTGGAGTTGAAGAAAAGAGCATAAGTACAGGTCGCAGGATCCCACATACCCCATATACTCCACACGCTTTCCCCTCACTAGAGGAACAAATATATAAGCTATTAATTTCAGGTATAGCTGCTCTAGCGTTAGGCTTTCTGGTCTACCTACTGTTAAGGAGGCACCTACCTTAATAAAATCCCTCGCATTAATTATGTTTAGGGCTAGGTAAAAAGGGTGTTTCATTGAGTAAAATGAAGCATAGAAGAGATGATGTTGGTTTTTTGGGTCCAAGCACGCTTAGAGTTTATATAGAGTTGGTAAAGATAGGCAAGCCTATCGGTGTTAGGGAGCTTCAACGTAGACTTGGTTTTAAGAGTCCAAGTACTATTAAGTATCATTTGGATAGACTTGAATCTATGGGTTTAGTGCGGAAGACTGTTGAAGGCTATGTAGCTAGGAGTGAAAAGCCTGGTATACTATCAACGTATACTTCGTTACTGGGGTTTATGGTTCCAAGACTAATACCCTTTGCAGCAGGGTTAACGGTAGCAACAATAATATATGTAGTATTATCTTATCCTCACATAGATTATGGACTCCTAATACTCTTAATCACATCCATCTCCATATTATGGATTGAAGGATTCAGGATGTATAGGTGGCTTAGGAGGATAACTAGGAGGTAAATATTTATCTAGTTATTATAGCTAATACTGTATTCATGGATGAGGAGCCTTGGCTAATAGTATTTATGTTGTTGAGAAAACAATT
>CAYPZO010000150.1:0-2154 GCA_964415135.1 uncultured Desulfurococcales archaeon | reverse complement strand
TATTCATGGATGAGGAGCCTTGGCTAATAGTATTTATGTTGTTGAGAAAACAATTGATGAATGGCTTACCCGAGGAAGAGAACCAGACGTTAAGGAGGTTTGGAATATAGGTAGACTACTTGGGATAACTACTAAGAAGAAGGATGTAGTATTGTCTAGATATAATGATGTTTTCAACAAGTTCCTCTTAAAGAACTGTGTTGAGGTAGGTGATGTAAGGGAGTGTATCTATTCGTGGAATCCTAGGTATTATATAAAGTATTTTCCAGTAGCCATACACGCTACGGGAACCATACTATTATTTAGGAAGAATGGTGAAGTAGAACTCGTAGCTTATCCCCTACATAGGGCCATAGATTATGGTGTAAAGTTTGGTGAAATGAAGCTGCCTGAGCCAAGTGATATACCAGATTTAGTTACTAAGAGAATTGATGGATGGCAAATAACGGCATACTACGACCCTCTGCTCAAGAAGTGGTGTTTTGCAACAAGATATGTATTACATAACATGTACTATGAACGTGGAAAACTCGTTGTCGAGGAATACGGTACAACAGTTAACCCATTCATAGAAACAGCAGAGAAAATAGCCGAGAATACTGGACTTTACGATAAGTTTAAGGGCTATGAGGAATGGACTTTTACCTTCGTATTAGAGGGTCCTGAACCAGCAGTAACTAAGCCACCATACCCTATGGCTACTAGATGGGAAGAATACAAGTTAACACTAATAGCTGTTAGAAAACCAGATGGAACACTACTAAGCCTAAATGAAGTAAAGGAGAAGTTCCCAGACATACCCATAGTAGAAACAGTTAAACCTACAAGACTTGAAGAACTAGTCAAACATGCTGAAGCGGACTTTAACACTAGAAGCTTATTCGCATGGTTTATGACAGATAGGGAGACTCCACTAATAATTGAGTTAAAGTCAAAGTATTACCCTGAGGCAATGAACTTAAAGTACCTAGGAGATACGAAGTCACTAATGATACTATTATCTGAAGAACTATCAGATAAGGTTATGGAAATAGTTAAGGGAACATGGATGGAGAAACCAGTAGAAAAGACAATAGAACTATATGGGAAGCTCATAAGTAAATTAATAGAAGTCCTAGAGTCAATAGGTCCAGATAAAATACCCGAACTAGCATCGAAGCTAATTGAAGTAGAACCGAAACTAAAAGGTATTGAGAAGGAGGTTAAGAAAGCAATAAAAACAAGAAACTATAAGAGACTCATAAAGAAGCTGACAGCTACAGTTATGGAGGGAAAATACCTAGAAGATGCACCAGGAATACTAGAAAAACTACATAAACAAATATGTAGTGTAAAGCAAAAGACATCTTAAATTCTTAACACACTTAATATGGCTACCACTTAGCTTTAATACATACTAATCCAATCAATTATTTAGGAAAATTTACATGACTTTAACAAGCAAACCACTAGTCATAGTACTTTGCATTCTTATACTATTATCCCTCGTCACTGCAAGTTCTCCACTACTTACAAGAACTATTACAGTTACCTCAACAATAACTAGCATAAAAGAACAATACGTTACCAGCTATATTACTAAAACAGAAAATATAACATCAACTATAATTAAAACTACAACTATAACCAAAACAATCACTGAAATTAAAATACCATTTAATGTAAAATACTTTTGACCATTCACTTCAAAACTCGTATTATCATTTATAAACAATAGCTTAGAAATAGGTAAACTAATGGGATAGTTTTAATATAACACGCTATAACGGTAAATCAGTTAAGGTTATCCTATGGCTATCGCTTCCAATAACGGAGTACATTAAGGATGTAAGCCTACTAATAGAATTATCGCTTATATCATACAAGGTCGCAACCTTAAGTAATGGAAGCCAAGTAGTAGTAATGGATGAAGTGTATGATATGAGTAAATACATGGTATCAGGTTTCTTCATAGTATACTCCATACAGACAATTCGGTTAACTCTTAAAAAATCAAACAATACTGTACTTCCACTTCTATAAAGGTTCATGTAAAGTACGTAAAAACATGTCAATAGCACAAATATGTAAAATTATGGGTGGAATACACCCGTTATGGGAGAAGAAATACAAATATCCTCCAACAATAGTTTACAAGGAATTACGTGAATTAAG
>CAYPZO010000149.1:1918-3986 GCA_964415135.1 uncultured Desulfurococcales archaeon | reverse complement strand
GGTGATAAGGTAGCACTTAGAGTTATTGATGAGCTTGGGAAAATAAATGCTGCTGGTGTAGCCTCCGTTATTAACGTCTATGATCCTGAGTTAATATCATTAGGTGGAGCTATAATGCTAAATAATCCCATGGATCTAACATTAAAGCCTATGTTAAAATACTTAGATAATTACGTGTTGAACAGAAAGCCTAAGATAATAGTTACATCTCTAGGATATGAAATAACACTACTAGGTGCTGCTGCATTAATTTATAATCCTCCACAAAGTATCACGAAGTATGTTAAAGTCCCCTAAATTATATATTACATGTAGGACATCCCCCAGCATAGTCTTCAGGAGCATAGTGGAGTTCTTTATCTTTAATTCTGTACTTTAAGGCCAAACTTCTATCCATTTTCATTCTAATGGGTTTTCTTCTTAATAATTTATCTAAGTCTATTCCTAGCTTAATGACTTGTGATGGCTTGCTTAAGTCCCTATATATCGTTATTCCCTTTAACTTTAATTTCCATGCATACATGAATACTTCTTCTACGTCTCTTTTCGTCGCTGTATGTGGCAGGTTTACTGTTTTTGAAACAGCATTATCAGTCCATCTTTGGAATACTGCTTGCATCTTCACATGGAATAAGGGGGGTATGTCATGAGCTGTTGGATATATTCTTTGTAGTTCCTCAGGAATCCATTTAAGTCCTCTAACTTTACCTACTTTAGCTATTTCTAAGATTCTGTCTTTTGAGTACAAGCCATAGGCTTTAAGGTCATTGAGTAATAGCCTGTTTACTTCTACGAATATTCCTGCTGTTGTTTCTCTTAGGTACGCTAATGCAAAGAATGGTTCGATGCCACTATTGACTCCAGCTATTATGCTTATACTACCTGTTGGAGCTATTGTCGTAATTGTTGCATTTCTAATACCAATATCTACCTGTAAGTCCCTTACCTTTGACCAATCCGTTTTTGGTCTTAGAGATACTAGCTTTTTAGCTCTGCTAGAGACCTTGCTGAAACTATATATTCTACTTGAAGGTATTTGAGGCTCAAAATTCAGCTTTCCTTGAGCTAGAAGGCTTTTAGGATATTCAGGGAAGCATCCCTTCTCTTTAACTAATTCTATGCTTGCTAACTTTCCGTGATATGCTATCCACTCCATTAAGTTATCAGCTATGTATAGGGCGTCTTCACTATCATAGGGTATTCTTAGCCTTACCAGCATATCTGCTAAACCCATAACACCTAAACCTATCTTTCTAGTCCTCTTAGTTACTTTCTCAATTCTCTCATCGGGGAACTTATTTACATCTATTACTGAGTCTAGGAACCTTACAGCTAATCTTACATCTCTCGCAAGACCATCCCAATCTATGTAAGTTTCATCTCCCTTAACTATAACATATTTTAATAGATTCAAGCTCCCTAGATTACAGCTCTCCCAGTCAAGTGCTGGTACTTCACCACATGGATTAACTGCGTGAATTACCCCTAGATGAGGTACTATATTGTGTCTTTCAACTTCGTCTATGAATATAATGCCGGGATCTCCTGATCTCCATGCGCATTCCACTATGTTATCAAATATCATCCTAGCCTTAACGTATTTGACCTTTACTCCCTTTCTCTTGCACTCTTCTAATATAAGGTTAATTCCCTTCCTAGGAGCTTCAAGCACTTCTGGACATTCTCTGGGGTTTATGAGAGGCCATTCTTCGTCGTTTAAAACAGCTTTGATGAAATCATCATATACTGCTACGCTGATGTTGAATGTAGATAGTAGTGGTGATAGAGGGTTGCATTTAGAGTTTATGAACTCAAGTATATCTGGATGCCATACATGTAATAATCCCATGTTTGCTCCTCTTCTCTTACCACCCTCCTTAATTACATCCGTTGCTACGTCGAATATCTTCATGAAGCTTACAGGGCCACTTGTCTTTCCACCTGTCCTCTCAATTATATCACCTTTAGGTCTTAGTCTTGAGAAGTCGAACCCTGTTCCTGCACCACTTCTCTGTACAAGAGCCATAACCTTTAATGCTTCAAATATTCCTTCAAGATCATCAGGTAC
>CAYPZO010000149.1:0-1818 GCA_964415135.1 uncultured Desulfurococcales archaeon | reverse complement strand
TATTCCCTAATATTAGATTTGCTTACTCAATTAATTACCTTAACTTTATAAACTGCATTAATTATGAAATAAACTTATTTGACTCCGTAGGGATGGTATAAGGGGGTTAAAGAGTATGGTCATAAAATCTAGATATTGGCTTATGGAGCTATTTACGCCGACATCAATACACTTACATGGAGTCAATAAAATTATCTGTAAGATAAAGACTAAGTATCAAGAAGTTGAAGTTGTCGAGACCCCTGACTTAGGTAAAATATTAGTAATTGATGGGAAAATACAGTCATCTTTAATGGATGAATATATTTATCATGAAGCGCTCGTTCATCCGGTAATGTTAGCACATGAGAATCCTAGAAAGGTATTAGTGATGGGTGGTGGTGAAGGAGCTACATTAAGAGAGGTCTTGAAGTATAAAACAGTTGTAAAGACCGTTATGGTTGATATAGATGAAGAGGTTATTAAGATTGCGAAAAAGTATCTTGTTGAATGGCATCAAGGCTCATTTAATGATCCTAGAGTTAAATTAGTTATATCTGATGGTAGGAAGTACCTTAAGGAGGCAAAAGAGAAATTTGATGTAATAATCCTTGACCTCACGGATCCTACGGAAGGTGGAGCTTCTGTATATCTATACACCAAGGAATTTTATGAACTAGTTAGGTCTGCATTGAATAGTGATGGAATTATGGTTACACAAGCAACAAGTGTATACTTTACTACTAAAATATTTGCAACAATATACAATACCATTAACAGTGTATTTCCGGTAACAAGAGCCTACACGACTTATGTCCCAGCCTTCTTTTCAGCTTGGGGGTTCATTGTTGGTAGTTTAAAGCATGATCCTTCCAGCTTAACGGTAGATGAAGTAAATAAGAGGATTAGTGAGAGGATTAAGGGTGAGTTGAAGTTCTATGACGGGTATAGTCATGTATCAATGTTTCTCCTACCTAAGAATGTGAGGAAGAGTATAGCTGAGGTTAAGGAGATAGCTACAGATGAAAAACCAGTAGTTTTACCAGCTTAGAGTTATTTTGATGGTAAATGCTCTTTTACGCACTCTTCAACGCATTTTCTAAAAGCTTCTCCTGAGTATCCTAGTTCAATGCATTTTTCTCTACATTCACGTACAATGTGGTATCTATCTAGAGCCATCCGGATCGTCCTCTCTATGTTTTTCATAATATTCCATAAGTTCCTCTAATGTTATCCTATATGGTTTAACAGGCTTTCCTACAGGTACTAAGTACAGTGGATGCTCATTTTCTGAAGCATTAATTATCCTTCTAACCTCTTCATCATAAAATGCTCCAACTACAACTGTTCCCAGTCCTAATGCCGTTGCTTGTAGATATATGTTTTGTCCAACGTGTCCTACCTCCATGTGCACGTACCTAATACCTCTTTCACCATATCTACTAGTTGTTCTCTCATATACTGCTGTAATTACTATTGTTATGGGTGCTTTCAGCACCCATTCCTGATTTAATGCAGCTTTATATAATTCCTCTCTAATATCACCTTCCTTTACAAGTATTATAACATGTTCATGGGGTAAGTATTTATAGACTCCTGGTTTTAGTCCTTTTACTCCATTCTCTCCTACGACTACGTAGATTTCTAGGGGGTATGTTGCACCAGCACTAGGAGCTGCACGAAATCCCCATCTAGTCTCGGTGATTCCTTGCGCTGCCCATAGTAATTGTGATAGTTGAGATATTGTTAATGGTTCATCTTTGTATTCTCTAATACTTCTCCTGAACGCTATAGCTTCTTCAACACTCATATTACCTTTAAGCTTAGGGTATGGTAGTA
>CAYPZO010000148.1:0-3992 GCA_964415135.1 uncultured Desulfurococcales archaeon | reverse complement strand
TAAAGAAAAATTATTAGGTGAAGGTACATGAAGTCCATTCCACCAACATTAATTCACTCAACATTAGCACAACAACTAGAGCCTGAAGGAGCATTCATTTACTTAAACCTAGCACTAGAAGCTAAGAAGAAGGGAATTGAAGTAGTAAGCTTTGGTATTGGACAACCAGACTTCAAACCACCAGAAGAAGTACTAAATGCTATAAAGGAGGCTATAGATAAAGGATTCATAAAGTACATTTCACCACTAGGAATACCAGAACTAAGAGCTAAGGTAGCAGAATATCTAAATCAAAAATACGGTACAGACATAAAACCTGAGGAAGTAGCAATAACTATTGGAGCAAAATCAGCAGTATTCATGTCAATAGCATTATTAACAAGACCTGGAGATGAGGTAATAGTACCCGATCCAGGATTCCCAACATATGAATGTGTAGTAAGATATGCTGGTGGAAGACCCGTATTTCTAGTCTTGAGAGAGGAAGATCAGTTTAGAATGACACCTGAAAGAGTTGAACAATGCTTAACGAAGAATGTTAGAGGAATTATAATCAATACACCACATAATCCAACAGGTTCAATGCTAACAAAAGAGGATGTTAAAGGCATAATGGAGATAGCTAGAAAGAAGAACTTATTCATAATATCAGATGAAATATACGAAGACTACGTATATGAGGGAGAGCATTATAGTTTCCTTAAGGAACCAGACTGGAGAGACCACGTAATATATATAAGCGGGTTCTCAAAGACATGGGCATTAACAGGTCTAAGAATAGGAATACTAGTAGCTAGAAAGGAGATAATAGAGAGAATAGACCTATTCGCAACAAACGTCTATAGCTGTCCACCAGCACCCTTCCAGTATGGAGCATTAAAAGCACTAGAAATAGGTCTTGACTGGTTTAAGAAGATCAGAGAAGACTATAGAAGAAGAAGAGATACTGCATGGGAGGAATTAAACAAGATACCTGGAGTAAAGGCATTAAAGATGCCAGGAGCCTTCTATCTATTCCCCAACGTAAAAGAGCTAGTTAAGAAAATGGGATACAAGAACGTCGATGAGCTAGCAAGAGCTATGCTATTTGAAGCAGGCGTAGTCCTACTACCAGGAACAGCATTCCCAATGTATGGCGGTGAAGGATACATGAGAGTATCATACGTACTACCAGTGGAGAAGATCAGGGAAGGATTAGGGAAAGTAAGAGAATGGGTTGAAAAGAAAATAAGAGGATAAGGTACATGTCAGAAATAAAATATAAGATCCCAATAGAAGTAACTGTAGCATACCTAGCAGCCCTAAGCCTACTACTATCTACGGAGTGGATAAGATTACCAGTATGGGCCGTCTTCGTTACATGGGCTGGATTCTTCGTACTTGGAGCAGATAAAAAGGCATTCATAACAATATACAAGTGCATTCCGCTGGGAGGAGTCTTTGGACTCATAGCAGTTATAGGATTCAAATACCTTATCGAAGCAATGCCCTTCGTACACTGGGTTATACCTTGTATGATAGTTGAATTCATTGACGTACTAATACTAATGATAATCATATCGAAGTTCGGCTTCCCAGGAGGAGTCGTCTTCTGGGCGTTTGCCAGCTACTTTGGTACATTCTATGGCGGATTCTTCTTTGATCTAGGATCCTATGTAGCTAATGCATTCTCAGCACTTGCATGGGAGATGATCGCTAACTTCCTTGGACCAATATTTGGAGTACTAAGCATTAAACTCTCACTTCCATACATAGTTAAGAAGGAAGGAGGTGAATAACATGGCTCAGCCAAAATTCTATGGTGTTATAGTACCATTTATTACACCATTTAAGGAGGATTTCAGTATAGATTTTGAAGCTGCTAAATGGCTTGCTAAATATCAAGCTGAACGAGGGGTACATGGAATATTCCCCTATTCAACTACAGGTGAATTCGTACACTTAAAGCCTGAGGAAGGAGTTGAACTAGTTAAAGCCGTTATGGAGGAGGTTAAAGGTAAGACAAAGATTATTCCAGGTATTAGCACTAACTGTACCGAGCACTCCATCGAAATTGGTAGAAAGATGAAGGATCTTGGAGTTGATGGAGTCATAATTACCCCACCATTCTTCTTCAAGGTTAGTGGTGCTAGACTAAAACTACACTTTAGTAAAGTTGCTGAGAAAGTTGATTTACCCATAATAGTCTACAATATCCCAGCTACAACTGGCATTAATATACCAGTTGAACTATACGTTGAACTTGCAAAGGAATATAGCAATATCGCTGGGGCTAAAGTAACATACGATAGCGTAGCATACATGAGAAGGCTTATACGTGAAGTCAAAGCAGTAAGAAAAGACTTTGCAGTATTAACGGGTCTCGACGACCACCTGCTATACACGTTAATGATGGGTGGAGATGGAGGAATTATGGCTCTTGCCAACGCAGCACCACAAATACACGTAGCAGTATACAACGCCTGGATTGAAGGAGATCTCAAGAAAGCCTATGAAGCATTCAAGAAATTATTAAAGCTTGTACAAATATATGATGTTGCAACATCATTCCCAACAGCTGTTAAAACAACACTTAAAGTAATGGGAGCACCAATAAAGCCATATGTAAGACCACCACTAACACCTGAACCCCCTGAAATAGAGGAAAAGATCAAAGCTATAGTAGAAGAACTTGGATTAAAAATAAGTTAAACGTAAAAGCAATCACAGTAAAGTAAATAAACATAAACCCTTTTTTCCCATATCCTCTTCTCGACTCAAACTTAAGTATAATCTGCTTTGCTAAATGGTAAGGTAGCGCAAGGTTTATAAATATGTAAACCTTAGTAGATTTACAGGGGTTGCAATGGTTAAGTTAAGAAATGTATGGCCCACACCATACAATGGTATACCAGCAATACTATCATCACTATCCCTAGTACTATTCGTCTCAGCATTTCTCATAATACACTATGGTAAGGGAGCATACGATACACTTAGTTTCATACTATTCTCTACTGGTATAATTTCTATTTTACTCTCTTCGGGTAGAGAGGTTGAATTAAAGAATGGTAAATTAATATTAAGGTACGGGTTCCCCCTAACGTTAATTAGTATTATCGTAGAGGATGTTGTTGATGTTGCTGATCTTTCAAGTCTTAAGAGGGGTAAGTTGATTAAGTATTTTAAGTCACAACTAGTAATGCCATTACTTATAATGCTTTTACCAGTACTATACATGCCCCCAATAACCAAACCTTTAATGCTGTTATTCCTATTAGTACCAGTAGTTGTAGGTTTTAGCCTACTAACATACTTTATGATGACATTTAGTGATTATAAGCGCTTCCTAAACTATACTGTAATAACGTTAGCAATTATACTAGCATTAATATTCTTGGAGGCAGCTTTAGTAAATTCCCGAATAGCTTCAAGTACAGATGCACTACTTATGCTAGCAGTAGGATACCTACTACTAATCGTAGGCTTCATAGTGTTCATATCGTTTGCTATGAGAAGACACATAGTGTTAATCGAGAGTAAAAGAGGCTACTACGCTATAGCAGCTCTCTCCAAAAGTGATGCAGAAGCTCTCATAAAGGTACTAGTTAAACACCTACTAGCAAGGGAGGGCTAGGTGAGATGGCATTTAGGCTTCCAGAGAGAATGGAGGAAATATGGTTCTCTATAGCTAAGGGTGAAAGAGAAACTGATGTAGCCACTAGACTAAACATTACAAGGCAAGCTGTAAGTAAAGCTATTAGGGTAGCATATGGTAAGATAGCTTCTATGTTCTTGGAATTAGCTGAGATATTGAATTTAGACGTTGCTAGAATTAATGTGGAGAAGGGATATATGATAGCTCGTAGTCGACAGTTAGGTTTAAGAGTTTATGCATTTTATGTTCCAAGTAAGGGTATTCGCATTTTATTTGGTATTAAGCCCTATTGTGGTAATGAAAGCTTACTACAAACGTGTAGGTTAATCATTGATTGGGGAAGGGAACTTAAAAT
>CAYPZO010000147.1:0-4005 GCA_964415135.1 uncultured Desulfurococcales archaeon | reverse complement strand
AGCCTTCACATGAAAAACATACTTCAATAAAAGCCTTAATAGACTCAAGAGGTGAATAAAAGATCTCATTGGAGATATCAATTATGTTCGCTTTTTTACCTCTTGGAATGCCGAATACCCTAGTTAATATGTGTACTAGCTTAGGTGAATAACATGCAATTGTGTAATCTCCTCTATTATTAGTGAATTCATAAATTGTATCATGTATGTTGAAGGATTTAACTCCCTCAATAAAGATTCTCTTTATCCAATCTATTTCGTCACGTTTCTTCACACTGACTTTAATTACTGGTTTATCGCGTTCTATATGACCATCACAAGCAATGAGGGCGACTAATCTTAGTTGTTCTGGGGTCCAATTTCTCTTTGTTACATGAGGTATTTTCTCGGGAACTAGGAAGCAGTCACCAGGCTTCAATTCATATGTTGGTACAATCATGATATTGCTTTCTGTCACTTTAAACCATTGATTACGATGTTTATCTCTTCTTCTTACTATAATATGTGGATGTGTTCCAGTCACTATTAGGTCTGCAAAGGAGGACTTAATGTAGTAAAGGTCCTCACTTATTTTCGAGAATTTATTTGTTACAATACCTCCAAGAACTTTTTCTCCATTCTCTATTTCTCTAATCTCCTTTACTCCTCCATCCTCCATAATAACTAATGTATCTCCACTAAGACATTCATCTATTATTAGAAATGAATGAAAGGGTGCAAGTTTCTTAATGTGCTTGAATGCTGTTTGATATGTAGTTATAGTTATTGGTCTGATCCTCTTTTCTTCACCATAGTATAGTCCAACATCTCCGTAATCTATTGTAGTATACTTCAAGATCATATCACGCCATTGCATCATTTGATCCTTAGTGTAAACAACTATTAGCGTTTTTTGTAAGAGTTTGGTTAGGGCTGCTATTGCAACTATGGTTTTTCCAGCTCCCGTAGGCATTGCAATTATTCCTTTACCTTGATTTTCAAGCCATTTATTTAACGCTTCTTCTTGATAGTCCCTTAAGCTTATCTTTAATTCTATACTATATGGTAGATTTAATGATTTACTAAGTTGTGTTTTATCTATAATTGTAACATCTAGTAGTTTTAACTTGTTAATTAAATTGAAATAGTGCATTGGTATAATTTTAAATACTCTTTTCCGTCTATCGTATCTTAAGTACTTTCTTAGATCATTAGATAGGTCAATAATCTTGAAATTTGATCTAAGTACTATATCTAGTCCATCCCATGTTATTTCAACTTTCCTCAGTTCTCTTAACATATTCTTAATGGAGGTAATTAAATCATTGTTTACAGTTACACCTACTGATTCTAAGATATCAATTACTTCCGATAGCGTATAGCTACCTCTGATTATCTTATGCGGATTTATTTTAAATATTGATAAACCTCTCCTTCTACCCATGTAATCTGCTATATCTAGTAATCGCCTAAACTCTTCATTTGAAAGCCATTTACTTACCTCAATTTCTAGTTCCTTACCATTCATTACTTTCAACCCTACATTCATGGAAAAACACTTTACGTCCACTAGTTATAGCTTCTAAGAGCATCCTTAGATTATTTACTGTTAGGTCTTTTTCATTTATTTTAATCTCTATCATATTGCCTGTACTATCTATTGATACTTTAATATTAAGTAACATTATCCTATTCACTTCTACTTGATTAGCTAATTTCTTGTTTATTCTTATAGTTATCTCTACAACATCTTCATCATATAGTAATAGTGTAATAAACATTTGTAAAGGCTCATTATCTAATGTAAGGTTTAGGATGATATTATTTATTCCTAGATATTTAGCTAACTCTAAGCACCAATATAGATGGTTCCCTATATCTTCCATACATGCATCATTCATTATCCTTACTAGTTCATCAAAATTTCATGCTACTTATACACCCGTTTACCTCTACCCATTTATTTCATATATTTTTGTTTCAGAGTGTATCGTGGGTAGAGGTTTTACCCTCTGTGCGGGGTAGAAACCTTAGAATATAGCTTTCCATATCTTTGTGTATCTTTTTATACTTTTCAACGCTTCCTCTAAAACTTATAAACCTTCACTATTGTATGAAGTATTAGTTGGCTCTGATTCCCGAGACCCGCAGTCCGAAAAGGACTGTGGTGAGGGGGTCAGAGCATCGCCGTAATGAACCTAACCGTGCCTGATACACTTTGAAACAAATTGACACATGAAGGCACGGTTCAGGTGAACGGTGAACGGCATGACACCCCTCATCTGAAGGTATCTCTTTTCAATGTTAGATACTGCTATTATGTCTCTACAAGCTTGATACTTACGTTTAGGGCAAACCATTTGTCTTGAGGCATTGCCCCGCACGAGTATAGAGTTACAAATAGGGCATGTGGAAGATGTTTTCCTAGGATTAACTAGAGCATAAGGTACATCGTATTCCATACATTTATCAACGATGGTATTTAGTAATCCTCTGAACCCAGCTTGGTATATCCTATGCCTTAACATCTTGTTATTGATTCTTGAAATCATGTTGCTTGATGTCTTCTTTGGTAATTTCTCTAGTACAACGATTGCTTTAAGTTCTCTAGCTGTTTTAACTATTAGGTTAGCTACTTGATAACGAATATTCTTCTTACGCTCTCTTTCCCTGAGAACTCTAATTAGCTTCTTAAACATTTTTGGTATTTTTGCTGATATCTTTCTTGAATTCTCTTTCTATGGATATGATAGCTTACTATTATTTTCTTAGAGTTTGTTTTAACTATATAGATTTCATTTTCCACCTTGAATGTAACGTTATCTTCATTGATGTCTACTGGGATAACAGTTTTAGGTTCATAGAGATTACACTCATTCCTTCTAAACGTTAAAAGTAATATAACTTCATTATTAAGTATCCTTAGTTTTGCTTCACTAGAGAGCTTCCATATAGGATTATTCATATACTTCCAAAACAGCTTATGAGGTCTAATACCTAACGTTATCCATCTCTTATGAGTAGCTATCTTAACCTCTGTATATCCATTAAGCTTCCAAAGGTGGTCATCAAGCCAAAGGCTAATTCTTCTTACTTCTGGTTTATCAGTATAGGTTAATCCTTTCCTCTTAAGCTTAAGGAAACTCTTAACCCTAGTACAAGCATCCTACAAACAGTATAAGCATAATGACTAGGTAATTGTGGATACATGTTTCTAAGCTTCCTATATATTTTAGCTTTAAGCTTAGTGAAAGACTTAATATTATTCTTTAATGCATAATTCAATGCATATTCTAACATAGACTTATATATAGAGAGAAGTTCCCTAAGCACTATCATGTTTCTCTTTGAGATTACATACTCTACTTTAACTGTTCTAGTTAGCTTCATGTTTCATCACTAAATCGTAGAGTTTATCAACAAGTTCATCCCAAGTCCTAGCTCTTAGTTTAGCCTTAACTTCTAGTAACTTCCAAAACCTATCCTCATGAATGCTAATCTGCTTCCAACCCTTAGTGGGAATACTTAATCACCATATACAGAAATAGGGAAAATAGGGTATATAAAAGATTACCACATTAACATGCCATAAAAAGCCATAGTATGAAATAAAATGCAACATCCTAAGGTTTCTGCTCTTTAGGTCGCCGCGTGGGTTTTTCATCAGGTCATCAGCACTTAAAACCTCGCTCATCCCTTATATAGTAAATGTTTTATATTGGGGTTATTAAAATTAAGGTGTTGGTGATGAGGGTACTCGGAACCGAGGATATATGAGGGGTTTCCCGCATTGCTGATAACCTAGGTGGATACCAGTGTCTTATGATAAAGCTGAAATGTTGAGATTTAGACTTAACGCTATATCCATATTAAGGTTATTAAAATCTATGTATTCGTATAAAGAGCTAGCAAAATTAATAGAATTACCTGAAACTGTATTATGTAAATATGTAAAGGGGGTCATGATACCCAGCCTTGAACAAGCTAAGATAATATGGAGTAAGTTTAGAGAGAAATTAGCATTAG
>CAYPZO010000146.1:0-4023 GCA_964415135.1 uncultured Desulfurococcales archaeon | reverse complement strand
CGGGGTTATCCCCGTCCCGAGGGTAGGTTAGCCACGTGTTACTCAGCCGTCCGCCGCGCCCCCACATTCCCGGGGGCGCACGACTCCCATGGCTTAGTCCCACCCCGATAGCAGTCGGGTCCGGCAGGATCAACCGGAGTTCGGCCGCACGGCGGGGGTAAGGGTTGGGAGCCTTAACGTGGCCTGAAGGGCTAGTAAGCCCCTATCGGACCCGAACATCCCAGGGGTAAGCGTCCCCTGGGGGGTTCGGGCCCTCATTTGTATTCTTATGTTAGGAGCGTGATCGTGTCCCCGCGGCTGGAGGCCAGTCCTTCATACTGCGGGGCTTGGCCCCGTGTCAGGCCATGCCGCCGCCGGGAACCGCGGGGCATTCACGCGCGAGCCAATTTTTACTTCTTACCTATGCGAGTTTTAAAACTTGCTGTATATGGAGTTTATGATGTTTTTATGGTGTGGTTGATGGTGGACCGGCCGGGATTTGAACCCGGGACCTCTCGGGTGCAAACCGAGCGCTCTTCCAGGCTGAGCTACCGGCCCATCAATTGTTACATTACTGGAAGGGTTATAAATCTTAAAGTGTCTTATAGGATAGTTGATTGGTACGTAAATCTTCGTTATGCTTACTTTTATAGTTATTCATCCAAGGTTCTTGACCTGGAAGAGCATACTTCTTGTATTTTTACCTTTATTACGGAAATTACATAAGATATGGACCCAGGTATATCACTCTATTCGCTTTAATAATGCGAATGGGCTATGTTAGGCTCTAACGGATTAGTAGAATGATGGGCCCGGGGGGATTTGAACCCCCGACCTCCCGGTTATCAGCTTCGCCGGAAACTCCGAGGAAACTCTAGCCTCGGAGTTTCCACGGGCGCTCTAACCTGGCTGAGCTACGGGCCCCTATCAGTACTCTAACGGCTTGGCTTATTAGTTTTTATCCGTATTCAGTTGGGTTCTTTTCTTCATCCCAAGATCATGGTCTGCTAATCCGCTGCTCGTCATCGAATTCCCCCCTTAGGGCTACAATGGATCATCACTTCTTCAGTCCGCCCATCGTTATTCATCGGGCTGGGGTCTCCTAACCCATAATTAGATAGTTTTGTACGCTATTAATAAACTACATTAAGATAATGTAGGATCTAAACGCCTCGTAAATAACATTACAAAAGGAGTATTTGGTGCGGGGGGTGGGATTTGAACCCACGCAGGCCTACGCCATCGGGTCCTCAGCCCGACCCCTTTGTCCTAGCTCGGGCACCCCCGCACTCCTTTATACAATGCTGTTATAGTAGTTTTTAGGTTTTAACTATATTTGAGATTACATTAAGTCTTTCAGTTAAATCTAATCCTATTTTCTCTTTGACTTCCTCAACTATTTTTGACGCAATGTCTTTTGAAATAATGTTTCTCTTGATGACGTCTATGAATTCATCAACGTCTAATAATTTGTATTCCTCTTCTTCTGGTTTTTTAACTACATCTAATATTAGGTCGTGGTATACTATGCGTGTAGTTGAGAGTTCTGGTGGAGTATTTATGTTAATGTACGTACCCTTGAGCTTACCCTCCTTTGAATAGTAGTTGTGTATTATTAGCCATGAGTTATACCTTATCTCCATTAAGTCATAATCTCCAGGCTCCTTTGCTACTTGTAAGCCGTCATATACTCCTGGTTTCCTGAAAATCCTCTTGACCACTATTTTAATGTCATTGTCTAGGTATTCTATTGAGTCTATAACGCCTGGTGTAAGCCTTATTTTGGTTCCATCGGGTTTAATATGGGTTATCTCAATTCTATCTTTGCTTTTCAATTGCTCTATACAATATTCTAATAATCCCTTTCCTACGTCCTTAGGATCAGCTCTATTTCTAGAAATCAAATATTCAAGTAAATCAACATAATTTGACAAATTCCTATCAACTGATTTAAACATGTGATGTCCATGGATAGTAGCAATTACTTTAGATCGTACATTATCTAATATTTCTTTGGCGGGTCTGGTTAACGTTATGAAGGCTAGTTGTTCCCCTTCCTCGATCATACTTGGTGTCGGGTATTGGTCAAGCTTCTTTACTATATCATCTAGCTTATTCTTAAGTGTTTCAAGTTCCCTACTTAATACATCTATTGACGCATAACCAGAGCTACTACGCCAATGAACTCCATATCCTTCTCTTTGATATTTTTGGGCAAGCATTAGGAGAAAGGAAATCTTGCCATGATTTCTAATATGCTCGCTCACACTTACCCTATTATCATTGTGTATCATTATGGCGTAATCTCCAACAACTCTAATTTTATCAGAGAGTATGGCGTGTTCGTAATCTTTAATAGCAGTCCTAACTACTGAGCAAACAACACTAGAACCTATATCAAAATTACAGTTACGCAAAATCCCCTTCACGCCATAAGGTAATTCAACTATACACTCATTATCGCTATGGCTAATAACCTTACCTTTAACTATTGAATATAAGCCTATTTTTGACCTCCACAGTATATAGTACTCTAACTCTGGCAAAATGGCATCAAGGACTAGTTGAACATGTTTAGGGTATCCAATAACCATTATAGTAGAAGGGTCTTCCTCAACGTCTTTAATAGTTACATCAGCTGCCTCGGTAGAGAAATCAGACTTAAATCTATCTCTTATAACTCTAGATGCTTGAACAACAGTAAATCCTTTATCAACGAGCATTTTAGTTAATGCTGTTGCGTATATACCTCTAACTCTTACCCTAACTTTATTGTTTTCATTAACCTCATTGAACAATACTTAAACCCTAATACCCTAATGTGATATTATTATGTATTGTTAAGGAAAAAGCTAGTCCTTAACCGTTTCAAGTAGTGTTACTATGTTCCATATGGTAATTCTGGTATGTGTAGGCATGTTTGGATCCTGACTTATTTCATCCAAGATACTAATTGCGTTAGCTGCTCTTACTCCAGGGCTTAGAGTACGATCCTGTAACCTTTTTACAGCTTCAGTTGCAGCTCTCCTAATATTTCTTGGGACTCCAGTATCGTTTATGATTCTCATTAGCATTATTATTGCCTGCCTTATTTTTGCCTCATTATCATAGACCATAGCCATGGGGCTCTCACCCCCTCATGTTATGTGTAGTTGTAATGTGGTTTAGTTCTACTCTGCTACTTCTATGAGCCAAAACATGTTTTTAATCTTATTGCTCCTATTTATGTAAGCGAAGCATGAAAGGAGGTGATATTAGTTGGGAGAAGAAGCTAGGAGAGCTAATAGAAGTGAATTGATAAGGAAAATGGCAGATATGCTTAGAGCTGGAGCCACTATGTTGTCAGAAGTTTGTCCTCAATGTGGATCGCCATTATTTAAATTGAAGTCAGGAGAGGTTGTCTGTCCCCTCCACGGGAGAGTTTATCTTGTAAAGACTGAGGAGGAGGCCGAGAAAGCAACAACCTATGCCATACTTGAGGGTCTAGAAAGAGATGTTGTAAAGATATTAATTGATATACAGAAATCTCTACCAAGTATTAAGGATCCTGAAGAACTAGAATATAAGGCTAGAAACCTTATTGCATGGCTTGAAGTCCTAGAGAGAATCCTAAGGCTAAGAAAAGAACTTTTAACAAAACATTAATCAACTACTAATACTCCCTTAACTGTATCTAAAAATCCTATAATATCTCCACGTCCGTGTATATGCTCTCTCAATCTATTGAATGATTCCTCATTAACTATCATTAATGGTATATTAGAGATGACGCAACCAGTAATTAGGACGGGATCTTGACTTGAAGATACTATTCCTAATGGTGCATGACCTTTCTTAGATAATGAATACAATATGTAAGAACCTACAGTACTCCCTTTGGATCCTCTAATGGCTAGTATCTTTCCACCAATGTAGTATTTATTGAATAATATACCGTTGTTTGGATTAACATCACCTAGGAATGATATGTAGCTGTCGATTAATAATATCTTAGCCCTACATGAACCCTCAACTATACCCCTTCCCTTAATGACTAGCATATAT
>CAYPZO010000145.1:0-4042 GCA_964415135.1 uncultured Desulfurococcales archaeon | reverse complement strand
GATTATAGTTATTTCATGGTTTCTCGTACCAGTACTTAGTTGTCTTTTCGGCTACTTAATATATCGGCCATATATGAAGGTACTTGAAAATAGCTCCTCCATGAGAATGGCCATATACGTATCATTATTCATTATGGTATCGCTATCTTCATTTCTATTGCTAACTGATATTATGAAAGAAGTGGGCATCCTATACCTGCTACTCATAGGATTAGCTATTGGGGCATTCGCTGTATTCTTGTACTTTATATGCGATAAACTATACATATCAAAGAAGAATCAAAGAGAGGAATGGTATTTAAAATCAATACTCTTATTCGCTTCAACATCTATGGCATTTAGCCATGGCGCGCATGATTCAGCTAATGCAGCCGGCCCATTATCAGCAATAATTATTGCATTAAATGAGAAGAACATACCAGCAACTATTGAACCCCTCGGAATAGCCTTATTCATTGCTGGAATTAGTATGTCTATAGGAATACTTAGCTGGGGTTATAAGGTTGTAGAAACTATTGGTGAAAGAATAACGACCCTAACATATTCAACCGCATTTATAGCTCAATTTGCTGCATCAATAGCAGTAATAATAATTACTAGGCTAGGCTTACCAGTATCAACAACAGCTACCATCGTAGGCTCTATAGCAGGTGTAGGGTTTGCAAAGGGATTAAGAGCTGTAAACCTGAAAGTGTTGATAAGGATATTCGTTGTTTGGATAATTACGGTACCAGCTATCGCATTAATAGCAGCAGGATACTACTTGCTCTTCTTACAAATATGAGTAACTCTTTAACTTCATAGCCCTCTAATAGCTAGAACTCTTATAACATCTGCAGCGTCTTCAGCTGTATCAGTTATATTCTCTAATGCCTCAATAAAGTCCTTTATCATGATAAGTACAGCAGGATTATCTATTTTCCTACCAAGACCTACAAGTAGTTTCCTTGCAGCAACATTAACTTCATCGGCTTCCTCCTCAATACGCTCAACCTTATTAGCGTATTCCCTAGCCTTCGCTAAGTCTCCTTTAATTAATGCTTTAGTTGCTTCGACAAGACATTCCGCTGAACGTAACGCGAGTTTAACCATTTCCTCAATCCTATCTCTAAGTTCAGCCGGAATCTCTAGGTAGGGTATTATAGATAAGTGCCTGGCTGACTCCTTACTCCACTCCGATAAAACATCGAATCTCTTAGCAAGATGCATAATATCCTCTCTTATCCTAGGCTCAACATTTAATTCCGTTAACCTATCAAAGAGCTTCCTCCTCATATTGTCTGCATCAGTATCAGTCTTTATGGCCTTCGAGAAAACTTTAAGTGCTTCACCAACCCTAATCTGATTGAGCAGTATTATTCCTTGGCTAAGATACTTAACTATATCCCTAACCTTCTCAATATACCCTAATAGAATAGTAGTTATCTCCTCGGGTACGCTCATTTAAGGCTCACCACACTACACATCCACGTTAAAGTATTATAAACTTCCCCTAATTCAAATATAAATTGGGTGATGAATTGGAGGATTCGGAGCACTCTATGCTATGAAGAGCAAGGCTGAGCGCTGACAATACTTCCTCCTTAACTTAAAGCCATGAGACCTATTTGTATTAACACGACTACGATTAACGTGTATACTGTTGATACTATTATGTATCGTATCATAGTCTTCTTATCAAACTTGATATTCTTTCTAATACATCCCTCAATACCTAAATGCATTAATATGAATCCCAGGATATTTGTAGCAATATACGTCAATGTAAATACTATCAAAAATGCCTCTGGAACTATTAGTGATACAAGCCATGCTACAACATAAGATATAGGTATGTTTACGAAAATATCGTTCCACCATGATAGAGGGGAAAGTATATATCCTATGAAAGCTACAGTACCATAAGCTACTCTTTCCTTCCCTATTTCCTCCATTAACGCCCTCTTGATATTTGGACGTATGTCCATAACTCTCTATAAGTTTATCTTAATTCAAGAGATAATGATATATATGTTTTGCCTCATCACCTTGATGGACTCCTAATATAAGAAGGAATGGAAGTGATCGGGTATTACGGAATTAGACTTTCAGTTCCTGCCGTTCTGATTTTAAATTGTGAACAGTTCTGAAATAAAGTCTCCAAGTAGCTAATGGCCCCTCTTTCAATAGCTCCTTTTCTATTGTTTTTGTTGCTATAGTCTCTATAGAGAGAACATACGGGATTTTTTCTTGATCACATAGTTAAGTACGACACCAGTGTACTACGTTCCATCCGTGCTTTATGCAGTCCTCCTTGTATAGTTTAACCACTTCCTCGTCGTCTAGTTTACGGTCTAGTCTATATTCGTAAACTTTCTTAGCTTCTTCAAACTCCATGTTCTCTCTAGGATACATGCTAGATTCGTAGAGTAGTTTAAGGAATTCTTTTAATGATACTAGCTTACGTTCCTTAACATTAACGGTATAGAAATCTACATCAATGCCGTGTTCACGGCGATAGATGTTCTTTATCTTTATGAGGTCTCGTAGGAATAAGAGCATATAGGGCTTAGAGCAATATTTCGGAGAGACCATGTCCCGTTTAGCGTGGAGGTAGTAGTTGCTTATAATTGCTGTTTACATTTAATTTTTAATACTATATGTTTTAATCTATGGTTTGGTGATGGACTTTAAGCGACTTAGTAGTAGCTATCGATGTTAGTAGGGATGGTGGTATGGTTATTGCTATTGTAGGTGCTAGAGAACACGTCTTAAAGTCTAGAGCTTTTGGACAATTATGTGCAGGTCTTAAGCATTTTCGTAGAGTTGCTTCCAGGAGGAAGTCTAGTTATTTACGGTTCTTTGAGAGGAGGTATATGCGGTTAAAGGAAATGATCTCCATAGCTAGGGTAGTGTTATCCGTAGATGAAGTTAATAGTATTGTTGGGAGTATTCGTGTAGGTTTAGCTATAGTAGATAACAGTATTTTTGATAGTGTGGAAGTAGAGCCTAAGATTAAGGGAGAGTGAGCCTAAGCCAAAATACATGGATAATTTAATGACAATTGCAGATAACCTTGCAAACTACTTTAGAATACGATTAAGAAATAATCCTAGAAGCTTTAAGGAAGAACTCGGAAGATTTGAGAAGAAATTGGTGGCCGCGTCACGGCAAGCCTACGGCTCATCCCTCCTTCACCGTAGGGGCCACTCCGCGGCCAGTAACTTCTGTGACTCTAATTACAACTGTTACTACTGAGTGGTTTAAGCATTTCCCCCTTCTCTCATTCATCTTTTCCTCCCACCACGTTTAAGGCTCCATGTTTGATAACTTCTCTTTATGGGGATAATTTTTTATTCAATTTACGATAGTAAGAGGCGGTATATTTTTCTTGTTGTTCTTGGAGTTTTATGTCTAATAGGGGATAAGAGAAAGGTTATTATGGTTTAGTTTGACGGTATTGAATAGCTCATTTAAGTGCTCATATAGTTAAGTGATCGGAGAGTAAGCTCTGTTAATGGCTTGTTATATTTTCTTCTCAACATAGATGCTAATTTATATACATCGCATGCTATCATTACTGAGATGCATGCCGGATACATAATTCCCCATTATATGAAATGAGTGTAGTATGTGAAACGTCGATCACAAAATAACATCAGTTCCTGCCGGATCGTTCACCATTCACTTTGTGGGACTTTTCATCATCATCTAGATTCTAGGTTATAGCTTATTTATCTCTTTCTTTACTCCTCAGTTAGTAGGTGTATGTATCTTAGTGCATTGTCTGCTGCTATTGTTACTACTTTCTTGTTTCTTCCTAGTTTTTCGGCTACTTTGACGGCTGCTGCGATGTTTGCTCCTGATGAGTGTCCTGCGAGTATTCCCTCTTTTCTTATTAATTCTTTCATGTAATCTAATGCTTCTTTTGCTGATACCTCAATTACTTCATCTACTAGTTCTGAATTGTATAGTTTTGGTTTTTCTAGCCATGCCATTCCTTCTATATGTTCTCCCTTTGTTCCTCCAGCTATTGGTGATCCTTTTGTTGTTACTGCAACTA
>CAYPZO010000144.1:0-4090 GCA_964415135.1 uncultured Desulfurococcales archaeon | reverse complement strand
GAAAGAGATCCTAGACATATAGCTTACTGTGTTAGAACAATTGCAGAGAAAATGTTTAAAGCTGCGGAGAGAATGATTGATGAAACAACGGAGAAAGCTAAGAAATAAATACATTTTAAATAAAATTATAGACTCAGTTTTCCACCCATTATTTAGGAAACACCCAGCCTACATTTTTGTAGACTTTGCTGCTCACAGTTTGGTTGAGGGTAAAGTTGATTTAGATAAGTTTATGAAATATAATTGGAGGTATTTGGAGAAATGGCTGAGAAAGAAGAAATCTGCGAAGTACTAAGGAAGGCAATAGGGAAGTTCGAAAAAGACCTGGTAACAGTAGCTAAGGCGAAACCTGAAATCTTGTTCACCCCTCCTTGGAAAGATTGGCTTAGCACGTTAAGGCTTATAAGGAAGGTAGCTAAGGACTACAGGTGTATAGAATGAAGGACTTGTCCAAAACCCTTAAAGAATGCCCTACATGTGAAGCAGTAGTTGAAACCATAGAGTACGGTGTCTGCGAAATAGTTCACAGAATAAACCCTAACGTTAAACCAGACTTTTGCAGAAGAATTTTAAGACTTAGGGTTGAGGGTAAAGCAACGGTTGATGAAATAGCTCAGAAACTTGGAGTGCCTAAGGATGAGCTAGTTAAAATAGTTCACGAAGTAACAGATTTCGTAGACAGAGAAATCGTAAGCAAATATTTGAGAAGGAAAAAATAAATTGAACTCTAAGGTGTAATCGCCAATAGTTTAACTACTCTATACAGTTCCCCAGATGCTCCTGTATTCTCTTGAAATGTTCTTGTCAGTAGCAACCTTTCTTAAGCATGCTGGAAACTCTTTAGCCGGAACTTCCTCAGCACACTTCCTGTATCCTGCCTTTAGCAGAGCTCTTCCCTTCTCCTTAAGGGATTCTTGTATTTCAAAGCCTTCAGCTGTCCACAGTGATCTTACTCTTGACCTTAATTTCTTACGGAAGGACTCGGCCATGGCTTACACCCCCTTATTTAGCACCCCATATTGAACGATATTCCTCGCTAAGTTTCTTCTCCGTGGCAACATCCCTGTAGCATTTCTTTACTGGCTCGTCGCCTTCTGTAATACATTTCTTATATCCTGCATGTAGGAGAGCATAGCCTTTCTTAGTTAGCTCATCCTGTATCGATATTAGTGCTTTGTTGGTGTCCCATGCTCCTCTAACAGCTGCTCTTAAAGCTTTTCTTGCTTCACTCATATGTGTCACCGTTTAAAACATATGGGTATGGGTTTTTATACTTCTTATGCTCTAGTTAGAGTATGGTGGGAGTACAGCTATGGCGAAGACAAGGGTTCAGGTTTTCTTAGACGAGTCCGACATGCAGTACATTTACTCTGTTAAGAAGGTTGCAGGTTTTGAATCGAACAGTGAAACGGTAAGGTTTCTGGTTAAACTTCTTAGACTAATTCTTCCGAAAGCACCGTACGTAGCATACATTATATCGGAGCTTATGAGAGAAGAAGAAAAAACTAAAAACAATAGGAGAAAATAATATTTTTGGGGTCTTAAATGCCTGACGGTATTATAGGCCGGATTAAGAAAATATTTGTAAGGGATGCTCTTAACGAATGGTTGAAGAGAATTCCCGGTAGAATCTGCTTTATGGATGTTTTCCATATTGTATTTCCTTCGGAATGTCCTAAATGCCCGGAGGCAATTAAGAAAATTAGAAAAGTTCTTGCTGAAGAATATGGTGGAACAACGGAATGGGATGGTTATGGATGCTGGATTAATCCAAGAGGAGAAACGGAGTGCGAACCGGTAAAATACATTATGAGCGCCCATAGATGCACCGACAGGGAAAAAGCCAGAAAAATAGCTGAAGCAATAGCGGAAGCTGCTGAAACAGCTGAGCAAGAAGCGGTTTTCGTAGGTGGAGGAGGAAACTTCTTCATCATAGGTACAAGGGAAATGGTTGAATCACTACAGAAAGGATATACACCATACGGTAAATGGAAAAAATCTACTTGGACTTTCTAACATAGTTGTATAGCTCTCTTATTGTGCTGTTTAAATAGATTATTTCTACCAGATTTCTAGGGTTTATAAACCACAGTGGATTACTCATAATCTCCTTTCTCCTCTTAATAGCGTTCCTAAGGTTAGCTAAAATCATTCTCCTATACATTTTCTCGATAGGAGGAGACATTTTCCAATCACCTCCGTGAAATAAATAAAAAAGGTTATTTGGTTTCAAGTATTTTTAGGTCTTCAAGAGTTACATCGGTTACTTCAACGTTTTCGCTTAAGCAGTTGCTGCAGAACCCTCTAAATCCTGTAGAGTAAGCGTGTTGGCCGCAGTTCCTACATCTGTAGTGTACAACTTTTAGACCTGATTTAATCCATTCCCTCACTTCTTCTAGTTGGAAATCCCATAGCCAACCAAACTTGGTCCTAACCTTTCTGGCATTACTTAGCTTATGTAGTACAGATACTGCTTTCTCATGGGCCATAGCTCTTGCTTCCCCGATACTTGTCCAGAATGGCCTTACTGCTTCAGGGAAGAATAAGGCAAATCCAAGAGTATTAGGTGACTCGGTATGCCATTCTTCAAGCTTCCAATGTGTTAATGATGCTTTAACACCATCCTTATGAACCTTGTACTTATAGTGAAACCTCCACTCATGAACTGGCCTACCACCAAAAGCTGTTCCGAAAGCAACGATTATTATTCCTTCATTATCTAAAAATACACCTTTAATAGCTCCCTCTTCACATATTTCTTTAAGCTTCTTAATGTTAACTATTACTCTTGGCTTTAACCTGTACCATCTAGTTTCCCTCCGCATTTCTTTTCACCTCTTCCTCTATTTTCGCATAGTAGTCGTTTCTAAGGTAGACAACTACTTTTCCATTACCATAGCCTATTTCCATTAATGTTCCATGACTGTCAACGATCTTAATAACTTTCTTTTCGCCAGAACCAAGTATCTTAACTATTGCCGAGGCTTTAAAAAGAGGTATTAAATGGTATATTGTTGGCGCCATTACTTACCACCTCTTATTTTCTTTTCAATATCCTTGAAAACTTCTTCAGGGTTTTCACCTTTGACGAAAACTCTATTAGCAAACTCCACAATGTACCTGTCTTTTTCATCAAATTCTTCAACTCTTGTCTTACCGGTTAAGGCCGTTATTACAAACCTGTTCCAATCCCTGTACTTGGCTTTTAACTCTGGAACCTTAGCCATTAGAGCTAACGTTTTCAATGGATCCTTAACCTTCTTCACTAAGAAGTAATAGCCAGCAGAGAATAGGTTAGATGTTGTCAGTATTGCTCTGGCCCAGACTAGTCCTAGGTCCTCACTTATTTTCCTAAGTTCCTCATCGAATTTCTCAAGCTCCCTAGCATCATCGGATCCCGCTAAAATACAGTCATCAGCTACGAGAACCCATTTACTTAGCTTATCAGAGCTAATGTCGTAATAGCCTCTCCAAGGATCAACATGAACCCATCTAATAGCTTCGTGAAGTTCATCTGCGATTTCATGTATTATCGGCATTACTTCATCATAAATATCGCTGGGTATATCATCTTCCGCAACAAAGTAGAAGTGCCCGTAAAGTGTTAGAACAGGCAGTTTATATCCCTTATACCCTATTGTAACCCTAGCCACCGGATAGGATTCTTCTCCTTCAAGGCAATATTCACATATTGCTAATCCATCTGTACCGTAAGGGTATTCGTATTCACCATCGGGTGTTATGAATACTATTTCGTCTGGGTCGAATTCTTCGCCACATATTTCGCATTTAATTTTTTCCTCTTCACTCATGTTTAATCACCTCTTTAGTTCTCCGAGATATAATATATTACCATATACTATATAAACCTTTCTAGATATGGGTAGTTAAATACTCCATTAGAGCCTCTTGAACAATTTTAGTGAATGATTTACCGGTTTTCTTCTTGTAAATTTCTACCAATGTTTCCAACTCTTTAGTTAAATATACTGTATGGTACCCCATAGGTTGACACCTTACAACACTATACATGTGTTTCTAATATATTATATATTATATTGTATATATAAATATAACCGCTCCACATTAA
>CAYPZO010000143.1:0-4137 GCA_964415135.1 uncultured Desulfurococcales archaeon | reverse complement strand
TCTAGTGGTAGGTTCATTTCTTTTCTCATTACTTGTACTCTTCTTACTATTTCTCTTGCAAATCCTTCTAGGAGTAGTTCTCTATCTATTGTTGTGTCTAGGTATGCTGGTAACTCCTTTACATCGAGTTTTGTGAAATTTTCAACTCCTTGTTCGCTTGTTTGGACTACGAGCTCCTTTACGTTAGCATATATCCTAACTATGTCATTACACTTCCTGTACTTTTCTTCTTCTCCCTCACTAATTACTATGACTAGTTTCTTTAATGGCCATCTCCTCTTTATGCCCATGCTTGATCTTACTGTTAGGACTGCTTCTGATACTTTTAGTACGTTGTTTACTACTTTCCATGTTTCTTCATCTATTAGTTCTTGTGGCACTTGTGGCCAGTTTTCTAGATGTATGCTTTCTTTTGCTTTTTCTCCTAGTAGTTTTCGTGTAAATGCTTGGTGAAGGTATTCTGTTATGTATGGTGCAAATGGTGCTAGCATTTTTAGTGTGTTGGTTAGTACTAGGAAGAGTGTTGCATATACTGCTCTTTTACTTGGATGTTCGTATTCTATCCATACTCTTGGTCTTATTAAGGTTATGTATCTATGGCTTAGCTTTTCTACTATGAATTCTAGTATTGCTCTTAGTGCTATATGTAGGTTGTTTTGCTCTATTGATTCTTCTACTTTCTTTATTGTCTTATGTAGTTCTGTTATTATCCATTTATCTACTGGTTCTAAGTGTTTTAGATCTTCCTCTATTTTTTCCGGAGTCCATTTGTCTAGCTCCATGTATGTTAATGCGAAGTTTACGCTATTCCATAGTATGTCTAGTTGTCTTTTAACTAATACTATTTCGTCCGGGTCGAAGTTCATGTTGTCCCATGGTGCTGCTTTTACTGTTAAGTATAGTCTTAGTAGGTCTGCTCCGTGCTTCTCCATGAAGTCTAGTGCCCATATGACATTTCCTTTGCTTTTGCTCATTTTCTTGCCGTATTTGTCTAGTACGTGTCCTTGATTTAGTACTGATTTGTATGGTGTTGATCCATGCCATGCTACTGATGTGAACATTAGGGTGTAGAACCATCCTCTTGTTTGGTCTACTGCCTCTGTTATCCATGTGTATGGAAATAGCTCTTTGAATTTATCATTCCATCCATATTGGTGGAGGCTTGCTGTATGTGCTACGCCACTATCCATCCACACGTCTACTACATATGGTTCTCTATACATTGATGCTCCACATTTGGGACACTTTATTACTACTCTATCTATCCATGGTCTATGATGGTCTATTGCGGCTTCGGGGTTTATGGCATGTTTCTTGACTTCTTCTAGGCTTCCAAATGCTACTCTATGTTTACATTTACTACATGTCCATATAGGTAATGGCGTCCCCCAATATCTTTCACGGCTTATACACCAGTCTCTTGCGTTTTCAAGCCAATCTCCGAATCTTTTTCTAGCCCATTCGGGATACCATGTAACTTTGTTGTTTTCTTCAATCATTTTCTTCTTTATAGGCTCTACTTTTATGAACCATTGTCTATCTGCATAGTATATGAGTGGTGTACCACATCTCCAGCAGTGTGGGTATTCGTGTTCGTACCATCCGAAGTATGCTACTAGTCCCTTAGAGTCTAGGTCTTTTACTACTTGTTTACTAGCATCCTTAAACCATAAACCAGCGTATTTACCTGCAAGTTCTGTAAAGTACCCGTTCTTTGCTAGTGGATTGAATACTCTTATGCCATATTTTCTTGCTTCTTCGAAGTCCTCCGGTCCATGTGCTGGAGCCATGTGAACTATTCCTGTACCTTCCTCCATACTAACCCAGTCAGCTACGATGACCGCATGCTCGTACTTACCGCTATGTTCTTTATGGGCTGGAACCTCCTCTAGTAATGGATGTTTGTACTTCTTGCCCAGTAGGTCTTTTCCTTTGAACTTAGCTACGACTTCATATGATGTTATGTTCATTTCCTTGAATAAGTGTTCAAGTCTTTTCTCGGCTATGATCCAGTATTCTCCTTTCACTTTAACCTTAACGTAGTATTCATCTGGATGTACTGCTAGTGCTTCGTTTGCTATTATGGTCCATGGAGTTGTAGTCCATGCTATCATGTACGTATTCTCATCATCAACTAGCTTTAGCTTAAAGTATAGGCTCGGATCCTTAACTACAGTAGAGCCAAGTGCTACCTCATGGCTACTTAATGCTGTTTCACATCTTGGACATATTGGTATAACTCTAAGGTCCTCGTATAATAGTCCCTTACCCCACATATTTTTAAGGAAGGACCAAGCCCCGTCTAGGTATCTTGGATTTCTCGTTTCATAGGCGTGGTCGTAGTCTAGCCATAGTCCTAGTCTTTCGCTAGCTTTCCTCCAGTGATCTAGGTAGTAGTCTACGAGTTTTTGGCACTCCATTATGAATTTATCAACACCATACTTTTCTATATCCTTCTTCGTTCTAAATCCAAGGTTTTTCTCAACTTCTATTTCAACTGGTAGTCCTTGTGTATCCCATCCTGCTTGATCCCATACTCTATAGCCTTTCATTCTCCTATATCTTAGCATTATGTCCTTGTACGTTCTTCCTCTTGCATGACCTACATGCATGAATCCGTTAGCTGTTGGTGGTCCTTCTAAGAATGCGAATAGTGGCTTATTTGGGTCAGAAGCTTTTTCTTTAACTTTCATGTAGATGTTGTTCTTTTTCCAGAAGTCTATTACCCGCTTCTCAACGTTTAATGGGTTGTATCTACCCTTTATGCTAGGTACTACGGATAATGATATCACCTTGGAAACATAGTATTAGAGCAGGCTTATAAATATTTATTCTAAATAAGTCACGTTAGGTTTATGAAGGTGTAGTCTATTGACATTGGTGTTTGTGGGTACTGGTACGTGGTTTGGTTCCTTGACTTTAGAGGCATTGGATGCTATTAGTAATGCTGATGTAGTTTACGTTGAACTATATACTAACATTACACCGGGTTTAAGTTATGATAGGTTAAGAAGAATGGTTAAGGGGGAGTTAAGGTTTGTTACTCGTAGAGATTTAGAGGAAGAAGAAGGTAAGCAAATAATTAATGAAGCTAAGAGTAAGAATGTAGTATTATTGGTTGGTGGTGATCCATTTATAGCTACAACACATATAACTCTTAGAATTGAGGCCGTAAGACAGGGAGTGGACGTTAAGGTCATTCATGGTGTTTCGGGTATATGTAGTTGTATAAGTATTAGTGGATTACAAGTATATAAGTTTGGAAAAATAGTAACCTTAGTCTATCCCGAGGAATATTATGTTCCATATATAACTTATCGTGTTATTCGAGAGAATTATGAGAGAGGTCTTCATACATTGGTTTTACTTGATATACGATTCGATGAAGGCCGTGCAATGAGAGTTAATGAAGCTATTCCCATATTAATGGATATTGAGGAGAAGGTATGTAGGGATGAAGGGTTAAAGCCATTTCTTGAAAGCGCCATAGGTGTTGCTATTGCTAGGGCGGGTACTCCTGAGGTATATTTAAGAGCTAACCTGGTTCCAAGGCTAATTAATTATAGTTATCCACCACCTCCGCATAGTTTAATAATTGTTTCTAATCCTCATCCCATAGAGCTTGAAGCGTTAGCATATTTTGCTGGATTACCTAAAGAATTAGCTAGAAGGAAGTGAAGGATACGTGAACCCGTTAATTAATACACTTGAGATAAAGGAGAAGGTTAGGAGAAAGCTACTTGAAATGATGGATAGAGCTAGTATTAGTAAGGCTTTAAGGGATTATCATGCTCAACGCCCTCCTAGACCTTGTGGTATGACCATACATACAGGTATAGGATGCGATTTTGGATGTGTTTACTGTTATATACCAGATATGGGGTTTCCTAGAACTATCACTCCATACCCTCTTAGCGGTATTGAATTAACGCTAGCTTTAGCAACTAATCCTCATGTCATGCCTGGACCTATAGGTACATTAGCAGCGTTTGGTTCTGTTACCGAGCCTTTCCATAGAAAGACCATTGAGAGAACCATAGAGTACCTTGAATGGATTACTAGGTACTTAGAATTACCAGTTCAAATGTCAACGAAAGCTACAATAAATGAACATTATGCTAGGAAAATTAAGGAAAT
>CAYPZO010000142.1:1580-4159 GCA_964415135.1 uncultured Desulfurococcales archaeon | reverse complement strand
CCTTTCAATTCTATTTGTTAGATTCATTGAGGGTTTTATGTCTAATGTACTTGGATTGTTCATTTCTATTTCATGTTAAATTAAATGAATGAGTTTATTTAAGCTTTTCCCTCTCATGAGTTCTAGTAATACTTCTTGGTGATTTACTTGGAGCTATATTTGTTACTTGGGATTAGGTTCACCTTGGGTTATGGTGATATCTCATGTATCCCACCAAGTTCTCTTCAATAGTAATGTTGTTGTAGGTCATGTATCGAAATGTTTAAAAAGGGTATATAAGTCATCACCATAACCCAAGGTGACGCCCTAGGTAATACTATTACAATATAGAGTTGACAATTCTAAAACATAATACCCTATAAATTATCCCCTTTATTGTCTTTGTTGTTATAGCGTTTTTGCTGCTTCCTTTATTATTGGGTCTGTGAATTCTAGATTATCGTCTATTATTGAGTGTTTTTTTAGTTGTTTTAGTATGTCGTGTATTACTCTATCGCTTACTTCTCTCTTTTCAATTCTTTCAATGCATCTCTTTAGTTTGCTCCACTCTTTAATTCCTTGTGCTAGTGCTCTTAATATTATTGGGTATCTCCTACTTACTCTATATTTTATGAAGTTCAATAGCTCGCTTCTAGCTAATGCTATGGCTTCACTTCTAATTTCCTCTAAACTCCTACTCTTAGTCCATTTTGAGTATCCATAGTATGTTAGCCAACCTATAATTCCATCTAACGTGTTTACAGCTTCTTCTAATTCACTAAGAGGCATGTTCATGTTTAGCTCCTTAAATCCCTTAACAAGGAAGTCTAATGACTCATTTCTACTCAGCTTCCTCGTTTCTATTTCAATATATGCCCTACCATATAGCGGCGACTTTGGATCCCTTAGAATACCATATAGTAATCCCATTTCAGACCCCGATAGTATGAAGGTTAAGTTCTCCATATAGTCAAAAGCATAGGCTATAGCATTTACCACATCCTCTTTAACAACACCAGTAAGCTTCTGCACCTCATCAAACACTAGGACTATTCTTAAATTAGACTTAAACGAAAAGTAATCTAACTCCCTAAAAATATCCGTTAACAAAGGTCTATCCCTACCCCAACTTAATGAAACATTAAAACCAGCAATAGATACACCCCTAAGAATCCTTAACCCCCTAACTAGTACGTCTAGTAACTTCCTCTTAACCGAAATCCTCTTTAAAAAATCACTCATACTCCTAGACAATATCTTATAAAACTCCCTCCTAGACCTATAACCCTCCCTTAAATCAACGAGTATATATGGAGTCCTAGTCTCCTCTAAAACAGTTAATATAAGTGAAGTCTTACCAGTCCTCCTAAGCCCCCTAACAACAATAAGAGGCTTATCAAGAGAACTAACAAGCCTACGATACTCCTCATCAAAATCATATAAATCCCTTCTACATCTCTTGGGCCTTATATCAAACAACAAAGCTTCCACACCGAATGAAACTTCCACACCGAAAGTAATAAACTTTATAGGAATACAATAACTAACCTAATGAAGGCTAAGTATAGAGGTGGAGAAATTAAGGCTAAAGCCTTAGTAAGTGGAAGCTAGAAAAGTAGTTCTGAAGGGCAACCTCAAACCCAACGTATTTACCTTATCCTTAACATGCTTTCAAGTCGGAGAGGCTTAATTCATGAGGGTTACTAGCGGGTATAGTAGAATAGCAGCATTAATTATCATTTCAATACTATTGTCATCAGTGATTCTAACAGTAAGTATCAATGTTATCATAGCTAAAGCACAAACCCCTCCATGGGCCAAGAAAGGTGTAAGAGTAACGTACATGTCATTATTTGCAAGCCATAAGCCAACCGAGGAAGGGTATAAGAGCCAAGTGAGTACTGGTTTTGAATCAATAGTAATACAAAACGTAAGGGGAAGTGAGGTAGAATTCCATAGAATTGTATGTTTAGAAGATGTGGTAATCGAGGACTCTGATTTCAAATCATACTTAACAATCGACGGGCCATTCTGGATAGCTATGGGAAAACTAGACAACGTTAAAGTAGGTCAAAAAATAATATTCTCAAAAGCAGAATTCACAGTAGCTGAAATAACCAGTAAACAATTAGGAGGAGAAAACGGTATTACAACACTACCAGTAAGTATTGAAAGAGAAGTCGTAGTATTATTCAGAGAAACAATAGAGGAAAAAGGAAAGTATAGATGTAGGTATAAGGTAGTCATAGACCGAGAACTAGGAATAATATATGCATTCGAAATATCTAAAACACTAATAGAAGATCCAAACACCTACGAATTAAGCAAAACATGTCTAGCTGAAATATACTTGGACTACCAAGGAGACTCATATAAAGAATACGCCAAGCTGCAGGGAAGATACCTACATCCAGGACTAAAAACCTACATGACACATGCATCACCATCAATGATAATCGACTGGAAATATAGTATCTTAGGAGTATACAGGGACAAAATGTACGTACTAGAAATGATATTCATAGGAACCGGAACTGGAACTCCAAGCTCAGATATAGTAGTATGGCTAGTAGACATTAAGACTAGGAAAGCTAAACTAA
>CAYPZO010000142.1:0-1480 GCA_964415135.1 uncultured Desulfurococcales archaeon | reverse complement strand
TAGAGACAGGAATACTAGTAGCAATGGACTTAAACCTATATGGAACAATAATAAACGTAGCAGGTCAAACAACAACACAAATACTCAACAGACTACCAGTAATAGAATTAGAGGAAGAAGCTCCAGAAGAACAAGAGGAAATAGCCTGGAAGCCAATAACCTATACAACAGGAGATGGAATTATAATAGCTGGGGGGTACATTAAAGGAAAGAGTAGTGCAGCAATATTATTCCTACATGAACTAGGAGGAACAAAAGAAGACTGGACGAAAACAACACTACCAAGAAAACTAGCCGAGCTAGGCTATGGAATACTAGCAATAGACTTAAGAGGTCATGGAGAATCAACAAAAACGGTCAAGGGAGAAGAAATAAAATTCTACGACTTTACACCCAACGACTGGGCTAAAACAATAAACGACGTAGAATCAGCCATAAACTACCTGAAAAGAGAAGGATACGACAATATAGTAATAGTAGGGTCAAGCATAGGAGCAAACCTAGCCCTCATAGCCTGCACAAAGTATAGTGAAGTAAAAACAATAATCATACTATCACCAGGATTCAACTACACAATCCCACTAAGCGAAGACACGGTAAAAGCCATACAAAAAGACAAAAACATATTACTAATCTATGGAGAAGAAGATGAAATGACAAAAGACGCATCAAAAACAATACACGATATACTCAAAGAAAAAGAAGTAAACATAAAGGTAATAAAGCTAAAAACAAACAGCCATGGAATAACGCTACTCCTAGAACAAGAAAACCTAACAAACCAAATAACAGAATGGATAAAACAATCAACAACCTCAATCACCACAACATCAACAACTACTATTAAAACAAAAACAACATACAGTGAACCTCAAGAATCAAAAACAACAAGCACCACAAGTACAATGAGCACTATAAGTACACCAAAAGAGAAAGAAGGCAAAGAACCTAGCCCATACATACCACTAGCAATAGCAGCAATAATAGTAGTAGCCATAATATTAACCTACATGAAGAAAAGGAAAACAGCATCACCAATAACACCACCCCCACCTCCACCATAACCTACATCAACCCGCAAAACCACTACAACCCCATAAAAGCATCATCCCTAGTGCAACATTCATGAATTAGCCAATTACATAAAAATAAAGGCGAATTAAAGTAAAATACCATAAACCCCACATCACATAATACAGTTAACACAAATATTAAAAACAAGGATTAAACCTCAACATCAATAAGCCCTCGTACGAGAACATCAGTAAAAATAATTAATGGGAGATGCCTTGACCTTTGGAACATGGTACTGCATTAAATGCGGAACATGCCTAGAGGCACCAATATACTCACCACTCACATGCCTCGTTTGTAGAGCAAAATACGAAGTAGTCAAAGTACTAAAGAAAATGCACATAGCACACCCAGTAACAATAACAAGTAAACTAAATGTAGTAATCCCAGAACCCATAGCATTCAC
>CAYPZO010000141.1:0-4397 GCA_964415135.1 uncultured Desulfurococcales archaeon | reverse complement strand
TTTCAGAGAAGGTTACTTGAAGTGTGGAGAGAATTACTATTATTAGTAGTGATACTATAACTGTCTTACTTAACTTGGCTTTCATGTTCCTTTAGCCTAATTTTACTGTGCACGGATTCCTTATAAATTTAAAATAAGCCTTAAAACATATAATCTACAGTATGATATGTAGCTTTAAGTGCATATGGTGTTGATATGAAATTAAAGCTGTTCAAAAGGAAGAAACGCGGAGAAAAGGACATTTCTCTTGAGGAGTTTGAAGAAATACTTGCTGAAGACGTTAAACAGTTCATTAAGGCTAGGATAAAGGGTGCAAGTGTAGTATCAATTCCTAGAGGCTTTAAGTGTGCAGAAATTTATCCTCTTGTAGATCCTTGGGCTAGAGCCGTAATAATCCAAAACCCAGATACAGGTGAAACGATTTACGTTATTGATGAAATACCATTAAATCGTAATGAAGCAACAATATACAAGAAGCTCCTAGACATCATTTATTGGGAGTTAAAGCCTCCACCTGCAGGGGAGAACGTTAGAGAATACTTCGACAGAGAAGCTAAGAAAATCGTATGGAAATACCAGATTAGACTTGGAAGAACACCTGGAGTTTCATGGGCTAAAATACTCTACTACATTGAGAGAGATACTGTTGGCTTTGGACCTATAGACCCCCTTATGAGGGATCCCAATATAGAGGATATTTCATGTGATGGAGTTAAGAGGAGAATTTATGTATGGCATAGAAGGTATGAGAACATACCAACAAACCTAAAGTTTGATAGAGAAGAGGAAATTGATGAACTAGTAATAAGGCTTGCACATAAAGCTGGTAAACACATTTCAGTAGCATTCCCAATAGTCGACGCAATACTTCCGGGAGGTCATAGACTTGCAGCTACATTCCGTAAAGAGGTATCAACTAGTGGTTCAACATTTGCTATTAGAAAGTTCCGTGAAGACCCAATAACAATAGTCGACATGCTTAACTGGAGAACGGTTTCACCAGCACTTGCAGCCTATCTATGGATGCTTATAGAACACAAAATGACAGGATTAATAATGGGCGTAACTGGTAGTGGTAAGACAAGTACATTAAACGCACTACTAACCATGCTTAAACCTACAGTAAAGGTAGTAACCATAGAGGATACTCCAGAATTAAGGCTACCACTAGAAAACTGGGTACAATTAGTATCAAGACCAGGCTATGGATTTGGAGTACAAAAGATAGGAGAAATAACACTCTACGACCTAGTAAAGGTATCATTAAGATATCGTCCAGACATAATTGTTGTAGGAGAGATTAGAGGTGAAGAAGCGTACGTCCTATTCCAGGCCATGGCGAGCGTATCCTACGATACCCCGGTTTTAATTATGGATTCTAAGGGTGAAGTTAGCTTAGTCAATATAGGTGAATTTATTGATAAATTCTATAGAGAAGGCGAAGAATGGATACCTAAACCTGTCGAAGGATATTACGTACTGAGCCATAATGGATACCATGTATTCTGGAAGCCGATTAAATATGTTCTAAGGCATAAAGCTAACGAAATATATGAAGTGATGTTTGAAGGCGGAGGGAAAGTAAAAGCTACGGGCAGCCATAGCGTATTTGTATTAGATCCAGAGAACTTAAAGATAATTGAAAAACCGGTATCAATGCTTAAACCCGGTGAACTACTAGTAACATTCGTTAAAAACTATTCCTCAAAAGAGAGCACAGAGCGTCAGTTAATAGATGTAATTGAAATCATAGGTAATCCTGAGAAAGACTATGTAGATAACGTACCAAAGGAGATTAAGGAGCTTAGCGGAGGTAAAAACCCAATCCCCTTATCTACGTATCTTATCCTTGAAAGGGATAGAAGAGTAAGGAGAAGAATAAAAATAAGTAGGTTAAAGAGAAGTCATGGTCTACCAGGCTTAATAGAATTAGATGAAGAATTAGCATTTGTATTTGGAGCCTACATAGCTTATGGATGTGTTAAGGAACATAGAGGTAAAAGGATATGCTTTACATTCGGTAAGAACGAGAGAGAAATCGCTGAAAAAGTATTAAAGATAATGGAAAACAAATTTAATATAAGGCCAGTTATTGACAGTAGAGATACTTACACCATATATGAGTATTCTCATACACTGCTAGCTGAGCTATTTGAGAAACTCCTTGGAGCCAACCTATATGAAAAACATGTGCCTTCACAGTTATGGAGTTCACCGAGAAGGGTCATTAAAGCCTTCTTTGATGGACTAAGAGCAGACTCTAGGAGAACATTAAAGAGGAGATATACATGCTATACTACCGCTAATGAGAGGTTAGCTTATGAGATATTATGGCTAGCTAGAATTGCAGGCTACTATTCCGAGCTAGTCGTAGAGAAAGGGACGGGTAAGAATAAAGGTAAGAACTATTACAATGTCCTAGTATACTTAGATACTAATTACAGAAAAACTAATGCTCATGAAAGGATACCCGTAAAGCTATTAGAAAAGTTAATAGAATTAACTAAACCTAAGTCAATGCCCCTAGAATTAACATACATTACCAAGAGGAAATATGTATCTAAGAAAACTGCTCTAAAAGTATTGCAGTGGATTAAGAGAAAGGGATGCTTAACACCTCAATCAGTAGAGTACTTGAAAAAGTTAGGACAATTAATGAATGGAGAACTGGCATTCATAGAGGTAAAAGATGTAAGGAAAAAGCCATATCAAGGATATGTATATGATATATCAGTACCAGGCACAGAATCCTTCTTTGGAGGAAACATACCATTACTATTACATAATACTGGTCATGGAGGTGTAACTACTATTCACGCAGAGTCTATTGATGCTGCTGTCAAGAGGCTTACAAGTCCGCCAATGAATATACCTCCAAATTACATACCTTTAGTACACTTCGCACTACTTATTAGGAGAGTACAGATGACTAGACCTGATGGAACATACTACATTGCTAGAAAGATAACTAACGTATGGGAGGTTAAAGACTATAGAGTATACCATGAAGTAGCTAAATGGAATCCATCTAAGGATGAATTCACCGTTAGAATAGATGAAAGCGATAAGCTTAATGAAATAGCTGAAGCGCTTGGAAAGGACCGCTCATGGATATTTGATGAAATTACTCGTAGAGTAGTGGTATTAAGGTGGATGATGAAGAAGGGTATAAGGTATTATAAGGATATAGCTAAGATCGTCCACAAGTACTATGCTAAGCCGAATAGAACATACGAGGAAGCATTAAGAGAACTAGGTATTAGTAAGGTTGAAGCAGAAGAACTTGAAAGCTAGGCGTAAACTATGAGCAAGAGGGGAGCCGTAGCTACAACACCTAAAGTAAGGATAAAAATAAGCGATGCTATAGATGCAGTAGCTTTATCCCTCTTCTCAGGACCTGCACATAGAATCGTTAAGGCATTTGAACTTGATAGGAATATAAAGCTCGCAGGTCTTGATGTATTCCCCATAGTTTATGCTTCAAGAATGCTATTCATAACATTTGCTTCTAGCCTATTAATTCTACTATTCATTACTTCAATCATGTTAGCTGAAATACCATTCCTAGTCAAGGCAGTTATAGTCGTATTCCTAGCATTAGTACCTGTTCTCGTATTTGTTACATTTCTAACGTATCCAGCATCCAAGATAGCTGAAAGGAGGAGAGGTGTTGAATCCGAACTACCATTCTTTGCCACCTACCTCGCAACTATGGCTCGTGGAGGAGTACCAGTAGAAAAAGTTATTGAGAAAGCCGCTGAGTTAAAGATATTCAAAGCAATAAGAAGGGAAGCTCAAAGAATTAAGAGGGATGTAGAACTCTTTGGACTAGACCCACTAACAGCAATGACAAACTTAGCAGTAAATCATCCTTCAAGAAGGTTTAGAGACCTCCTACTAGGATATGTTATGACCATTAGAACCGGCGGTGATATAGTACACTACCTAGAAGTTAGAACTGAAGAATTATTTGCAGCTAAATCGGAAGAACTAAGAATTATGGCAGAGAGGATGAGCCTATACATAGAACTATATATTGCGTTGGCTGTAGTACTCACTCTCGCACTATACATATTCTTCGCAATAAGCACCGTCATACCAGCAGCAGGGGGCTTTGGAGGACTAGGCTCAGCAATAATCTACTCATACATGGTACTACCCCTAATGAGCGTAATGATACTATATATTATTGATAAATCACAGCCAAAAACACCAATACCTATTAGAGAACCATACATTTACCTCATGGTAACAGCGCCTGCATCAATAATCCTAGCAATATCACTACTATTCCTAACTGGAGGATACAAGGTTTTCCATGGAGTAATAAATTTAAGGACATTAGCTGGCATAAACATAACCTTGGCATTAGCAATAACGGCACTAGCATCACTACC
>CAYPZO010000140.1:0-4417 GCA_964415135.1 uncultured Desulfurococcales archaeon | reverse complement strand
ACGAAACTTCTCAGCAAGCCAAACAGGAACCTCAACCTTAATAACCTCAACCTTCCTCTCCCTCCTACTAGGCAAACTAAACACCCCCAAAAGGTACTTTAGTACTTAAGAACCTTTTTTTCTCAGAAACAACAAAACTAAGAAACTAAATACAATTAAAAGGAACCATAGCTACTATACACTCTCAAAGGGGACAATACAGGCTCCCCAAGACATAGCCTCTAATTGCCTTTACATCTCCTTTAAACGGGTCCTCTTTAAATTCGTTTAAAACATTATAAAATCTGCTCTATAATGTTTCTCGGTAACTTACAAGAATCTTAGCGACTCTACGATGAACTAAAACCTCGTAGTCGCAGTAGCTTCCAATCTCCAAACCTGCTTCTCCTTCAACAACTCTTCCTCCAAATCTCTTAGTGAAACAAACCTATCTACTCTACCCTCCAAATAGTCTCTTAAATCCTCCTCAACTCCCTCCCTAACTTCCTCACCAAGCTCTTCCCTCCCATAAGCCATAAGAACTAAAGCCCAAGCAATATCGCGAGTAAGCTTCTCAAGCCTAACAACATGCCCCTCAAACCCTCTAACCTTAACATAGCTAATATTAAGATGTTAGAAAACACATAATGTATATGCGAAGAAAAGCGTAAAAGGTGTTTGGTGGAAAAGAAATATGCTACAAAAACATGGAACAATTAAACCTAAGAACTTAGATGAACTTTAATTAAGTACTCTTTACAAGGTGATTACGTAATGGTAAACTGCGGAAAGAACTATGCTGATTAAATTAGAAAGTACTGCATTGAACATTACTTTAAGATATTTGAAAAAGTTGTTTAACGGAGATGGTGCTTATCTTTTCCTTACTACTTCTCCAGCTCTCTTGCCTGTTACTTTACCTTCCTCTACAGCTATAACACCATTAACGATAACGTAATCTATGCCTGTAGGATATGCTCTTGGATTATCATATGTCGCTTTATCTTCTATCCTATTATAGTCAAATATCACTATATCAGCTTTAAACCCAGGGGCTATTATCCCTCTATTATTTAGTTTTAGTTTTTGAGCAGGCATAGCAGTCATTTTCATTATAGCTTCTTCAAGTCTTAGAACACCTAGCTCTTTAACATAACGTTTTATAACTCTTGGAAAAGTACCGTAGAATCTTGGATGAGGCTTACCTTTAGGTGGTACTAACCATGAATCTGAACATATCATTGATAACGGATGCTTAATTACAGTTATCACATCTTCCTCTGCCATGTGGTGTATGACCATGGTGGTTTTGGCCTCATCCATTATGAGAACGTCAAATAATGTATCGTACGGATTCTTGTTCTTTTCCCTACTTATTTCAGCTATACTTTTTCCCTCACATTCCTTACACTTCTCAGAATATGAAATAACTATTCCATCCCAGCCTGCAAGCTTCACTATATTCTCCCATGTTTTAACTTCTTTCTCAATATATTCTACTATTTTCTTCCTACATTCATGATCCCTTAACCTTTCAAGAAGCTTTCCTATACCTCCTTCGTGGACCCATCTTGGTAGAGTAGCTGAAAGCATGGTCATACCGGCCGTGTAAGGGTAGACATCGCATGTTACATCTATACCTTTCCTCCTGGCTTCCTCCATCATCTCTAAAGTTTTCTTAACTAAACCCCAATTATCCCTGCCTGCAGCCTTATGGTGGCTTATCTCTACTGAGACACCGGATCTTTCACCAATCTCTATCGCCTCCTTGACAGCATTCAGTAGGTTATATGATTCTCCTCTTATATGGGACGCATATATGCCCTTATATTCAGCTACGACCTTAGCTAATTCTACTATCTCATCGGTTGAAGTGAAACTACCAGGAGGGTATATAAGGCCCGTGGACATGCCGAAGGCTCCTGCCTCCATAGCTTCTCTTACTAGCTCTTTCATCTCATCTAATTCTTCCTTTGATGCCTTCCCAGGTTCAAGACCTTTAACAGCAATACGTACAGTTCCCTGAGCTACTAGAGGTACTATGTTTACCGCGGGCTTTGCTTTCTCCACCGTTTTAAGGTATTCACTGAATGTTCTCCAGGTAAATTCAACAGGTAATCCAGGGACAAGCTGGGACCAATAAGATTTATAGGGTTCTATGTTTTTAGGCGATATAGGTGCAGCAGAAAAACCGCAATTTCCAATAACTATTGTTGTAACACCTTGCATCAAGTAGTTTTCAGCAGCTGGGTAAACAAGTATTGATAAATCAGAGTGATTATGTATGTCAATAAATCCCGGGCTAACGAATTTACCAGAGGCGTCAATAGTTTTCTCTGCTTCCTCTTTCCCTAAATATCCTACTTTAGCTATTAATCCATCCTTTATACCTACATCTGCATAAATCCATGGTCCACCGATGCCCGTTATTATTTTACCATCTCTTATAATTATATCATATGCCATATCTTAACCTTCCTCCACTAGTCTAAGATCCCAAAAGAGTTTTATAACCCGTGCGGAAGGAGGCGGTGTTAGAAGAGAAACTATAGCATATGTTATTCCAGAAAATATAACTCCTAGGAGGACAGATCTACGCCGCCAAATAGTGTTATTATTTGAGGGACTAATTTGCTTTTACCTAGGGCAAAGACTGTGAAACCTACTATCATACTGCTTATTGCTCCATACTTATTGCCTCTACGCTAATACATTCCAACTATTAGAGGCCAAAATAGCGACGACATTAGCCCTCCAATAGCAAATATTATTATGTATTCTAAAGCCTGAGGCTGCGTTATCGCCAATAGGAACGCTGTTATACCTATAATAAAGGTAGCCTAATGAGCACCTTTTTTCAATTCCCTTGCCGTCGGTTTTATTATTGTCCTATATATGTGCTGTAAAAATGCAGAACTCATGAGAATAGTCATAGATGCTATAGTTGATAAGGCAGCACTTACACGGCATGGTCAGGTACCGGAAGCTCGGAGAGGAAAAGTTTAGCAAAGAGGCCTGCCCATGTACATAGGCTATAGGTCCATAATGTTACAGCTAGGGATCCTATTATTATGGCTATTTTCATTGCCCTTATGCTCTTGTAGGATAGTGTAGCCATTAATGGATGAGAACATGCAATTAACCCTATTGTAAATATTATCCTCCATGAAATAACGAGAGCCTGTGGAAGCCTATATAAGTTCATGAATTCTTCACCAATTATTCTTATTAACTTCTCATTTGCTTCGATAAGCCTCCCATATGTTGAATAAACTGCTCCGAAAGCAGCAGCTATAAGAGCTATAGTAGCTATTGTCATAAATACTCCTTGCACCACTACCGCTAAGCTTACTCCTCTAAACCCGCCAACGGTAACGTAGAACACCGTCACTAACCCTGCTAGGATCAAAGCCACCATGTAAGGCCAACCGGTCATAACCTCAAATATTCTTGAAGAGCCCACGAACTACACGGAACAGCATGGTATAAGGAAGATGAGTACCGGAACAGTATATAGGAGAACTATAAGTTTGTCGCGTTCGTAACGTTCATATAGAATGTCTCCAACACTTACCGCTTTTATGCGTCGAGCAATGATGCCGAATTCCCTACCTATACCGTAATAATATTAAGAAGTTCATAAAAATTTGACTGCCACCAACCATAGCAGCCCACGGTATTCCCGGTTTCCATGATAACTGTTCTTTTAAGCACCTTACGTGGCACAGCCCTATTGTAGCTAGTAATGCTATATAAGCAATAAACGTTACAGCAGTGTTTATACGTTCTTCAGGTGTTGCCAAGGTCTCTAACTGGCTCACGGTTTTTCACGTTCTCAACCTTAATCCATGGGTCTAAAGGCTTCTCCTTCATAAACCACGCTACTATACTCACTATAACTAAGAACACTAATGATATCCATGGTAGATTAAACCACCATGGAAACCCCATAACTACGGTATGCGGATTTCAGCCGGAGGAGAAAGCATAGCTCCAATATATAATGCTATAAATGACCATATACACTAATAACATTATTAAGGACTCTTTAGTAGTTCTTTCAGTCTTGGATCTTCTTTAATCTCTGTTTTGCTCACCTTCCACTATCTCCGTAAAAATAAGTTGATTTCCTTTCCTCAGATATATTTCTCCTCGCAGCAATTGAAAGTATAGTCTCAAAGCCTAGCATAATTCCTCAGCAAATAAAACTGTTTCTCTTAAAGCCATTAACAGAAATACACTGCAAAACACCAAAGCGAACAGCAACGGCAATAGGAGGAATCATAGTATATATCAAATAGGCTTTAGTATGCTAGTGTTTCAACTCTTCACCTAGAATCCTTAGCAAAGCCATATATGCAGCAAGAAAACACCCAACATCGGACAAAACCAAACCTACCAAATACAAACCTACACATCAAAGAAAAACGTTAATCCT
>CAYPZO010000139.1:0-4444 GCA_964415135.1 uncultured Desulfurococcales archaeon | reverse complement strand
TTTTTATACTGTTTGTATAAACCTCAATTCTTCAATATAATAGAAGTTACATTAAAGAATTAATAATGAGTAGGCCTCTGTCTGAGAGTAGTGCTCCCTCTGTGGTTACCGGAAGGGGGAGGGGGAGAGAGTCCCTCTTAACTATAGGGCTGTTACCTTTTTTGGTAACAGGCAAAATTCTTGATAGGAGCTTTTGACTTCGCGGTTTATGATAGAATAATTATTGGTGTTTAACTGTTTTACCAATTTAAGTCTATTCTATCTAGAATCTCTGTGGTGATACAGGGGGTTTGTAGCCTAGGTTTAGCTATAAGTGTTTTAGTTAAGTTAGCTATGCTTGTAGTTATTCTTAGCTTTATGGCTCTCTCCATTAGTGAGCTTATAAGTCGAGACATAAAACTAATAGTAGAGCTAGGCCTAGCAATACAAATAATATTCAAGGAGAATATAATGACTTTCATATACTCTAGAGAAAACAAAATCGAATCCTCTAGAATAACATGGAAAATAGCTAACACGGATCTAAATCCCTTAGCTGCTAGTTCTTGTTTACCTGATACTATTTGATTCTCATGATTATTTTGTATGCTTTTACTCCTAGTGGTGTTATTTGGTTGTATTTGCATTTTGTTTTAATTCTTAGCCCTGGCTTCTTCTTACTATCTATCCAGCATTCCTCCTCCCATCTCTTTATGAAGCCTAGTTTTTCTAGGATTTTAAGTGCTGCTTCTGGGTCACGGCCTACACGTCCAGCTTTACCCCATGAGGTTCCGGCTAGTTGAAGTAATTGTCTAGTGTATAGGGGTTTTGGGCTAATGGCTAAGACTTTCAATAACTTAACACAAATATCACTACGAGCACAAGTAACCACCTTCACAATAAAATCACCAAGAACCTCAAGGCATTCGTCAAAACCGCAAACCTCGTCCATCTAGCTCTCCCTGTTACCAATCTTGGTAACAGGGTTAATAAGTTATTGACCTCTGTTACCCTATGTGGTAACAGAGTTAAGGATAAGATGAATAGTGTGACTCTTGGTGAAGGTTTAGTTGATGGAGAATAGCTTTAATTTAATTAGTATTTCGCTAGTTCTTCGTAGAGTTTTCTTCTTTTCTCAAAATACTTTTTTGCTAGTTCTAAGAGGATTTTCCTTCTCTCCTTAGGGTCTTTAGGTAAAGGTTTAGGAGACATTCACTACACCTTTTAATTTTCCAATTATTGTTCTGAGCATTTAAACTCCATTTGTTACCAGAATTGGTAACATGTATTACATGAACTTAAGTATATTGTTTTTGCCCGAAGTATTTAACTTATGGAATTAGTTTGGAGCTTTCGTATTTATAGTATTTTTCTAGTGCTTTTTCTGGGTTTTTTGAGTATATGAGCTTAATTGATACCTCACCTAGCTTACAGTAAGCAATGTACTCGATGACTATGTCTAGTTCGCTTGGATCAACAAATGAGTCATAAAATGTAACATGATGTATTTTACCTACTTCATTTTCAACCAGCTTTCTAACGTATCTAAACAGCTTTAATGGATCTTTTTCAACAAGCTCTAAAACCATGTCAAGACTAGCCTTTAACGGTATGAACCTGTCCATAAAGTAAAGGTAGAGTCTATGCCCATTCAAGACCTCATCGCCATAGACACTTACCAGTCCTTCATAGACTTCTAGCTATGGAGTCTAAAATGCTTTTCTCTTGAAGGAATAGTTATCTTGCTTCTACAACCTATATCTCTTTCGTAAAATTTCAATTGCTTTCGGTAGTAGAGGGTCTATTATTCTATATTCTAAGTTCTTGGTTTTTTCTACAAACCCGTATTTCACTAAATTTTGTAATAGTCTATTAAATCTGTTATCAGGTATTTCTCCTACTACGCCCTCTACAAAGTGTTTTATAGTACTCCATGACTTCAACCCTAAAGATATAGCCCATAGGATTGCCAAATATCTTGTTGGACTAGAACTAATCGCTTTTTCAACCTCTTTTGTTATAATGTCTATAGCTTCAGCTTCAATCTTGGATATAGCCTCTCTATGATTTACTCCATATGTAACCCTATAATATCCGTAGAGTGCTAGCCATCCAACAATACCATTAAGTTTATTTACGGAATCCTCTATTTCCTCATCTCTAACATTTAATCTAGCTTCATTGAATCCTCTTTTCAAAAAGTCTATTGATTGCTCTCTTGTAAACTTACTTAAGCTTATTTCAAGTCTAGCTCTACCGAATAATGGTGAGCTTGCATCCTCTAATTTTAAGAAATCTCTTAGGACGCCTACTTCACTACCTGTTACAATAAAGGTTACGTTTTCTAGATGTTCTATAGCCCAAGCAAGTATGTTTCTCCATGCTGGTATTCTTCTAAGTTCCTGTGCTTCGTCAAGAACTATAGCAATTCTAGTTCCACGCTTCTTAGCCCATTTATCAGCTTTCTCAAGAATACTGGTTAATAATTTCCTCCTTGATTTCCTCCTTGGTTTTACTCCAATTATCTTCAGAATATCCAGAGCTTCAATATGCTCTATAATTCTCTCTATGAAGTTTTTAACCTTTCCAGTAAATTTCTCATATTCTCTAAGTACTTCATTAATTACTTGACCTATAACAATGGGTGAAAGAAGCGTAACATCCTCTGAATACTTTCGTAAATCAATAGGAATAAACGGGATATCGAGTTCTGTAAGACCAACATATACTAAACTAGTTTTACCAATTCTCCTAACACCATAAACAACTATTAGCCCTTCACCAGCTTCAATTCCCTTAGAAAGTAATCGTAACTCATCTTCCCTATCATAGAAGTCCTCTCTCCTTAACTTAGGTTTACGACTAAAAAGCAAAACTTACTCCCCGAGTAAGTAACCTACTCCCCCCGTAAGTAATAAGTTTTCGTGAAAAGCAGTATTTGAGGTTTTGTTCTTCTGTTAATGGTATAAACACATTAATAAATGAGGCGTGATTAAGGTGTCACCATAAGTGGTATCATGGTACTAGCAAATGATGTGCAAAATCTGTCCCTACTATGTCTATGGAACTGACAAAAAGTGAAGGGTGTGGTTTAGGTTTTAATGAATTCTAGTTCTTCTAGTTTAGCTAAAATGGTCTGTGTTACCAATTTTGGTAACAGGGCTAATTGCCTTGAGGAGAGCTAACCTCTTTAAAGGATTGAAATGGTTTACTACGTGTGTATTAAAATTAACATAGTATAAATATATTAGATTTTTATCTACAATGTTAGTGGTTTCAAAGTTAATTTAAGGCTAAGGCATCCTTTAGTGCTTGGGGTGTAGGGGCTCCTTGACTTTTGTTTATGTGTTTCTTATATGTGTTTTGACTTATGTTTACGTATAAATGTTAGCTAACTTCTAGTTAGTGTTCTTTGGGCTATTAGGTTAAGTTTACTATTTATCTAAAACAATATTGTATGTCTTAGAACGTGGGTTCAACGTATAGATATATATTCTCTAAGATAAGGTTAGCTGTTGTCTAGGTAGTTATGTTATTGTGGGAGAACTGTACACCTATGATTAAATGGGTGGTAGCTTATAGTGATTGGAGGTCGGTCCATGTGGTCCTAAACTCTATTAATTTTAACATGTGTATTAGTTTCTCTAACTCACCATAGGGTTTTGGTACTTGTTTTCGTCTTAGGGACTCATATATTCCCCTAATACGTGAACATGCTAGCTTGTATAACAAGGAGGCAATTAGGTTTGCTAACCCCTTAAATCTCTTAATAAGTCCCTTAAACTTAAACACGTAGATGCGTAAATGGGATTTAAGCTCCCTTAACCTTAACTTAACAGCATATTTCTCTTCGTAAAATCTTACTATATCGTTTAGTATCTTCTTGAGGATCCTACTCCTAGCCCCAAGTCTTAGGTCGATTAATAGCTTAGAGCATGGACCCGTAAAGTTATCTACAACTAATAATACCATCATTGGGAATCTACAAGTCCTCAACCCATGCTTAAACACCACAACCTTATCCATATACCACATAAGCTTAGCGGTAGCTGCTCTAAGCTTCTCGTAAAGCATGGTGCTAGTAAGAGGCCAATCCCTAACACTAAAATCAACTACTCCCAAGAAACCAATATCAAGGCTCTCATGGACAATGTAATGGTATAGTACGTTATATTGATCAACATCGACACTCCAATCCCAGTAAAGTTCAGGAAAAACCCTAGGGTACAAGGCCTCCTTTAACTGTCGATAAAAATACCTCATCCTCAACTCGCGCTTAAAACACCTAGGACCACGCTTAACCCCAACATTAATAGGCCCATCAACCCTAACAGGCCTAAACAACGCCATCGTCCTCCTACCCCGCCCCTACACAAACATGCTGCACACCCCAGTAGGCCCCATCACCTAAGAGGACAAAGCTTAAAACAACCAAAGGAGGAGACACTGCTCGACCCTCCTACCC
>CAYPZO010000138.1:0-4463 GCA_964415135.1 uncultured Desulfurococcales archaeon | reverse complement strand
TTAGAATATTTTTAGTTCTCCTAGTGTTGGTTTTGGTGGTTCTGGTCCTATGCTTAATGCTTTCTCGTAGCTCCATTTTGGTATTATGAATATGTGTATTTTGTCTTGTGGTTCTAGTTTTATTTTTAGTAGTTTCTTGTATGTTCTTAGTGCTTCATTAAATCCTCCTAGGGGTAGTATCCATACGCTTCTCTGTATTCTCTTATAGCCCATGAGTTCTAGCTTATTTGCTACCCTTGTTCTTGTCTTATCGTCGCTTATATCGTAGACTACTAGGATTGCCATAGCTTTATGCCTGCTTTTTCTTCATGGTTTTAGTGTGAATGGTTTTATCTCCTTTTCCATGCCCGTGATGTATTTTGCTATTAGTCGGCAGTATTCTAGTATTGATTCTCTGAGTGTTATTGGCTTTGTTTTCCTCCATGGTGGTTTTACTTGTGTTTCTAGCCTCTTGTTAACTAGTTCTATTATCTTTTTGCGAATACTCCATGGGAGTACTGCTTCCTTAAGCTCTACTTCTGGCTCCTTTATGAACATTTTGAATAGTGGTAGGTCTACTATTGGGTGCCTAAACTCTTCTACTACGTCGAATACTAGGCTTGGTCTACCCCATCTATCTACGTGTATATATCCTGCTAGAGGGTCTAGTCCTGCTCTAAGTATTGCTCTAAGTACTTCACCGTAGAGTATGCTATATCCATAGTTTAAGCACATATTGTGGTAGTCTCTTGCACCTCTATGTACTCTTCCTGGAAATCCTGGTATGATTTCCTTTATGCAGTTCCAGTAGTGTTTCGTTGCTTCAGCTTCAATGAATAATAGCCTAGACCTAACAGAGTCTATGTGGCTTCCTTTTACCTCGTTTAATTCAATTATATATGGCTTAATCTTATCGATGTATATTTTAACTACTTCATTGTATTGTTTACTTGCTTTACCTATTCTTGATAATACGTAGATCATTCCATGGAGTTTACCTTTAATAAATGTCTTTGCTAGCTCTACTCCTCTTTCATCATCGTATGCTCTAAGCTGTTCTCTCCTAATCAACGCGAACCCGCTTAATCCTACATGATGTAGTAGTCCTATTGGTAGTCCTCTCCTACTTAAAATTACTATGTCTATTCCTCTTTCAACAGCTAATCTTAGTGCTGCTCCTGTCACCAGTATTCCTGCACGTGCAATGACTATTTCCTCAACTTCACTAGCAGGATAACATGCAACTATGTTTCCTCCACGACGTATGACAAACCTATCACCACTTCTACCCAATGTTAATCCTGGTTCTCCAAGAACTATACGTACCAATTTACTAGCCACCTCACCTATATTTTACAGTACATGGAGTATGGGCATGCAGTACATAGTGGTCTGGGATCAATGCTTGGAGGTGTTGGTGACTCTATTAGCTTCTTTACTTCTTCTATGACATTTAATGTTATTCTCCGGAGCTTACCAGTTATTCTTAACCTTAAGACCCTCATAGGTGTAACTATGTATGCGTAATCGATAATCACGTTGTAGTTGTCTTCAGCTAGTAAGGCGTATGCTGCTGTTTGAGCTTTTTCAGCTATATCAATCCATGTAGAGTGCTTATATTCTACTGGAATCCATTTACCATCAATGAGTGCTAGATAGTCTAGTACTCCAGCTATCATGTACTTCCTTGATTCAAGGTAAACGTCTCTAACGTAATCGGTAAAACCTATTTTACTTCGATAAGCTTCTAAATCTATAACTCTGTGAACCTTCTTTCCAAGAATCATTGGGAGAGTTTTAGCTTCAATAAAGGTGTTTACGTTAAACCATAGTATTCTTGGACACTTAAGGTAAGTCTTAATCATTGATGGGGAAACGAATATCAAGTTACTTACCTTTGTTTCTTATAGAGTTTTTCTATTAATTCTATGGCTTTCCCTACTTCACGTGATATGTCTCGTTTACTTATTGGGGTTACATCAACTTCTCCTGTATCCGGGTTTACTTCGGCTTCAGCTTCCCTGGATAACATTCCATGCATTAACTTATTCCTCATACTCCTTATTCTCTCAAATACACTTAATTCTTCGAGTTTAAGGTCTAGTTGGAGTAGGAGTGTTAGGTCGCTTAAGTCTACTTCACTCCAACTACCTCTAGCTATCTTACCAATGGTATTATCTATTTTCTCCCAGAGTTCTCTTCCAGGCTTTAACTTGCTTAATCCAAGGCTTAATGCTAGTTTTCTAGCTATTAATAATACTATTAGTTCTCTAGCAATGCATATGACCTTATCATAGTACTCTACCTGACTACTACCACATAGTTTTAACGTCTTAATTGTTGTTTCTATAGCTTTATCTCCAATAATGTCGTTAACGAGCTTTGATGTACGTACTGTTACAGTATCTGCTACTGGTACCCAAGGAATATCACTTTTAATTCCTAGTACTTGGCCGCTAAGATAGTTTTGACTAATTATTTTGTATAAGTTATTCTTAGCATTCTCCACCATGTCTTTAAGCTTTGCTGCTTGATCATGTATGACTGGTATTTGACCACTCCTAATCTTCCAGAGGAGGTCACTTGAATTCTCCACTAAGCTTCTTACACTTGAATATACTGGGCCATACTCTCTTCCAATTTTCCTGCCTATTTCCCTAACTAGCTTTATTGGTAGTAGTCTTTCATCTAGTCTCTTCCATGCACTAACACCCGATAGTATATGTCTAGCTATATCCGATGACTCTGTTACATCAAGGAAGCATACTTCTTGTCCTTCCTCTACCCTACCAAGTATTGGTGCTGCAAATAACTTTACATTTATGTCTCTTGACTCAGCTATGATTTGTGATGCAAGCATCAGTGCTAGTACCATAACATTATCTCCATGAGTTAGATCAATATGTACTTCAACACCATTATACTTTTCTAGAATATCATCTACTTCCCTACACATAGCTGAGTACATGGTGTTAAAGAGTACGTTAAAGTCATAGTCCTGCTTTACGGGCTTATAGTCTACATTAACTACATCTTCATCCACTATAACTTCAAGAGCACTCCCAATACCTCCATGAGGTACCAAGTAGCCAACACTATCCTTAATTAGCCTACATACATATGGGTCAGGTGACTCCTTAATCTCCCTACCAGGCTTATATTTATCACAGCACGCTTTAGCCATAAGAGTAATCCTATAATTATCGACATGATCCCTGGTAAATAATGTTGTAGGTACAAGGAATACCTTCCTACAATAACCATAAACCTCATTTAAAGCTGCAGGAGCTAGGAAAGAGTCGATAATCTTTCCATCAATAACATATTTGGCCTTAACGTAGCCTAAAACATTACCTGCACACCAAAATAAAATCTTACATTCCAAACAACCACCAAATAAAATCTCTGGACTAGGATAGCTAAGAAACTTACACAAAATACGGAAGAGACCGCACATTAAATAAGTACAACAGGTAAAGATGTAACGGGATTGAGTTAACGTGGTTCACGTTTTTAAATTACTATCTACTTACCTTATCTTGTGAATGACTTGAAGGAGAGGATAATATTCTCGACTTCACGTGAACTCACCTTTTATGATGAACTTGCTATTAAGTTCTCTAGGGTTCTCGAGAAGCTTAATGTTAAGTACGTTATTGTTGCTGGTTTTGCAGCAATTCTACTTGGAAGGCTTAGGGAAACTGAGGACATAGACTTCATAATCGAACCTACAGATATCAGAAAGATATACAAGGAAGCAAGGAAGGAAGGATTTGAGGCGTTAACCCCTATAAGTTCACTTGAATTAGACTTCAATGAAGCTAGAGTAAGATTCTACTTAAAACCACACATAATACCAAACATTGAGGTTAAGAAGGCAAAAAGCATATACGACTTCTACACCCTCAAAAACAGGGTCGTCGTCCTATTGAATGAGTATAAGCTCTATATAGCTCCACCTGAAATTCAAATACCATACAAGCTATGGCTGGGATCCCTCAAAGACCTAGAAGACGCTAAGTACACGTACATGATGCTGAAAGAGAAGATTAATGCACAAGAACTATCAAGGTTCTTAAAGGAATTTAATGTAGAGGAGTTATTTAGGAGGATAATAGAAACATGAACACTAAGAGAGAATTAGAGGAATTGAAAAGCCATCTAAGAACAATAACCCTAGAAGTGGAATGGCTAAGAAATAACCCCAAAGAATACTGGAAACACTACGTGGAAGTACACAATAAGAGCATTAAAGCCCTAAGAAAACAACTCCTAGAAAACAAAGAATTAAGAGAAAAATACACTAAGTTCCTCATATGGAAGTCAAGATATAAAGAAAAGGAAGAAAAGAGAAAACTAAAAGCATACTCCTAATTAATTCCCTTCATATCTCAATTCTTTTTATTGTTTTATTTGGTGTAGGATGGGAAGATTTAAAGACTGCCGTTGAATCCTACCTCTCTCAATTCTTTTTGTTGTTTTAT
>CAYPZO010000137.1:0-4496 GCA_964415135.1 uncultured Desulfurococcales archaeon | reverse complement strand
ATATGGAAACAGGAGGCAGATGGCCGAGCAATACGCGTTTGTGACCAGTTTATCCTGTTTGGTTTCCGTTATAGGTCCGGTATCGGTCTCCGTATTCATTTTCTTCTTTGGATATCACCAAGTTTTTCTCGGATTTTCCGTGTTTTTGGTAATCCTTTCTTTGTTTTCTCTTAAGTATCTTAAAAGAAAACGAAGGATTTTGTCTTCACAAAGGCGAACTGGAAGGAAATTTTATCCTTTGTTTGTGATGGAGGGGGTGTGGTGTGGTATTTATGTGGTGGCCTCGGTGCTTGTCTATTTGTTCACCAAGAATATTGTGCTCTTTGGGGGTTTTGCAAGTATAATGGCGCTTTTTGCCGTGATTACCACTTTATTAATTTCAAAGAGGGTGGATAAAAAACACGATTATGCACTTGGGGCTCTTGGCATTCTTTTAAGAGCAAACATCTTTACCATGCTGTTTCTTCTTTATAACACAGAGTCGGCTTTGCTCAGCATGGTGCTCTTTGGTCTTGTGGCTCCTATGGTTGATACTCCGTACTGCGGGTTTCTTTACAACATTGTTAAGAGATACGGCTCCCATATCATTTATTCCAGAGCACTTCTTTTATCCGGTTCCAGAATACTTACGCTGCTGATGTTTTTGTTTGTGGATACGAGACTTATGATGGGGCTTGCGGTAGTGGCCGTGATTCTTTTCGGACTTATATACTATCTTTTGAGCATAGAGGAAGAACTCTCTTATGTTAAAAAATTGATGAAAAGATGATGCTCCGGCCGGGATTTGAACCCGGGTCACCGGCTTGAGAGGCCGGTATCCTTGGCCGAACTAGACTACCGGAGCATATGTTTGTATTTTTCTAGGAATTGTTTTCCTTTCTTAGTTACGTTTCCTTTTTCATCTATATATTCGTTTTTTCTGAGTATGCCAAGATATTTTAATGTTATTGGGAGACGATTGTTATTTATCTTTTTTAACTCATGAATGTTAAATCCTTTTTTGTTTATTGTATCCAGCAGTCTTATTACATTGCGAACATTATGTTCTAAACTTTCTTTTTTCCGGATTATGAGTTGCTGTTGAAGTTTGCCGGTTTTGATTATACATTCCACCTCCTTATTAAATTCTTGAGACATTCCTGTGATTTTTGCTTTTTCACTCTGTGCTAGTCGGACAAGTTCGTCGATGGCATTCATCTTTTGGAGAAAGAAGCCTGCTCTTTTCCATGAAACTTCTGGTGATACTGATATTCTTTTTATCCATATTTTGTGAGAGTTGGTAATTTTTTTCATAATGCCCTCACTTGAGTAGGCATCGATGGGCCCGCCCGGATTCGAACCGGGGACCTTCGCCGTGTGAGGGCGACGTCCTAACCGCTAGACCACGGGCCCTTTATGTAATCAAGGAGGGTGTTAATTACTTTATCTTTATACCCCTTTACATATTTTACGGTTCCTGCAAGTTCGTGTCCTCCTCCTGAGATGCCTGTGTGTTTCGCGGTTTCCAGGAATTCCAGAAGATTGAATCCTGTCTCTTTTGAAGCGCGAACAACACACATGTTTTCTGTAATTCCGAGGACTATAAGTTTTTTACCAGGGAGATAATTATCCCGAAAAACGATTCCTGTTGCTTTTCCCACAGGAGGATATTCTCCACGAAGGAGCATTTGTTCTAGGTCGAGTAATATGATTTCTGTGTCATTGATGTATTTCTTTTCGGAAAATATCTCGGAGAGAGTTTTTACTTCTGAAATTTTTTGTTCAATTTCAGAGTACAGGAGTTCCACGAGTTCGGCGTGCTGTTCAAGGTTGTTTTGAAGAAGGTCCTCAATGACTCCCTTTCCCTCTGTGTAGCTCATATAATATGCCTCAAAGTCAATACATGCGGATAATTTTTCCAAGTAATCTTTTGTGATGCCCTGGTTTTCGGCTATCTTGAGGTAACCCTCCATTTCTTTTCCTTCTGAGTGATCGCCTATCCCTGAAAGGGCTGGCAGAATGTACAAACTTCTGTCATCCTTTATCAGTCTGGCCAGTTCTGTGGCAAGCATTCCTGCTGTGATGTTTCCGTCTCCGCCCACTATGTGTGGGTTTATGTGCTCGTCTACGAACTCATCAACTACTGCTTTTCCAGGATTGTGGTGGTCAATCACAATTATCTTGAAACCATAGATTCTTACTTTCTTTATTCCTGTGAGGTCTTCCTGGGTTGAGCCGTTGTCAAGGAGGATGAGGAGGGGTTTTTTGTCAGAGTTCCTTGATTTCCACTCAACGTAATATGCTATGTCTTTTATTGCGTCCTCTATGGAATAGAAGGGGGTTCTTGATGTCACGCGTCTTACATACTTCCATGCGTCATTGTTTATGGAATCCGTAATGACTCTTCCCAGGGCAATTCCCGCACAAAAACCATCGGTGTCCGCGTGGTGTCTTATTATTATTGGTCTTTTTTCGATGATGGCTTCCTTTATCAGTCTTGCCGCGTTTTCCATTCGTCTTCTCAATCGTTCCAGGATTTCGCTTTCAACAAGGAAATCTACTTTACTTGTGCTCAGATATGCGTTTATTCGTTCGGATATTTCCCTTTCTATCCTGGTTTTTGTGATGCCTTCTGCTTTGTCCATTGAGACTATCTCTGGTTTGTCTTCTCCCTGGATAAAGGATATGGTGGCGGATACGTAATCTCCTATGTTTATTTCGGGATAGGCACGTTTTCCTGGCCCAAAGAAACCTGCAACCGTTATGCTTCCGCTTCCATCATATATTTCAAATAGGGTGGGTCCCTTTGTCTGTACGATGTTTATGACCTTTCCTTCAATGATGGCTCTGACCTCTTTTTTTGTTAAATCCTTTATCCGTTTTTTCAACCCAGGATCACCACTTTTGCTAGGTCTCCTACCTTCTCCTTGAACTCGTCTGGGTCTGCCTTCGTTTCCTCTAGGTAATTGTAGTGCATCGGAATGACAATCTTGGGTTTTATGTCTTTTACGGCTTCCACGGCCTGGTCTATGTCCATGGTGTATTTGCCACCTATTGGAAGCAGGGCCACATCTATGTTCTTTAGTTCTTTCATTTCAGGAATTCTATCGGTGTCTCCGGCGTGGTATATCCTCACGCCGTTGATTTCTATCACGAAACCTACGCCAAGTCCTTTTGGATGAAACGGCTTGTCTATGTTGTAGGCTTCAACCACTTCTATTTTTACTCCTTTTGTTTCAACAACATCCCCTGGTTTTACGATGTTTCCTTCACATGGGGAGATGAGTTCCGTATCTTCTTTTGAAATCTTTGGGAAGTTCTCCTTTGCGTGGTGGTCAAAGTGTTCGTGGGTGGTGAGGATGATATCTGCTTTCTTTGGATTCTCGTCAAGTACATATGGATCAATGTATATGACCACATCGTTTTCAATCCTGAAACTCGCGTGTCCGAGCCAGGTTATCTTCACACCGTTTATTTCAAAGGTCTTCATCCAATCACCTTTTTATTATTTTTTCCAGATCAGTTTGCGCTTCCTCTATCTCTTTTATTATATCTGTACTTCTTTTCTTTCCCTGGGATTTCTGCGATCCAGAGTCCTCTTGCGAGGTCTTTGTGGTTTTTTTGGATTTTTCATCGTAATTTTCAAGAATTTGGTCAATATCTCTGGAGATGTGCTTTACCAGTGTTTTTATTATTTCTTCTCTGGATATCCCGTCTTTTTCCAGTATTTCTTCCAGTATCTTTACCATTTCATTTATCCCTTCAAGTTTTCCTTGCAGATAATCCATGTTTTTTTCCATATTCGTCCTCCTTGATTTGATAGCCCCGGGCGGATTCGAACCGCCGCTACGGGCTCCAGAGGCCCGCGTGCTTGACCGCTACACTACGGGGCTATGTGTAATATTATGGCTTTTCACTGATTTATTTTTATTCGGAACAAGTATTTTTTAGTATCCTGTTCATAATATAAGTTTCGTATGGATGTGGAGGCGGCAGGATTCGTAGTATTTTATGAGGGAAGAACGTTTGAGTATCTTCTTTTGCATTCTTCCCGCTGGAATTACTGGGGTTTTCCAAAAGGCTGGGTTGAGAACGAGGACTTGATTGAGACTGCACTCAGAGAAGTGATTGAGGAGACTGGTTTGAGACCTGAACTGGTTCCTGGTTTTCACGAGATCGTTGAGTACACGTACGTTGATAATGAACGGATACACAAGCGTGTTCATTATTTTCTGGGAAGGGCTCGTTCCAAAGAGGTCGCTCTTTCTGAGGAACATGATGACTATCGCTGGGCCACATTTGAGGAGGCACGGGCTTTGCTTACTTATGGCACTGATAAACGCGTTCTTGAGAAGGCTAATGAGTTTCTCTTAAAAATTCGAGCATGAGTTTCCTTTCTACCTGTGCTACGAGTTTCCTGGTTTCAATCACTCTATCTGGGTTTACGGATATGGAGTCGATTCCTTTTTTCACCAAGAATTCGACGAGCTCTGGATAAACGCTTGGTGCCTGTCCGC
>CAYPZO010000136.1:0-4522 GCA_964415135.1 uncultured Desulfurococcales archaeon | reverse complement strand
GCGCCGGCCTTGTAAGCCGGTGGTCGCGGGTTCAAATCCCGCCGGCGGCTCCACTCACATATTCTAATTGAAGATGTAATTTATCTCACTGTGATGCGTTGCATGTTCTTATCGGCTCTTGTAGTGCTTAAATACAATATCTTTATTGAATACTACGGATAGTTATGAATAACAAGACTTGCAAGTTTTTACTTAAATCCGTTTGGAGAGAGTACGTAGACTTCTTTAAACTAAGGTTCTATCCTTGCTACTTAGCCTTCTAACCTGCCTAAATATATCAGCGTACCTTAAGATGATCTCTTGGCTATTAATATCAGTGACTATAATATGACAAAGTACGTCTTTATGTGGGTCCCCCAATCATGGGAATGATGTTCGATTCTTTTGACATTATGTTCTAGAGTGTAGTATTTTATAGATTGAGTACTTAAGGTTCTATTTAGAGGTAGGGTCATGCAGAGAATAGTATTGAATGCTAAATTCATTGCTTTAGTTATTTTAGTGATTCTAGTAGGTATAGCATTATATGAATACATATATCATAGTACTAATAAGCACTCACATATGGAGGATGATATCGATACCTCTATAAGTAATGGTGAAGCTGTAAATATCACGTTAAGGATTAATTGCTCCATCATTGTTGATCCATTAATGTTATCTAAGGCTAGAGAGTTCATGAAGACACAATTACCTCTTCCTGCCTCTTTAGGTAATGTTTCCTCAATCAACTGGCTACTGAGAAGTAGAATTGCTATTCTAAAAGTAGTTGTTGAACTTGTGAATAATGACAATAAAACAATATATTATGTAACGAATGCATGGTGCGGAGTAACCTTCAATTCAACGATGCAGGAAATGTTCAATCCCATTGCATGGAGGGTAGAAAATCCCATAACGATGCCTAGCATAGTAGCTAGTAAAGGACACGTATTTCCATTAACAATAATACAAACTCTAGGCTTAAGATACATGCCTATATCACCTAAAACTAGCATAGCAAATGAGTTTTACTACATAGTTACAGTTCCATTTGAAGGAATAATAAAGGCTGTAGCCAATATATGTACACGACCATTAGGAGGTGAATACAAATCTATAAAGAACTTCACACATGTAAAGATATTGGCTGACGGTTACTGTAAATCTTATGAGCACAGTAAGGAATCTAAAGTAGGAAGTACTCTAAATGTTATTGAATTTGCTAATTTAATTAATACAACCTATAAAAGCAAATTCTACGAGTTTAATTACGATAAATTCATATACAATATCACGGTCATCCTATCCAACAATATGAGTATTAGTGTAAATAATAATGGCTTCTTAACCATTTACCTAGAAAACAATGAAGATCGAGAGATATATGAGGACTTTAAATGGATTATACAGGGCGTAAGATTTAAAGACTTTCCAGCGAAGTTCAGAGGATATGTAAAGCCTGAATCACGTATTGAGATTTATAGAGCTCATTTACCCATAATCTTCAACAAACCCGGAAAGTTCAAGACAATCATCATGAGTAGTAAGAAACTGATATTCAACGTATCGTTGACCTCGCCAAAAGAAATATTAAAGGTAAAGGAGCTAGTATCAAAGATAACACCTATACTAGAAATAGAATATAATTCCTCCAAACCACAGATATGCAGAGTAAGCCTTCCGAAGTATTCATTATACATAAAGGTAGAAGTAAGGTTAGATCCAGAAAAACTTAAACAATTCCAAGTACTCTATAAGCCTTGGTTTGTAGATGTAGAAGTTATTAGGAGTATTAATGCTGTTCTTCGAATGATTAACGATTCTAAGGTGCGAAAGATCCTTATTGGGAAGTGGGGTAACAAGAATGTTACGGTAATTATAATCTATATTAATAATACTAGCGATAAACCTCTAAATATAACTGATTGGGGTAGCTATGACATAGTGATATACAATATGCATGGTGAGCCTCTAGGTGGATATAGTCTAAAAGTTGATGTGTTAAAAACATATAGAATAACTGTAAAGCCGGGACAGAAGAAATTCTATACATTCCTCATTTTAGAGTACATAAATGATGTACTATTCATCAATGGAGGTTATTGTTGTGAGGAGCTAAAGCCGGGTAAATACATTCTCAGGATAGCTTTTCAGACAAGACCTTATATCAGCATAGATGCGGTTATTGAGCTTAAACAGCATTAATTATGCTCTTGTTATATATTAACAGGTATTTGAGAGGGATATTGACGTGGGAGTACACATCCAGTTAGATCAAGTAATGCAGTTAAAGTAACTACGCGTAACCTAGTGATATAGATGATCCGACCTTGTAAGCCCGTGATCGTGGGTTTAGATTCCAGCTGCTTCATTAAAAATACGTTCTATCTATTACTAAAGCTGAAATGAGTACTTACATAGATCTTGATACCCGGTTTCATGAGATATAGTGGAATATAACTACTTATACTTATTTAGATTAGAGATCAAGGAAGGAGTTGATTAATTATATTAGGTAAATTCTGAGGATTATTGAGGTACTAGCTTATACTTGCTATGGGATTGTTCTAAGCCATGGTACTCGCTTAAAAGTCCTGGTCGAAGGTAGCTATAGTTGTTATGCCATAATATCTCGCGGTTGCCGCTATGAGCGCATCACCTGGCAATAAGTTGTAGTTTATCATTGTATCAACTATTTCCCTGGGAGAACCTTTATCCTCTAGTATTAGTATGCCTAGTTTGTTGATTAGCGATTCTACGTCTCTTATGGCGTCTTGAAACTCCTTAAGACCATGGTCTTGGATGTACTCCCTTAATTCTTCTATTCTCTTTATTCCATGCTTTCTTCATGCCTCGAGACGTATAATGATAAACAGTACTTCATCCAATATCCGAAGGATTATTGCTAATACCTCATGTTCTATAAGTATTTCCTTAGCCTTAGACGCATAAGGTTCAATGCGATGTAGATAATAAATTATGAGATTGATATCAAGGAGTATTACTGTACTTCAGTCTCAAGCATGAACTTATTAAGTAGCTCCTTAGGTGCTGAGCCGCGCTTTCCATAGAACTCTTCTATGAGCTTTCTCCTCTCTTCTAATCTCTCTATTTGTATTAATATTTCCTCACCCTCCTTTAGCTCTAGTTTCTCTAAAGGCTTCAGTGTACCTTTCTCGTATCTTACGTGAACGATTCTGGCCAATAGGTTCACTTCATCTACTCCCATACGATATTAATGCGTTAACCTACTAATAATTATATGCATCTATCCTTTGCTGCTCTTTAACTAAAATATCACTATTACTAGCCATAAAACTTCCCATACCTAAAATACTAAGTATCTTCGGTCCCCCAAGCCGGAGGTCCCGGGTTCAAATCCCGGCCGCCGCACCAAACAATAGAACAACCTCCCTTAGTTCCAGGACTTCTTCCAACAAATGTTGGCAATGTTGAAGTTAATAACCTTAAAAACTCCTAAAGTTAGGGTTTAAATTCATGGAAGTATAAGCACTTATTGTCTATAGTTGTAGTAAAGAGTTATCAAGGTTTTACCGTAGATATAGTATGGGGTCTAGATATGTCGGGGGTTGAGGTTGTAGAGCTTGTAAGGCCTGGTGAGCTTGATAGAGTGCCTCCAGGTAAGTGGGCTGCTATAAAGGATGGAAAGGTAGTTGCATGGGCTGACTCTCTTGAAGAACTCCGCAGAGTTATGGAGAAGAAAGAGTATAAACGTGATGAATACTACGTGATTAAAGTTCCAAGCCACGATCTACTAATTGTCTAGGCGAACCCCTTAGTAACTCCGGGTGTAGTTTCTTGAGTGTACGTAGAGTGTTCAGCTATGTTAATGTTCGTGGAAGATACTACCCAATGATCCCAGTAGTGATTAGGGGTAGATACATAACCAAGCTGTACGCACTAGTAGATAGTGGCGCCACTCTAAGCTTATTTCACATCAGTGTTGCCGATGATGCAAGTATAAATCTGAAAGATGCTGAAAAGAAGTACCTAGCTGGTGTTGGAGGCTATGTACCAGCCTTCATAAAGAAAGAGATAGAGCTAGAGATAGAGGGTTTAGGAAAGCTAAAGGCACCAGTAGCGTTCACAGAATACATCTCCTCAGACCTAGCAATACTTGGGCGACAGGGATTCTCTGAGCAGTTCGAAATAGTGTTTAGAGAATGGAGAAGAGAACTAGAGTTAAGACCTAGGTCAAACATAATAGTATATACATAGCATAGAACAATCGTCATTACCTAGCTAATATCAATACCTAGCTGTATTGCGGCCAATTAGAATAATAGGTCTCGTGAGTAAGTTAGCTAAAGTTTAAGGAACTTCAATAGCCCCTATATAGACCTTTCATATTGGTTATCAAGTAATAGCGTTCATGTCTATCCTTACTGACTATCTGTTTAGAAGCTCTTTAATATCAACTGATATGAATACATGCATATGCTTCTCGATCGCGCTCGTGATGACGATTAAGTTTATTTTCATCTGGATTCACATATCTTTTCTGGTGTTGTGTTATGAT
>CAYPZO010000135.1:0-4529 GCA_964415135.1 uncultured Desulfurococcales archaeon | reverse complement strand
CAAGACTAAGTGGGTGGCTTGGAATTTTAAATGCACTTACAGTTAATGAGCTATTGGTCCAAATCTTGTAAACCTTCTTAATACCAGGAACAAGCCTATTAACGAATCTCTCAGTAGTGTCATCATATAATAGTATAGCTTCCTTAACCTTAAGTCCAGCAAATAGGTCATGTAAAAATACATTGAGAGTTACAATAGGGTTACTGCTAACAATACTAATCCACCTCAAATTAACCCAACCAATAATAATCTATAGAGACATCATATATATGGGGTTACGATAGAGAATTATTTGTTCCCCACTATAAATTCCTAGGAGGTGTAACACATGAAATATACTAGAATCTCTTCAATTATAGTTACCTTACTGTTATTGATACAAACACCATCACTAGTAAATGTAAGTGCAGCGAATACTGTTGAATTCCTTAAATTATCAAATGATCTCTACGTAATGAATGGGCATATCTTAAAATACTTTACAGAACTTACACCAGTCTTAGGAGAACAAAATATCCTCGTTATTTTTGTTGAGTTTACCGATGTAAAGCATTCAATTAGCATGGATAGTATACTAGATAGACTACTTGATGTAAGGAGATATTATGTTGAGGTTAGTTATGGTCAAATGATACCAATATGGATTAGCTATGATTGGAGTGATAATGCTTGGCTAACGCTACCTCACAATAAAGCATACTATGGTGCACCAAGCGGTTCCTCACTTGATGCTAGATGGTATGAATTAGTTGTTGACTCAATTAAAGCTGCAGACCCTTACGTGGATTATAGGTACTATAAGCGAGTGTTAATATTTCATGCAGGAGGAGATGAAGCTTCTACAGGTAATCCCTATGATATCTGGAGTTTTGCTGTAATAGACTTAAGCATATCTACAGATGATGGGGAAGTAAAATTAAATGTTGCAGTAGTATCCGAAGAGGACCCAATAGGAGTTATAGCACATGAACTTGGACATACATTCTACTTACCAGACCTCTACGACTATAGCGGTCAAACTGAATTTGTTGGACGTTGGTGTCTTATGGCTATAGGTGCATGGAATGGTGCTCCATGTGGTTCTAGCCCTGCTGAACTCTGTAGTTGGTGTAGATTAAAGCTTGGATGGATACCCGATCAAGGAATAATAGACGTAGAACCTAGTACAATTACAAATATTACGCTCTTAGCACTTGAAACACCTGTAGGTTATAAGGTTGCTAGAATAAGAATTGATGATAAACACTACTACTTAATTGAGGTTAGAGTAAGGAAGAGCTTCGACCAATACCTACCAAGAGAAGGAGTACTAATACTATACGTAGATGAAACCAAGGGATCAGGTGAAGGAATAGTAAGAGTAATTGATTCCACGCCCGGAGATAGTGATGTAGATAATGGAGAATGGAGTACAGGTATGGTTTATAGAAATGACTCATTAATGCTAACAATAAGAATAGGGAATAGAGTAGGAGAGGTATACTCCATAGCTACTAACTATAAGACTCATAAAGAGATAACCATATCACCTACAATAGTTGAAGTTGGAGGGAAAATTACAATACATGTAGAATACGATGAAGCAATAAATCACGTTATAGTATTTCTTGAAGATAAATGGCTAACAACAGTATACCCTGAAACACATACAAACACCATGAACATTACGATTCCCATACCATCTGTTAGTCCTGGAACATATAAGCTAAAGGTAAAAGTTACTGGAAAAACATCAACATATACAGAAGTATTCATAATAAATGTTACTAAGAGAGTAGAACCTAAAATCCACGTACTTGGACCAACAAAGCTAAAGCCCGAAACTACAACAAAGTACATCACCTACATTGAAGTTAACGGGCAACCTTATGATCCGGATGAAGTAAAGGCATACTTAATCAATAGTAATGGTGAAGTAGCGTCAGAAGCCTCCATAGAAAGAGTAGGTAAGGGAATATACATAATAACAATTAGTGTACCTAAAATAAAGGATAAGGAAGCATACTACATCCTAAAGATAGAAGCTATGAGCAATAAAGCATACATATTCTCAACAACAAGAGGCTATCCAATATATGTAGGAATAAGTTTAAGTGATATAGATGCCACATTAAGTAAACTAAATAATTCAATTAAAGAGCTCATAGGGTACCTAGAGGAAATACGAGGAGATACTATATACATAAGAACAAATATAGGAGTTATAAAGACAACAATAGAGAGTATCAATGCCAGCTTAATAGATATTAAGAATGGAATAGCAATATTAAATAGTAACCTAGGTATAGTAAAAGCAAACTTATCAATAATAAATGCAAAGATAGAGTCGATAAAGAATGGTATAGCGTTAATAAACAGTAGCATAGGATTACTATATTCTAAACTTGAATCAATAGGTGCTGTAATATTAGAGATCAAGGGAGATGTAGCTGTAATAAATACTACTCTTGGAGAAGTACTAGCTAAACTAGACGACATAAATACCAAAGTAAGCTTCATAAATGAATCAATAATTAGCATAGACACGTCTTTAGGAGATATAATCGTAAAAATAGATGATGTTAGAGAAAACACCACAACCTTAATCAAGAAAATAGATGTCATTAATGGTAAAGTAGGTACAATAATTAACACAATAACAAGCATTAACAGCAATCTTACTCAATTAAATGCTGAACTTGAGGATATGTATAATGAATTAATGCTCTTAAAGACTGATATAGGATTCGTAATTGCAAATATGACTGAGTTAAAGCCGACAATTACCGAAATTAAGAATAATGTAGTATACATAAACACAACACTAGGAACTATAAAGGCAGAGCTGGATACCCTAAACGCAAAAGCAAAATTCATTAGCGATACCCTTATTGAAGTAAAGACGAGTTTAGGTAATATAGTTATTGATGTAAGCAAGATACTTGATATACTACCAGCACTTATCACGAAAATAGATTACGTGAATGATACTACAATACAGATCAGTGCTATGGCCATACAATTAAACAATACATTATCACAACTACAGCCAACTGTGGAAGACATACATGATAATCTCATGTTAATAAAGACAAGCATAGGATATATATTAACAGAAATTAAATATCTTAAACCAATAATAGAGGGGATAAAGAATGGAGTAATGTATATAAACACAAGTATGGGATTAATAAAGACTGCATTAAAAGACCTAAATGTAAAAACTACAGAAATTAAAGATGGTGTAGTCCTAATAAAAACAGATCTTGGCACAATTAGAGCAAAACTTTCAGCACTAAATGCTAAGATCATTAAAGCGGAAGGTAATTTAGTGGTATTAAACTCAACTATAGGTGAAATAAGAGCTTCACTAATAGATATTAATGCTAAGCTAGAGAAAATACAAGGGGATGTGGCTATAATACATACAAGCATAGGTATAATAAAGGGAACATTGAAGGAGATAGTGAATGACACGGCAATAATAAAGACAGATATCGGCGAACTAAAGCTGAAAATACCTGAACATCTAAAAGAGCTAATAAGTATAAACAGAATAAAGAACTCACTTGAATATCAAAAGACAATAAATTACGCAATAATCGGATTACTGGTAATCACCATCATATTGTCGCTAATATCTCTAATGAGGAAGAAGTGATATCATCCTTTGAATTAGAAAACTGTAGTAATTTAATCTTTAATTACTATTCTCGCTTTATCTACAGGAATTGTAAGAGACTCTTTTGCAGTATCGAGTACGACACATGTCAATGTTTTATCTACGCCCTCTATAGTCCTTAATCTGTCAACAACGAATCTTCCAAGTTCATTAACATCTCTAACCTTAACCTTAAGTATCATATCCCAATCACCGGTTATAATGTGAACTTCTTGTACTTCGGGAAAACTTGCAATTTTCCTTGCAATCTCTCTTTGAGATATCTGACTCTTCCCTGAACCAGGTCTATATGAAAATGATATTAATATGAATGCGGTAACGCCAAATCCAAGTTTCTTAGCATCGAGAATAGCTTGATAATTCTTAATTAATCCCGTTTTCTCTAACTTCTTTATCCTAGCATGTGTTGTAGTAACTGGTAAATTCACTTTTCTAGCAAGCTCTTTTAAGGAAACCTTACAGTTCTCTTGAATTAACTCCAGTAATTGTAAATCTTTTTCGTCTAACATATTCTCATCTGTATAATATACAGATCTCAACATATAAGCTTTAAATAAGCTCTGAAATTTTTACAAAAAACTCTGTATAAAGTTTATATGTTGCTCCATGTAGTTGTGAACTCATGTGGGGCAGAGGCGGATTTGAAGGGGAAGGATATAGATTGGAGTAAAATGGATTTAAGCTCTCTAGAACTCCTACCCAAAAGCTACATTACAATAAGGCATCCACGAATGAGAAAGGTACTTAGAATACAACATACTATATGCATGGCTGCAAGAGAATATCTAAACTCACTAGGATTTACAGAACTTTTACCACCAATAATAGGACCAGTAACAGACCCAGGAATTAGAGGAGCAAAACAAGT
>CAYPZO010000134.1:0-4571 GCA_964415135.1 uncultured Desulfurococcales archaeon | reverse complement strand
TATGGCCTAAGACGGGAAAAGCCCATGTAATAGGCATTACGGGATTAGTTGGTGCAGGTAAAAGTACATTAATAGCATCAATGACTAGGATATTTAAAAGAATGAACAAAAAGGTCGCGATAATAGGAATAGATCCATCAAGCCCATTAACTGGAGGTTCACTATTAGGAGATCGTATAAGACTACAAAGCGCTCTTGGAAATGAGGTATTCATGAGGAGTATGAGCACATTAACTGAAGGATCACTACCACTTAAGGCGCTCCTTACAGTTGAAATATTGGACGCTATAGGCTATGACTATATAGTTATTGAAACAGTTGGTGCAGGTCAAACAGATGTGCAGGTAATGAATGCTGTAGACACCGTAATTGTAGTATTAATGCCTGGAGCTGGTGATGAAATACAGGCATTAAAATCAGGGCTTATGGAGATAGGAGACATATATGTAATCAATAAAGCCGATAAACCAGAAGCAGAATTAACGCTTAGTCAAGTAAACTTCGCATTAGAGGGAGTTGTAAGAAAGGGCTGGAAACCACCAATAATATTGACGGCAGCGATAATGAATAAGGGAGTGAAAGATGTAGTCAACAAGATAATTGAACATAAAGAGTACTTAGCCAAGACAGGACAATTAAACGAAAGAAGAATAAGGAGGAGAAAATTTGAACTTGACCTATTGTTAAAATGGAGGCTAGACATGAAGTTAAAGGAATTAAGCGATAAAACTGAGGTAAAGGAATTGATAGATAAAGCATTAAAGGGAGTAATAGATCCAATAACTGCCTCAAAAAAGATATTCGAATACATAATCTCAAGCTCACGGTGATAGCTATTGATACAGCAAATAACGAAACACCTAATATTAATAGACCCTGAGCCTCAAGGGTACAAGAGAGTACTCGCAACATACATAGTGCTAGCAAGCGATAAGGCAGTGATAATAGATCCGGGACCAAATATATGCATTGATAACTTAATTAATGAAATACTTAAATACGGAATAAAGGTAACCAACATAAAATACATAGCATTAACACACATACATATAGACCATGGGGGAGGAACAGGTCTACTAATTAAGCAGTTAAACATCAAGCCAAAAATCATAGTTCATCCCAGAGGGGTAAAACACATAATTAACCCTGAAAAGTTATGGAAAGCAAGCCTATCCGTTCTAAAAGACGTAGCCATACTAATGGGCAAACCAGAACCAATACCATCAGAATTAGCGTATGGCGTTAACGATGAAGAAACAATAGATTTAGGAGATGTAAAAGTTAAAGTCATTTATACTCCTGGTCACGCGCCTCATCATGTATGCTATTTCATAGAACCCGATAATGTAGTAGTAACAGGTGATGCAGTAGGTCTATATTTTGATGGTAAATTAATACCAGTATCAGTACCAATATTTGATGCCGATGAAGCTAGAAACAGCCTTAAAAGACTAATTAACTTAAAACCAAGCATAGTCACGGTATCCCACTTTGGACCCTGTAGTGAAAATGGAGAAGAAGTCCTCATAAGATCTTTAAATAAAATAGATGAATGGGAAAAGAAGATAGAAGACATACTGAGACGTGGAATAAGAGATGTAAACGAAGTATACAAGGAGCTAATAAACATAGATGAAGACCTTAGGTACATCTCTAAAATAAGGAATAGTACTCCATTGTCTAAGAATAGCGGATTTAACTGTGTGCTAGGAATGATATATTATGTAGCGAAAAAACTGGGCATAGAGCTAAAATAGCTGATATTTATGAACCATGAAAATGAGATCAGGGAAAAAGTATTAGAGATATACCCAAATGCAGAAGGCATAGTACTTTATGGCTCAAGAATAGGAGGATACGCAAGACCAGACAGCGACTACGATGTCTTAGTAGTTGTCCCCAAGTATCCGTATGGGTTAAGATATTACTATGTAGATTACAATAAAACTAAACTAGCACTACTAGTCACTAGCGAGAGACTAATAGTAAGTGATGCAAGCGTAGGATTACTGGGAGAATTTGTTGCAGGTAGACTCCTAGCACCCATAAAGATAATATATGATAAGGGTAAAACCAAGAACATAGTAACAATATATAGGTATAGGATAATTCTTGAAGGAGTAAATGAACTAGCAAAACTTGGAGTAATGAATAATGACCTCAAAATACCAATAGAATACTTCCCAATAAGGAAGATGAAAATTAGGGTTAAATTATATACACCATTAAAGTACAGTTACTCAAAACTCCTTAAGGTAAAGGGAATCCGAGAAAGATTAAGACAAGAATATAAGCCAATAATAGACAAGCTAGTATCTGAAGGAATATTAGAATATATCGATGAAAATCATGTTAAACTAAGCATAATACGCAAGATCAACGTAACAGATAAAGTGCTAGATGTAGCTTCACTATTAATCAAGGGTATAGCATCATATATAGCACATGCCTATGCAGGCCTACCCGAAATATACCATATAGCATTTGAAATAACATCAAAAGTTAAACGAAGAAAATACGAAGTAGCTGAAGAACTTAAACATCCAGAAGCTTTGCTAAAACTACGCGAGGGCATTATAGTTAAAGGTAGAGAATGGCTACAAGATTTAATAAAATACGTTTATGGACAAGAATACCATGCTAAGATAGTTAGGGAAAGTAAAAAGGGAATATACACTTCAACTACCTACGAAGTAGCGAGTAATAACAAGAAATACTTAATAGTTGTAAAGGAATATGCTTCGCTCATGGCTTTTAAGTGGTTTATAGCAGAAGTATTAGGAGGAACAGCTATAAGCTTCTACTTAGACCCCTTAGAAAGACTTTGCAGAGAATATCATTACACGTTGACTTTAAGGAATATAAGAAGTGATGTAGATACACCAAAAATTCTAGGAGTGCATTTATCTAAGAAAATACTAATAAGAGAATACATACGCGGAGGCTCATTGCTACCGGGAATAATGATGAAAAAAGAGGAAGTGAAAGTAGAACCTCAGGAATTTTATAGGATAGGAGAAGTCCTAGCAATAATACACAATAAGGGATATGCTATAGGGGACTGTAAACCAGATAACTTCTTACTAGCAGAAGATTCAAATAAAGTATACTTAGTGGATCTAGAACAAGCAAGAGACACAGAAAATGAAAATGAACTAGCATGGGATATAGCTGAATTCACGTACTTTACATTCTTTAATCTATACAATAATCCTCAATTAGCTGAAAAATTAATCGATAGCTTCATAGAGGGATATATAAGCTATGGATCAAAAGATATAGTGAAAAGAGCATGTAGAAGAGAAGTACAAATACCCTTCATTCCAGGATTTATCCTTAATCCCCCATTGCTTGAAAAAGCACGAAAAATACTAGAAGAAAAAATAGAAAAAGCCTGATTAACAAAAACACTTTATTACTTTAATTTTAAACTGTAATACTACGGACTCCTACCTCTATATGAGTGGTGATTGTACTTGAGCTTAGAAGCCTCCTTAGCTGATATCCGTAAAGAACTCGGCTTAAAAATAGAACCCGTAATAGAAGGTAGAAGAATTAAAGTTCTTGTAGCTAAAATAGGCTTAGATGGTCATGATAGAGGAGCAAAAGTTGTTGCGAGAGCTTTAAGAGATGCTGGATTCGATGTAGTATACCTTGGAGTACATCAAACACCAGAAAACGTGATTAGAACAGCCATCGAAGAAGACGTCGACGTCATAGGTATTAGCATACTATCAGGCTCACACACAGAATTCGCACAAGATATCACTAGGCTTATGAAGGAAAAGGGAGTAAATATACCAATAATCTTTGGAGGAATAATTCCACCCACTGATGTACCTATACTAAAGAAAATCGGCATAGCAGAGGTACATGGACCAGGAACTCCATTAAAGAAGGTAATAGAAGACGTATATAAGTTAGCTGTAGAAAAGAGAAGAAAGGAGAGGTGATTCTAGACATGAAGGTATTAAAAATAGACCACTTAGGAATAGCTGTAAAGAACCTAGATGAAGCAATAAAATTCTACAAAGACGTACTAGGCTTAGAACTCGTAAAAATAGAGGAAGTACCTCAAGAGAAAGTAAAAATAGCCATGTTCAAAATAGGCGAAACACACATTGAATTACTAGAAGCAACTTCACCTGATAGCGCTATAGCCAAGTTCATTGAAAAGAAAGGAGAAGGAATACACCACATTGCACTTAGAGTAGACGATATAACGAAAGCTATGGAAGAATTAAAGAGTAAGGGAGCCCGAATAATATATGATAAGCCAAGAGAAGTAGCTCACGGAGAAAGAATAATCAACTTCATACACCCCAAGTCAGCTCATGGAGTACTACTCGAAATAGTAGAAAGGAGAAAGGAGGAGTAAAAGCATTGTTTGATTCCAAGAAAATAGAAAAAATACGTGAAAAACTCCTTGAGTGGGAAAAAGAAGTAGTTGAACCAATACTTAAGAAACTACCTGAAAGAAAAAGACATTTCCTTACAGAAGAAGGAATACCCGTAAAAAGAATATACACACCCCTAGACCTCTATGAAAAGAACTGGGATTACCTAGAAAA
>CAYPZO010000133.1:0-4624 GCA_964415135.1 uncultured Desulfurococcales archaeon | reverse complement strand
GAATAGAGATAAGATATTGGAAGAACTATGGAAGAAGAGAATCTACGTCTCACCATCAACAATACCAGAAACAATAAGAATAGTAATAGAACCACACATAACGAAACAACACATAGACAAACTAATAGAAAACCTAATAAAGGTAACTAAGAGACAACAAGCCTAACAATCATTCACATCCTTTAATCTCGTATTACAGATAAGGATAAATATGTAATACGGTTCCAGTATTATGTGGTGCTAGACTAGTGAGCGTTATAGTGTCATTTAGAATACCAAGAGAACTAAAGGAAAAAATGGATAAATATAGAAAAACCATAAACTGGAGTGAAGAATTAAGAAAATTCATTGAAAAACGAATCAAAGAACTGGAACAACAAAGAGCAATAGAAGAACTCGAAGAAACTATAAAGAAACTCCCCCAAATCCCCAAGGGAACAGCAACTAGATACATAAGGGAAGACCGTGATAGTCATTGACGCATCAACAATCACAAAATACGTACTTCACGAAGAAGACTGGAAAGAGGTAAGCTCATACATTAAGGAGAAAAGACCACTATACTCCATAGACCATGTACTAAAGGAAGTAGGAAATGCTATATGGAAGCATTGCCGTTTAAGAGGAATCATAGATAAGAACACTGCAATTAAGCTATATCAAACACTATTAAAACTCATGGAAACAAAAGTAATCATCTTAGAACCGGAAGAAACCTATCTACAAAAAGCACTACAAATAGCATTAAATCAAGGAATAACATTCTATGACTCACTCTACCTAGCACAAGCACAAAAATATGGAGAACTACTCACAAGTGATGAAAAACAAGCCAAAATTGCAGTCAAGCTAGGTATAAAAGTATACTTTATAGCATAATAATCATCTTAGTTGAATCCTTATGGTAAACTCTTATATGCCATAATGTTTCACCTAATTATATTGAGGTTAAACTCCATGAATAATAATACCTATGTTGTAAAGGTAAGTAAGAAGGGTCAAATCGTTATACCAGTTGAAGTCCGTAGAAAATTCAATATAAAGGATAAAGTAATTATTAGAGTTGAAGGCAATGAAATTAAAATCATACCAGTCGTACCCCTAGAAGAAATATTTGGCATTGATGGAGAGAAAATGAAGAAAGTAGCTATTGAAATATCTAAAGAGAGGCTTAGGGAAATAAGACATGAAGAATAAATACGTCGTCAATGCAGGTGTACTTGCACTCTACTTTTCAGGTGATAGCAGGGTCAAGAAGTACATAGATAATATACAGCGAGGCGTAGCCGAGGGATATTTATGTGAAGTAAACTTAGCAGAATTCTACTATAAAACAGATGAAGTCCTAGGAGAAGATGTTGCTGAAATAAGGTATGTTTCAATAAGAAACTCAAAGATGAAACAAGTACCAGCAAGTGGCGAGTTAACTAGACAAGCAGCTAAGGCTAAGTTAAAGTATAGAGACAAAGTATCACTTGCAGACGCATACCTCATAGCATTAGCAAGAGCAGTCAATGGAATAGTGTTAACAACTGATAGGAGGGTTAAAGAAATACTTAGAGATAAATGCAAGTACTTCCCCATAGAGTAGTATTATAGCATGGTATTAGGAGTGAAAACTTAATGCTTATCAGCTCTAACTACATCAACTTGACCAAAACCAATACTTCTAGAACGTCCAACACCCATATACTTTGCTAAAGCTAGTAGCTTAGAGTATATTGGTCTAAGCTTAGGGTATATGAGTTCATAGATTATCCATCCAGTAAACCCCCTAACAAGCTTAAGCCTACCATCACTGGTCTTACCGTAAACAACAGTTTCAGGCTTAACACTATAATCAACCTCAACAAGAACAATATCACTAATCCTACCAAACTTATAAGCAGCCCAAACATCACTACCAGGCCTAGGAAGCTTCAACTCATCAGGAGCAAAAGCATTCCACAACCTAACAAGATAATTAAAGATATAGGAGGGAGTAGGAATAAGCCTATGCCTCTCAGGAACCCTACGAGAATAAACCCTCAACGGTGGAGGCATCATAAGCTTACTAGTAAGAATAATAGGTGTAAGAAACCTAACCTTAAAACACCCATCAAAATCAAAACTCAATGAATCAAAACCTACAACCTCAATACTAGAAACCCCTATACTAAACTCACCATAAACAGTCCTAAACCTACCATTAAACCCCAAAACCTCATCAACAAAAACATCAACGCAATCGCCAGGGGCAATAAAAGAAACCCTACCACCATAAACCCTACCAGCCCTCAACCTAACAAAACCACCACCATCACCTCTCCTAGAATAAAGAAACCTACCACCATCCCAAAGAGGAGAAAAAACAATAGGCTTAAAAGAACCCCTAACCCCCAACAAACCCCTAAGATTCCTAAAATCCTCATTAGTCTCAACAATGTACTTTAAAACCTTAGAAGTAAAAGGAGGAGCAACACAATCACGCAAAGGAACAACATTCAAACAAGCGCAACATACAACAATTCTATTAGGCATAAACTATACCCCAGCGGAACTCTCTCTAGTATTCAATGTATTTAATCTCTATGTCATTATACCTTAACCCTATATGAGCTATAAAAGTCCTATCCCCGTCAAGGAGACCCCGTGAAGGCTTGAAATTACTCTTATACCTAATAACTATCTTCTTCTTCATTTCCTCCTTAACATTATCTAGAATACGTGTATTCCACGTATTGGCTTCGATAGTACGTTTAATAGTATCCCATATTCTCCATTCATTAAAATTCTCTACACCTACTACGTGTACTGTTCTCATAATTTCTTCAACTTCCCTGTTCACCAATGGTATGGCTACTTCTGAGTACTTAGATAGGAACTCTTCTGTAAAATCCTCTATAGTCTTTAAGTTTACACCATCCATTATATTTAATTTCTTTAACTTTTCCCTTTCCTCAATTACCTTGCCTACGACGCTTGAAGATGAAGCTAGGAGTTTAAATAATGAAACGAACACGTTTACATCTACGTCATCTCTTAAGATTACATTATTAACATGTACTTCGTTAACATGTTTTAATGCTTGTGTACACCTTGAGAGAACTTCATCGATTAAATCATTGAGTTTATTTATGTATACTTCAAAGAATTCCGTGAAATCGCTTAGCATATCACCATACTTTCTAGGTATATAGTCTAGTATTAGTAGTGGGTAAGCTCTCCTTAAGCTAAGGTATATTAGCTCTATAAGGTCTTTATGTTTAATTCTCAAATACCTAGATATATTCTTCTTTAATTCTAACGGGATATTAAAGCACGTATCGATTCTAAATATCTTATCATCTAGAGCTGAAGGAAGTAATGCGCCAAGAGGCCTCTCCACCTTCTCTTCAACAAGCTTATGTATCTTTAACACCACATCCCTAACTCGACCTCGAGGATAAGGATCTGAATTATATAGCTTTAATACAGTGTTTAGACCATATAGTTTAACTATCTCCATTACGTCAACTACTGCTCTATAGGTAATTGTAGGCATATAGTTTATTCCATGGGATAAGTCGAGCCAAATTTCATTGGGCTTAAACTCAAGTACATGCTTAAGTACCTTACACAACACGTACATGTAGAACTGCTTAATTAAGCCATTAAAGCGGTAGATAACCGAGCTCTTAGAGCTAAAAACACCAACACCAGGAGCAACAACCACGTAAACTATCCTATCCAAATTACTCTTCAGGTCCAATAATATATCCCTATACTTGGACTCTACACTTTTAATGCATTCATCAATAAACTCCCCCACGTGATGCATAACATAACCTCTAACCACATCTACAATATACTCATAGTCAGCACGTTCTCCAAGAACATCACGACATCTAGCTAACAAAGTATCTAACACTATAAGAATAACCCTTACGTCTCCTCCACACCCTAATTCACGATAAGCCTTAACCAACAATGGAATCAAAGTAGCCCTAGACTCCATAAACATATCATCAACAACATAACATGCAGAACCCCAACCACTAGGATCACCCCACGAAGTAACAACCAAAACCCTCCTACCCACAGAAAGCACCAATTAAACATATTACATCAACAACCCTAAATACTTAATACCTAAACCCCAACCCCAAATAAAACCAGCAACAAATAACAATAATACCCACCAACCCAATAACCCCCAAAAACAAAATAAAATATCAAATAACTAGCACCCTTAAATTATAACCCCTACACAACAGAGCCGCAACAATCCATAACCCTACTACGATTACATAATACTCAGAATGTCATACTAAAATTATAAGGACCATAGCAGAAAGCTTTCAATTCTATTTGTTAGATTCCTCAATTATTATATAGCTGCAGATTAGCTGTCGGATCCACAGTCCGACTTTCAATTCTATTTGTTAGATTCCGGTAGAAGCAGAGTAATATGGCATGGCTCAGCATGTATGCTAACACACTTTCAATTCTATTTGTTAGATTCAAAGTTTCTGTCAGACAAATTTATATAAATAACGTTCATGTGTAATCTTTCAATTCTATTTGTTAGATTCATGTGAACTTTGTCTTGTTTCTCCTTATCCAGTCTACTATTATCTTGCTTTCAATTCTATTTGTTAGATTC
>CAYPZO010000132.1:0-4672 GCA_964415135.1 uncultured Desulfurococcales archaeon | reverse complement strand
CCAACAAACACACAATTAAACATTATGGTTAAGGCACTCAACAAACACAATAAGAGTTGATTGTAAACTTATCATCAACAGCATAATTAATAACTAAGCACTACACTATTATACTTCAAATATTTTCTAAAATCTCCACAGCTACCCCTTTATTATGAGCATAAAGCTCTGCTTACTCCATAATTGCACGTGAAGTCTCTTCTCTATTTCTAGTACTAAGTTTGAGGAGAAAAATTGGATCCCTTTTGAAAGGAATTCAAGTGGAGGAGAATTTATTACTGGTACCCCTACCAGTAACTGGTAGGGGTACCAGTGGCTGGGGATTAGTTATGCTTTTTGATTTGAATCCTAAAACTAGGAGGGAGGATCTTTACGATAGGGAGAGTGAACTTAAGGAAATCTTTAGTGCTCTTGACTTGGGGGAGAGGTTTATTGTTATCTATGGTGTTCGCCGTGTTGGTAAGACTAGCTTATTGAGGGTTGCCTTAAGGGAAGCTGGTGTTCTTCACGCTATTATTGATGTTAGGAAGGTATATTTTGAGCATAGAAGTGTATCAAAAATATACCTCTATAAGGAAGTTGCTAACTACTTCGCCAAGAATCTTAGCTTATTTAGACGACTAGGATTTAAGGTTAAGGACTTCTTTAAGAGACTTAAAGGATTCCATATTACACAAGTTGGAGTTGAAGTTGAACCTATTCCCCAAATAAGTTTCACGGATCTCCTCGAGAGAATAAATGATTGGTGTGAAAGAAGAAACTTAAGATTCGTTTTATCATTTGATGAAGCACAGTATCTTCGTTTCTCAGGCAAAGTAAGATATGATGGTATTTTCGCTTGGTGTATTGATAATCTACCAAATGTAACGATAATTGTTACTGGTAGTGAAGTTGAGCTCCTAAGAGAGTTTCTCAGAATAAATGATCCTAAAGCTCCACTCTTTGGCAGGTATATGAGGGAAATATATGTTGATAGGTTTACTAGAGATCAAAGCATAGATTTTCTAAAACAGGGTTTCAAGGAACTAGGAGTAGAACCTAATATTGAGGAAATCGAGGAAGTTGTCGAGAGGTTTGATGGTATTGTTGGCTGGCTAACACACTACGGATACTACCGTGCAGTAAAGAAAATGAACCACGAAGCATCATTAAGGGAGGTTTTTGAAAAAGGATCACAACTAGAACTAATAGAACTAGAAAAACTAATAGCACCATCAAGGAAAAGGTACACAGCAATACTCAAAGCAGTAGCTCAAGGAGCAACAACGTGGAGCGACATAAAGACATACCTAATAGTAAAAACAGGATACATAGACGATAAAACATTTACTCAACTATTGAAAAACTTAGTAAAACACGGCTACTTAGTAAAAGAAAACAACAAATACAAAATACCCGACCCAATAGTAGAATACTTAGTCAAAGAGAAATTGCAATAACAAATAACAACGAAGAAGTAAGGAAATGAGAGGGGTCGTCTATACAATATACCTTTATTTCACTTACAACAAGTAATATCACCTCAAATTTAAATCAAGAAAGTACGACCAACAGCCATAAGGTAAAATTGCAGAAGTTATTCAAAGAAAAACCTAGTTAATAAGATGATTCCTAAATGGTTAACTAACTTCATTTATTTCGTCTTATAGAGGCATTGAATAGGGAGAGGATTATCATGGTTTACCCGGTAAACTAGTTTAGGGGGTAAACCATGCTAGGCTAGATTTATTTAGAGTCCTTGTGGAAGTGAAAAGAGCTTTATTGGTAGAGTTAATGTAAGTATCTCTAAGCTTATCCTCGTAAAGCTCCCTTGGAACTATGTGAACTAGCATAAATGCTAACATGGCCTTAGTCTCAAAATCCTTAACAGCATATCTTCTAAGCTTTTCTGCATGCCTATGAAATTCTAGGAGTGATTCCTCAGGCATGAAGAGATCTAACTCGTATTTCTCAATAACACGATAAGCCCTAGAGCGATTACCAGCTATAACAACTGAGAACAAGATATTACTATCGAGAACTAAAGCAATTCCTTCCTCCTGTACTCCTCTTCAAGCCTCTTCCATACTTCACTCCTCGTCTCCTCAAACTCCCTAAGAGCTTTCTCCAAGTCCACGTCAATGCCTTTCTCAAGATATTTAAGAATAATCCTCTTTGAAAGTTTACGTGAAAGTCTTTCAGCAACCCAACGTACAACATCTTCCTCCGAAACACCTTCCGGCACCTTAATACTAATAACTCTAGTCATACCTTTACCCACACACAACTACACCACAAAACACAATAAATCTAACGGAAACCAAAAACACTACCCAATACAGTATTAAAACCATTAACCCCTCATCAACCACAAGCTACACACTAAGGCTCAGAAATAAGCAAAAATACCTGAAAGGAAATAAAACGACAAGAAACACGCAGGTACAATATTATTAATAAACTAAGCTCATGTGTAAAAGTATATTAGAGGAATACATGTATGAGTGGAGAATACTATAACCTACTATGGAAGCGTGCTAGAAGATTCTTAATTAGAGCTATTAGGGATTTATCCGAAAAAGACTACGACGGCGCATGTTTCAACGCTGAAGAAGCTATACAGTTAGCTACTAAGGCTATACTATACAAGTATTTTGCCGAAGTACCACGCATCCACGGCTCTAAAACCCTCCTAGCTAGACTCCGCAACCTATTCATCGACGCAGGATTAAACGATATAGCAAGAATCATCGGTAGATTTGTAGCGGATAACCGCGACGCACTAGACATACTAGAGGAAAGCTACATTATGGCTAGATACGGAAACATATCCTATGGAGAAAAACAAGCAAGAATGTGCGTTGAAATAGCTAAAAAAGCCCTCGAGGTCCTAGAGGAAATTGAAAGAAAACTGGGCTAAATACGCACTAAAAAGATACATGCTCCTCAAAAACTGGAAAAAACATGCAACAATCATAGCAAAGGCATGCAAGGAAACACTAGGAGAAAAATGCCTACAAGTATACGTCGTCGGAGGTGCAGCGGAAAATAGACTAACAGTCCTAAGCGACATAGACATAGTCATCACAGTAAACGACAACTCATTGAAAACCATAGAAACAATACTAGCAATAAAGAGAAAAGCAAGAGAAATAGGACTACCCGACGAAGCACCCATAGACCTAAAAATACTAACACCAAACGAATTCAACAAACTAGTAAACAAAGGCATATACAAGAAAACGATAAAGATAAAAACACACTAACAGGTAGTCAGAGAGCGAAACCTTAGCTACCAACAGTAGAAACCCAGCACTTAAAAATATATGACACCATAACCTATACAATAAGAAAGGGGCAAAAGTTATGGGAGTATCAGAATTACTGCCAGTAGTAGTAATCGTAGGAATAACAGTATCAATAGCATTTTGCTTCGTAGGCATAATAATGGGATGGTGGAACATAATGTCAGGAAAAGCAGAATCAGTCTTCATATACCCAGACTCCTACATAGAAGAAACACAAAACAACAAAATAATACACATACACATAAAAAGTAACATAAAACCACAACTAATCATAAAAGCAGTAAAAATAGGAGCAAAAACCTTCTATTACAGCTTAATGGAAATAGAACAAGTAGAACAAGGAGAAGCAAAGAAAATAGAGGGCAGAGGAATAGCCTTAGCACCAGGAACAATAGCATGGATCACAGTAGACATAGGAGACTACAACCCACCAGCACTAGCAGGAACAACGATACAAGTACACATAATAACGGAAGAAGGATTTATATACAAGGGAACAGCAGAAATAATTCCATAATCTTATCGTATAATTACTGTAGTCTCAAAAGGTATTATTCCCAGCATTACCAATATTATATTTAACGATGAGGAAATCACAGCTAGCATCAAGTATTTAGTCTTTACCTTCAACAATACAGTATTATACAGGAACACTATCGGTAATAGGAAGTACCAATCGTTATCACCGTGCAGTATAGATAAGGTAGAACCCAGTGAGCATGCAATCAACATTATTTCTATACGTAAACGTAATTGAGAACTTTCATCCTTCATGCTTTTAAACGTATTTAGTGTTATGTACATTAACGAGGGAAGAAATATACACCATAAGGGACTTCCCATTCCCGGTTTAAGTACCAGGTAAGTAGCTACAGGTACGACGATAGGAGAAGTAATTACGCATATAACGCTATTGTTAGACATGATAATGGTTGTGGGAGCATAAAGTTTCCATATACTTAACTTAAATTGCATAGTAAGAATGCCATTAATGATGAGAGGTAGGCTTAGTCCATGCCTACTTGTCATATAGATAAACATTTTGTAATGATGTAAGAATAATGCAATAAGTCCGCCACATATAATATCTTGTACATAAGTTGTAAGATAAGATATGAGGCTTAATCCTAAAAACACAATAATTCTTCTTACATGTAAATCATATTTGTACCAGTGTGTAATTAGATAGATGGAGAAGGGGATATATACATATAATACATTTAACTTTGATGCTAGTCCTAATCCCCACAATATAGCAGATATATGCAAATAAGTGAATCTATTGGTCATGATATGTCTTAAGCTAAAGTAAAAAGCCCATAGGGAAAAACACGTAGCTACAGGATCGAGTAAAGCAAATCTATGAACATTAATAAAGATGGTGT
>CAYPZO010000131.1:0-4780 GCA_964415135.1 uncultured Desulfurococcales archaeon | reverse complement strand
ATACTTGACGGCTATACAGATGAACCTGCTGGATTAGGCGTTCCTCCATATATTGATGTTTATCCTAGATATATCGCTGGAGCTATATGGGCTGTAGATAAGTCGATAACTGTAAGGTACTTAACTGTTGATCAAGCTCGTAAAGATGTACATGGATTTATTAGTGAAGCAAATAGTTATGATCTAGTGGTTGTCATAGCTGGTGTAACTGTACCTGGTAAGTATCTTGGAGGAACGCCAATAAGGTTAAAGGAGCTGGACCAATGGTTTAGACTAATATCTAGACCATTGAAATTACTTGTTGGACCTGCAGCTCGTTTTGGTATTGGTGAAGTTGGAGGAAGAGTTGCTAAGCTACCCAAGCATGTTGAGGCTAATTTTGATTTCATAGTGAAGGGTGATGCAGAGCTATTTGTCTACGACTTATTAGCTTATGGTCCCGAGAAAGCTGATCCAAGTAGAGTACGTGAAGGTTATCATGAGATTGAGGACTTCATTAAACTTGGAACAAGTATAGTTAAACAACATCCTAATTACTCATATAACTTGATTGTTGAGATAGAGACGTATAGGGGTTGTCCTAGGTGGATTACTGGTGGTTGTAGCTTCTGTATAGAGCCTTTATATGGTGAGCCTAGGCAAAGAAGAATAGAGGATGTTGTAAAGGAGATTGAGCTTCTATATAAGCTGGGTGTAAGGCATTTTCGTATTGGTAGGCAACCAGACTTATTCGCATATCATGCTAAAGGTATTGGGGAAACAGAGTTTCCTAAACCTAATCTAGAGGCTATAAGGAAGCTATTCTATGGTATTAGGTGTGTAGCGCCAAACTTGGAAACACTCCATATAGATAATGTTAATCCTGGTACCATTTATCATCATCCTGTAGAGAGTAGGGAGATAGCTAAGATTATAGTTGAATACCATACTCCAGGTGATGTTGCTGCTATGGGTATTGAATCCGCTGACCCCAAGGTTGTAAAGTTGAATAACTTGAAGGTTTATCCTGATGAGGCTTTTGAAGCTATAAGGATAATTAATGAGGCGGGTTCGCGTAGAGGATGGAATGGATTACCTGAACTTTTACCAGGTGTTAATTTTGTTTATGGTCTTATAGGTGAAACTAAGGAAACCTATGTATTGAATTTAGAGTTTATGAAGAAGGTGTTAAATGCTGGTCTTATGGTTAGGAGGATAAATATTAGGCAAGTACTTGCTTTTCCAGGTACTCGTATGTGGAGTTATGGTGATAGTATAATTAGGAAGCATAGGAATGTGTTTAAGGTGTATAAGAAGCGCATGAGGGAAGAAGTAGATCTACCAATGCTTAGGAGGATAGTGCCTGTAGGTACGGTGCTCAGGAAGGTATTTACTGAGGTACATAGAGGCGAACATACATTAGCTAGACAAGTTGGTTCTTATCCACTACTTGTAGAGGTACCTATGAAGCTTGAGTTGAGGAAGTGGATTGACGTTGTAGTAATAGATCATGGATTTAGGAGTATAACAGGGTTACCATGTCCATTTAATATAAATAAAGTGCCTCCAAAGATATTGAGGATGTTGCCTAAGATGACGAAAGAGAAAGTGAATTTCATTCTAAGAGTTAGGCCTATAAAGGATAAATCACGGTTAAGAGAAGTTATCACAGAAGAACTCGTTAAGTGTATTGATGTTTAGCCCCCGGTTTTAACGGAAAAACGGTGAATAGTTTAAAATACTTAAATGTTTGCAAACTTATCATTGAGGAGATTGAAATGGGTCAACATGGTGAGGAATTAGAACCATTACCTTCACCAGCCTCTTACGATAGAGAGCATGGCGTAGTAAAGATTGCTGATAAGGAGATAAGAATTGGAGGACCTAAACCGAAGCTTCGTGAAGGAGAAAAGCTGTTAAGAGAAACTCAAAGTTTATGTCCTGTTTGCTATAGGCTTTTACCTGCAATAGTATTTGAGAGAAATGGAAAAGTGTATATTAGGAAGGTTTGTCCTGAACATGGTGAGGTAGAGGAACTCTATTTTGGTGACGTGAAACTTTATCATAGGTTTGCTTACTGGGAGCGTAAGCCCCGTGGAACGAGATACGTATATGTAAAGTTGACCGCTCCCTGCCCCTTTAATTGCGGTTTATGTCAAATACACTTACAGCATACAGCTTTAGCGAATATAGTGTTAACGAATAGATGTGATATTAAGTGCTGGTATTGTATTCCAGGAGACCATGAAATTCTGATTAGGAAGGATGGAATATTGTCTTTAGTAAAGTTAAAAGATTTAGAGAAGTATGCTTCACAATGGAATATAGTTGAAATAAACGGTATAAAGGGTGAGTACTCCGATGTATCACAAGCTAATATTGAAGTTTTAAGCTTCATTAATGGTAGGGCTACTTGGGTGAGGGTTACAAAATTATTTAGGAGGCAATACAAAGGCAAGGTTATTGAAATAACAACTAAGAGTGGAAGAAAAATACTATTAACTCCTGAACATAGAGTACCTGTATACTTGGGGTCAAGGAAGCTTAAATTTAAGGAGGCAAGAGCGCTTAGCATCGGAGATCACGTATTAGTAATCTATAGACTACCTACAATAGGTAGAGTAATAGATAAAATTAATTTAATGAACGAATTACGAGCTTTACCTAAGAATATTCAAGAGAAGATATACGTTAGAGGAGTAAATAGCATAGATCGCGTAATTAATGCAATTAAAGCTAAATATTACAATAAATCGCACTATTGGAGAAATAATAAGATCCTACCACTGAGTGTCTTCTATGAACATCTTAGTAGCTTAAATGATATAGACCTTAAAGGATGTTACTTAGGCCTTGATGCAACAAAACATCAAATACCAGTAATATTTGAACTCTCTCCAACTTGGGGTAAATTAATAGGGTACTTTATATCCGATGGTAATTATAGCTATAAGGATATGAGGATAACTGCAAGTAAGGATAATATCAGAAGTGAAATTACTAAATTAATAAATGAAATCGGATTACCGCATAGTATGTTAAAAGCTAAAGGTAAAGCTCCCCAAATAGTTATAGGAAGTAGGCTATTTAAAACAATAAGCGAACGTGTATTTGCAATACCTCCTAGGTCTCCACACAAGAGATTACCTAAATACTTCCTTAACTTACCAATGGAAACTAAGCTGGCATTACTGGCTGGGCTCATTAATGGTGATGGGTTCATTGAACGTGGACCCAAACATATACGGCTGGGATATGCTACAACATCTGAAGGGCTTGTCCGCGATCTAATATACTTATTTGCAAGTTTGGGTATCTTCGTCAGAATTAAGAAATGGTCTAAAGAGAGGTTTAAGCTAGCTAAACATGATGTTTACTTAATTCTCCTAAAAGGAAAGGACCTAGAGAAAACAATATCCTTGATACGTGAAATGCTTAGAGAAGATTATGTTAAAAAGTTATATGATGTGAAGATATCATTTAAGCGAAGAGGTAAAAGAATAGGTGATTTCGTAGTAGATGAAATTGTAAGTATAGCAGTGAAAGAATACGATGGAATAGTATATGACATAGAAGTAGACTCGATTTCACATACATTTGTAGTTCACGATGGAATTGTTGTAAGCAATTGCTTCTTCTTTGCTGAGCGTGCTGGCTACGTCTATGAGCCTAGTATTGACCAGTTAAGGTTTATGGTAAGGCAGTTAAGGAAGCAAGGAGTTACTATGGCAGTTCAACTTACTGGTGGTGAACCACTACTCCGAAATGACCTTGTCGACATTGTTAAGATGCTTAAGGAGGAGGGCGTTAGGCATGTACAGCTTAATACTAATGGATTAAGAATAGCTGAAATGATGCTGGAAAATCCTGAGAAAGCCATAGGTTTCGTAAGAGAATTGAGACAAACAGGAGTCAATACTGTCTACTTAAGCTTTGATGGGGTTTCACCTGAAGTTAACTTTAAGAATCATTGGGAAATACCATTTATATTCGAAGCCTTTAGACAGGGAAACATGAAGAGTGTTGTACTTGTCCCAACAGTTATGAAGTCTTATAACGATCATGAACTTGGAGATATAATAAGGTTTGCTGCATATAATATGGATATTGTTAGAGGAGTAAACTTTCAGCCAGTTAGCTTAACGGGACAAATGAGGAAGCAGGAGAGGGAAAAATATAGGATAACAATCCCTGACGCCATTAAGAAAATTGAAGAGCAAACTGATGGCCAAATACATAGGGATGCATGGTATCCTGTACCAATAACAGTACCAATATCGAGATTCATTGAAGCGGCTACAGGTGAGTTTAAGTTTGAAATGGCTAATCATCCACACTGTGGTACAGCAACTTATGTTTACGTTGAGAGAAAGAATGGTAAACCATTTAGATTCATACCAGTTACGGATTTCATTGATGTAGATGGATTAATGGAGTACCTTGAGCAAAAAGCGGAGGAGTTAAGGAGCGTAAAGAGTAAGACAATAAGATATCTTAAGGCATTAAAGGTTATTTCGAAGCTAAAGTCATTCATAGATGAATCAAAAGCACCTAAGGAAGTTAATGTATGGAAGATGATATTCAATATATTCGTTAAGAGAAACTATAAAGCCTTAGGAGAATGGCACTATAACTTCCTATTCCTAGGAATGATGCACTTCATGGACCTATACAACTACGATGTACAAAGAGTTATGAGATGCAATATACACTACCTAACGCCAGATGGAAGGATAATACCATTCTGTACCTTCAACGTATTAAATGACCTCTATAGAGACTTCATACAAAAACAATACAA
>CAYPZO010000130.1:0-4804 GCA_964415135.1 uncultured Desulfurococcales archaeon | reverse complement strand
AGAATCTAAACAATAGAATTGAAAGGTACTACTTTGAGTTCCACCATCTTACTCACCACATGATAGTGAATCTAAACAATAGAATTGAAAGGGAGTGCAATACATTACATGAGGTCTGAGACACATGCCCGAATCTAAACAATAGAATTGAAAGAACCCTACCAACTAATGAACCCCCACAAAGACATAGACACCACTAGGAACACCACCACAAACACACACCACCCTCATAATACCCCAAACACCCAACCATCAGAAGCAAGAATAAAACAGCAACAACAAAACAAACAAAAGAACCAACAAACAGAACCAATATATAAACCTTACCCTCACATCTTAAGTTGATTCAAGAAATTAAATCATAAATCTAAGATAATGATGAAGCAAGGAAAATTTATATTAATTCTTACCTAAACTCAGTACTTAAGATAATGCTATAGGCACTCTTGAACTAAGCATTTTCTTCATTAGCTTTACAAGTCTTTGATATTCTTCATTCTCTAAAGCGACAGTAAGGCTTGATCGGGCTTCAACCTCAGGTACTTGTTGTTTAGACGTTTTATAGATAGTGCCTGGTGTCAAAGTCCATAATGACGGTTTAGATATGTTCTTTTTAAGGTACCACCCACCGATTAGGGATATCTCACCTAGGTATGAATCTATGTACTCGTTTAGTGTAGTAACTAAACCATGATCTACGTAACTCACTGGTATATGACTGGTAGCCAATCTATAAGTACTCCTTTGTACCCTATTGATAAGGCTGTTTAATGTCGGTTCACTTAAGTCTCTCACTTCCTTTATATGAACCTTCGCAAGTCCTCCCTCACCGCCTAAGTTCTGTATTGGCTTTTCCTTACAGATATCTCTAACTATATTAACTATCTTACTTACTTCTTCATTCTTAACATGCAATTTTACCTCTATGCAGTATGCGGGTCTCTCTATGAGGTAAAAACCTTTGCCTGTAGTATAAGAATATAGATTAAGTTCTACCATACCTATATAGCTGAAGAGTCTACGCAAATGATCTCTATCTTTAGGTGAGATTGTTGATTTAAATAGCCTTTCTAGCGAAACACAGAGTCTTTCTTCGCGGACCGTTCTTACCTTAAATAAGTTGATTATTCTACCAGTTACATGTAATTCAGCAAATAGCAGTATTCTTTCTGACTCCTTTCTATAGTCTAAAGGTAAAGATTTAGCATAGCTTTCTAAATCGCCATACTTTATATATCTAGAGAGTTCAGACCTAATACTTAATGTAGAAAGAGATATGCTTCCATCCTTTAGGATAAGCGCATATACAGGGAGAAGGATAATACGTAAGTTACGTGTGTTAGACTCGTTAAGAACCTCTGTTAAGTAAACACCATTTATCACTAACGAATCGTTAAGTATTAGGTCCTCAAGATACGTTGGGTCTACATTACCGTATATTCTAATTAAGTTAAGGAATGCCCCACTTAAGGTTAATACCGATGGTGTCAATAAGCTTTCAGGGTAAGTATTAGATTCTAATGGATAACCTGTACTGTAAAATGCTGGTTTTAATACCCCTAGAGGCTCATAACATACTTTAAATAATCTTGCATTATCGATCACGTTACACACCTCTGTAATGCGTAATCACATTCCTAAGTTCAGGTAATACATCATTTAAAATACCCAAAAATTCTATGAGCATCGATCTCTGCCCGCCATTAATCTCGAATTTCACATTACCTAAACATTCTAAAAGATTAACGAGTTCCGGATGTTCATGCATATGCAATATATTTTCAAGTCTAAATAATTCTGAAGTTACTGCTTCCTTCTCTTCTATTGTATAAGCATTAATTATATTTCTCAATCTCATGAGCATGCTTTCACCATCTCTGAGCTTATAAATATGTCTTAGTTTAATGAATAAGTTTATAAAGTTCATAAATGCTGTTAACACTCTCCTAAATTCAATTAAGGGGAATGGTATAACCCAATTTCTTGTGATTTTTGAACTAGTTAATTTAGTAATTACCAAAGTGTTTTTGACATGATAATTTCTTAAAGTAAATTTCTTGGCTATATTAGTCATGTTGGATTGAGCATAGTTAGTTACTATCCTTAAAGGAATTCTTACATGTGGTATCACTATCGATACGGAGAACTTTAAACCTAAGTTTTCTAAGGCTTGACCGAAATTAAGTAATGAGGGTATGAGGTCTTCTATAGGTATTATCCATAAATAATCATCACCTGCTATATAGAACGGCATGCCTGAAACATCTACTTGATTTATATAGTATGAATCTAATGCAGTAATAAGAGCCTTTAATGGCAATGAATACGAGGTAAATAACCCACTGTCGATCCCCATAAATAATTTCGACGCCTCATCTGAGTCTATGAAAACTACTGCATAGTAATCTGAGGGTACGAACCTAAATCTCCAGTTAGTAAGTAAAGCTATATCGTATAGTAGCCTCCTGGCAGTACCCTCAGCTAATAAGCAATTAGTAAGTTCGTAAATCTTATCAACAGCCTTCATTAACTTATTAGCTAAGTGTTCAAAGCTTGATTCTTCTGAAGTACCTGTGCTATATTCACGTGGGATAAGGGGAATTCTCTCCTTATAGATATATTCAGGTGATTTATTTAATAAATTAATCAGTAAGGCCCCCTCGGTATGTTTCATATAATCGCTACTGTAATACTCGATAATTGAATTTACTATGTGATAGAGCAACCTATAACTCTTAGAGGTGCTTTTTCTAAGAGCAGCTTCAAGGCTTTCCTCCTCATATAACTCACTAAACATTTTTTGTGAGGTGATGTCTAGAACTTTTTCGTTAAAGTCTATCCGTAATTTTGCCTTACATTTAGCTATGTATTTGCTAAGTTCATCAAGTAAGTCCATAGTTTGTGAAATGAGTTCTTCTAAACCTAAGTCTATGCCACATTCACTTAAGTATGTTTTTACTTTAGACCAGCATCTCTCATCCGAAAGACATAGGATTAAGGCTAAAGTATATCTTGCATGAAATGAAGCAATACCGTATAAGGATTTACTTACATATATGCTCGTTTTCTCACCCATACTTTACATCACCTTTAGTAATATTTCCCTTTGACAAGCTAGTCTTAATATTATGTGGTAAGGACATAATCTCTCATTTACTCTAAACGGTATTCTAAAACTATGACTAACTAAAGACCTGATTATAGCTGAATGATAATAACAATTCGAACATAAGGGGTTTGACACTTTATAAGCATCTAAAGGCTCTATCCATAAAGGTTTTGGGTAAGTCCTTGAACCAACCGTGTAGGCTGTATGAATCAGTAACGACAGTGACGAAAGAATACACCATAAAGTATTGCCCACTTCGAATCCTTTACTACATACTATGTCCTTTAAGTCCCTATATTTTTCATGGGACTCTATCTCATTATTTCCTAATACGTGCTTAGCTAGATCTTTTAGAAACTCGTTCTCTATATATGTATAGGTAGTTGTGAAAGTGTATGGAGGATTTTCACGTACTTCACTTAGTAGCTTTTTAATGTTATTCTCTTCAATCTTAACTAAATGTATTGCCTTAGGGTTCTTGCCTCTTATTATATCACTTAATAGTGTGCTTACTTCATTCTCTAGTTTATTGACTACATGACCCCAATACTCTCTTAATGCGCTATTCACTTTCTTACATAGTTCATCAATTAAGTTAGCTTCACCTACAACTACGGCTGTCGCGATAGCTGGTACGAAAGCTATCCTATTGAAAGCATCAGGTAATTTACTAATGGAACCCTTTCTGGCACTCACAAACATAGGGTTAAGTATGGCGGGAGGCCTTAAAACCAAAAATGGGGTTAACTCCTTATAAAGTGTAAGTGCTGAATAGAGAATTGCTCCTGAAATTAAATTACTAGCTGCCCTCATATCAAGAGGGATTCTTGAGGAAGCCAGTAACCAATACTTACATCTTATCTCAGAAGTTAAGAGACCTAAGCCTTTTGACTCAACTACTATTTTACGTATTAAGTATATTGAGGAGCTAAGGTATGAAAGTACCGATAAGATATTAATTAGAGTACTAAACACATTAATATTTAAAACTTCTTTGCTTTTAGCTTCATCTAAACCCGAGAGTAAAGGCGACCATAATATGGCGTAAAGTTCCTCAACCGTATACTCATGCGGTATCCTATTCTTTATTTCATCCTTCAATAAATGCATTACATAACTTAACTCATTTGCTGGTACTTCATAGATTTTTAGTCTTAGAGAAGTAATATCATGGAATAATGAAAGGAGTCTTACCATCAGGTTTTTCTCATCGCCTTCGATGACACCTGCTAGTGATTTTACTTTAGCTATTAAATTTTCATTCCATTCCTTGCAGGGTGTTTTATCATATTTATCCAATATAAGTGAAATTATCTCCTCCATGTATTTTGGTACTAGTTTCAAATTATTTAATACGTATAAGCTACATATGAAATCCTGCAATTTTATGTCCATTTAATCACCTATTTCCCTTTTGTACACAGAGAATAAGCCGTATCCTAAGGTTGTTTTAGCCCCTATACCAACGTTAAGTACTTCATTAAACCAATCAAAGAGAGCTTTTTGGCATTCTTTGCTTACGTTAGGCCCTATGCCAATTATAAACTTAAAAACTACATTCCTAGCTATAACAGGGTAAATAACCGGTACTGGCTGAGCTACATGCTCACGTAATCTAGGTGTTTCAGTACCATCAGCATATATAGGCGTTGTTACTTCAGGCTCTAGCAAACATTTATTCTCGACCCTAGGAAA
>CAYPZO010000129.1:0-4883 GCA_964415135.1 uncultured Desulfurococcales archaeon | reverse complement strand
TACCTCTTCTTATCCTTCTTAACCCTGGTTATTCTCTCTTCAAGAACATTATTGACTTCTTCCACATTATTGCTCTTTAATAAGTTTAAAACCTTAATGTTCTCCTCAATACACTTTTCATACATATCAAGTATAGTGTAATCAGCTATTCTTAAATGAAGCTTCCAACTGCTATCATCAAGCTCCTTACAGGTCTTAACCTTCTCAATACATATATGATCTATATCATTAAGGTACTTAGCAGTTAGTACAAGTAATGGGGAAATGTATGTTGAGGAAAGAATAAGAGCTTCTACTAGCTCCCTCAGAAACCCCTTAGCTTCGAAAACATGAACTAAGTTATAGAGTAGTGGGACAGGATATATAAGTTCTCTAAAGGGATTACCGTTAAGGTAGCTTGAGAGCTTATCCCTAAATCTCTCGACAATACATGGAGGTAAACCTAAATCCCTACACCTAAACTTCCTGATAAGCCATTTAACTCTACTCCAAGAATTCTCATCACCTAAATTAACCAAAACAACGCCACGTAAATTCTTAACAATAGCAGCATACTTAGCGAACAACCCCTTCTACCCAATATTATACTAGGTGGCTGGTAAAATAAAATGAATCAGAGAAAAATATTTACCTTAGGTTTTCTTCACTACTTTACTATTATTCTCCTAATTAGCTTACATTTACTCAATAATTTTAGTTTTGGTATTGTTTTGGGTATTATTATTTCATCGCATAGTATTATTCCTTTAACTTTAGCTTCAATTAACTCGTATGTTACATTATCTTCGAACTTTAGCTTCTTAATATTCTTAAACACTACTGGTTGATCAATATCTTCTAAATCTTCCTTACTTATAATTAATTCATCTATATTAGATATTTCTCTAATCTCACCTAAGCCTGTTTCAACGCCTTCAGCAACTACTTTACCCACTGATGATACTCTTTCAATAGCTTTCTGAGTAGTCCTTGCTAGTGGTGATGCTATTGATAATAGTACCCTCATGCCCTCATTAATTAACTCGCCAATAGTCCTACCAGTCTCACGGGCAAGTACGGTTAGTCTTTCATATAGGTTTTCATCAATACCCCTTATAGTGATAGTCTTCTTTCTACCTGCTTCTCCACTCACACATTTCACCTTAGCATAGCAGGAAAATCTAGGTTTATAAATTTTACTAATATTACATGTAAGACAAATATGACAAATTAACTAATTGAACAATAACATTACGTAAAGCGGTAAAAGTAGGACAAGGAGCTATGAAAAAGATATTTTATCTACCATAGTATCCTAGGAGCTCAGCATAAGCTATTACATGACCTTCACACGCCTTAAGAACTTCATCGATGCTTGCTCCAGGTTTAAGGTTTAACTCGGTATCCAGAGCTAGGAGTAGGAATATGTATCTATGTTTGCTTCCAGGAGGAGGTGATGGTCCTCCATAACCTATTCGTCCATAGTCATTAACTCCCTGTAGCCCATAAGGTGTTTTATCTACTGCTGATACTCCTTCAGGTAGGCTTGTTACCTCAGCTGGTATATTATATAGTATCCAGTGATAGAATATTCCTTTTGGTGCATCTGGATCATACATTATCAATACATATGATTTAGTATTAGGTGGAGCATCGCTCCAACTTAGTGGAGGCGATAGGTTTTCGCCATCAAGTGTATATTTTACTGGAATATCTTCGCCATACTTAAATGAAGGGCTTTCTAATGAGAACTTCTTTTCAACACCTTTGATAAGCTCCTCTACATCGATAATGGCAGGTTTACTAGATAGCAAATAAAATGCAACACCGGCTATAACGGCTATAACTATTATAGTTAATGGTATGATCTTTTTGTCCATGATTTCCACTATACTATTATATTAGTTAGGTAAAGCTTATATCTTAAGCTCCTGATAACGGTTATTCCACCTTATAATAAGAAATATTAACGCTTAGAACTGATTTACGTTAACTGGTTTAGTGTGGCTAAAGACAGGTAAGTGGTCATGGCAGCAAACATACTAAGTGCTATACTAGGACTTGGAATACTATGCTTACTATATGGTCTCCTAATAACTGAGGTCATGCATCGAACAGCAGCTGCACTGCTTTGCGCTGGCCTTGTAATGATATTAAATCTTGCCCTAAGATTTACTAATTTTATTGATCTCATAAATAGTGTTGACTTAGATACCATATTATTACTCATGTCGATGATGATGATGGTAGGAATACTCAGTAAGACTGGGATCTTCGGCTATATAGCTACGAAAATACTCCTAATGTTTTTAAGAGACCCTACATATTAGTAACGGTGCTATCAGGGATCACAGCTATAGTCTCAGCTGTCATAGATAACGTAACTACCGTTCTCTTAATAACTCCTCTAGTAATAGAGATCTCTCGTGAGCTACAGATTAATCCTCGTCCACTCCTATTAATGATAGTATTTGCCTCAAACATTGGTGGAACTGCTACACTTATTGGTGATCCACCCAACATATTGATAGGCTCTATTGCTAAGTTGGGGTTCATGGACTTTATATATAATCTTACACCAATAGTTATTGTTGACTTTATACTCTTCCTAATAGTAATGAAGATTATGATACGGTCTTGGCTATTAAAATACAATGAAACTGTGGCAAAGATAAAGGAGATAAAGTATAGTTATGGTCCTATAGATCAGAAGTTGTTAAAGAGAGTTTTGTTTTCACTTATTGTTGTAATAATACTCTTCTTCCTTGAAGACTTATTAGGTTATCCTCCAGCCATACCAGCATTAATAGGCATTAGCATCCTCATGATATTGACAGGTAAGAGTATAGATATTGAAAGAGTTCTTAGAGATGTTGATTGGTCAACTCTAGTATTCTTTATGGCAATGTTTATTGTAGTAAGGGGTGTTGAGAAGCTTGGATTCGTAGAATTAGTTGCAAATAGCATTTGCTATATATCTAGTAACTTCTCTATAATCATGCTGTTAATAATATGGACATCCGCAGTACTCTCAGCATTTATCGATAACATACCCTTCGTTATGACAATGATACCAGTAGTATTTAACATATCATCAACACTACACTTAGACCCAATACCATTGCTTTGGGCTTTAAGCCTTGGAGCATGTCTAGGAGGTAATGGAACATTAGTAGGAGCTAGCGCTAACATTGTTGTAGCTGGAATAGCCGATAAGTATGGATACCATATCTCGTTTAAAATGTTCATGAAGTACGGTATACCAGTAATGGTAGCTACAGTTACACTTTCATCAGTATACTTAATTATTCGCTACTCCATGTTACATATATAGGGTAAGAGGTTTTATTTATGAAGCGCATACGAAATATTATGATCTATGCTACTAGGAGTGAAAGAGTAGTAAAGGCATCAGAGTACCTTGCATTACTATTCCCTAACGCGATATACCATGTAGTAGCAGTAATATCAACATTACGCTCAAGGCACTTTTATACCTCGTTGTTCAAGGATATTATGAGGAAAGCAGCTGAAGAAGCAGTAGATGATCTAGAACTAACCCTTCTAGGAAAACACGTACTCGTAGTTAAGAAGATAATCCTAAGAGGTAAGCCTAGTAAAGAGCTAATAAACTATGCTAGGAGTAAGCCCATAGACTTAGTAGCGCTAGCATCACCTATTAATGGGGTTTCCCCGATTACGCCAGTAATTCACAAAGTAATTATTGAACTAGATCTTCCAATATTCCTTTATACATCACTAGCAAAAAACCCGCCAAAGGAGATAAAATCAATACTAGTATACGGGGATGATAAGGATGTTGAAAAGATAATTGAATTTGCTTTACCACTAGCAAACTTCCATAACACAGGTATCGACGTATACTATGACTCAAGAAACGAGAGAGTACTAAGTAAGGTTACGGGAGTCCTTAAAACGCATAACATAAACTATAACATCATGCAACCTCTATCGCAAAAAGATGAAAATAAATTAAAGGAAATACTTAAACTAATGGAGAACAATGACCTATTAATGATGGGAATAAATTCCACTATAAAGAAGACAAAGACATTACAACTAACTCCACTAAAACAAGCATTATTCAAACTATCAGTGCTACCAATGATACTTTTAAAAACATGAGGTATACTCCTCAATGAGCAAAATACTATTTCAATTACCACTACATCCTCCTAGACATGGACCTGAATGGGGAAGTGGGGGAATATTTGGATTAAAATACCATCGTGGAGTACTGTATTATACGTTATCGTTTGAAGCAAAATCATACTTCATTAGTGAAGACGAAGTAATTGAATACGACTTTAATTATATAGGACCTGCACCTAGATCTGGAGGTGATACATATAATGCCGTTGACGTTGTCGACGAGTTTATTTATTTTGGTGGATGGGTTCATGCGCCGGCAGTGTATAAGAGAAAAAGCAAGTATGGTTCCACAATATCCTTTGTAAACAAGTATAGTCATGTACACGAATATGATGTTGCAAACAATAATGTTAGACTTCTATGGAAGGAGAGCATACATCACGAGACTAAATGGGCTGGCGAAGTATCTGAAATAATCTATGACCCCATAAACGATAGACTCCTCGTCGCAAGAGCAGATGGGCATGTTAATTTAGGGGTTTATGAAGTTAATAGAAGTAATGGTAAGATAAAACAACTAGCAAGCTACCCTGCATTGAAAGGCTCCATGTACTTAGATTATGCATGCTTTGGTATTAATGTACATCCCAAGGGAATTCAAGGTATTGAATGTATAGACTTAGTAAACGATAAGGTTATTGTAAAGGAGCTAAGGAATATATCGAGCATATCAGTTGATGGAGATGGGGTTTATAGTCCACGTGTAGGTGTAGCTATATCAGCTTATGGTA
>CAYPZO010000128.1:0-4884 GCA_964415135.1 uncultured Desulfurococcales archaeon | reverse complement strand
TTGTAGCCGGAGTTGTTCTTGATAAGGAGGTTGTTCATCCTGGTATGCCTAAGAGAGTTGAAAAAGCAAAAATAGCACTACTAGACTCCCCACTGGAAATAGAGAAACCCGAAATAGATGCAGAAATAAGAATTAGTGATCCATCACAAATTAGAAAATTCCTTGCAGAAGAAGAAGAAATATTAAGCAAAATGGTTGATAAAATCTCCAATATTGGTGCTAATGTTGTTATTTGCCAGAAGGGTATTGATGATGTTGCTCAGCACTTCTTGGCTAAGAAGAAGATACTAGCAGTAAGAAGAGTAAAAAGAAGCGACATGGAAAAACTAGCAAGAGCAACCAAAGGAAGAATAGTAACAAACATTGAAGACCTAACACCAGAGGATCTTGGAGAAGCAGGACTTGTAGAAGAAAGGAAGGTTGGAGAAGATAAAATGGTATTCATAGAACAATGTAAGAACCCAAGAGCTGTAAGCATAGTAATTAGAGGTGGTCTTGAGAGACTTGTTGATGAAGCTGAAAGAGCATTACATGATGCATTATCTGTTGTAGCAGATGCTATGAAGGACGCGAAAGTCGTTGCTGGAGGAGGAGCCATAGAAATAGAAGTAGCTAAGCACCTCAAAGAGTATGCAGCTAAGTTTACAGGTAAAGAACAATTAGCTATACAAGCATTTGCTCGAGCACTTGAAGGACTAGTTTCAGCACTTATAGAAAACTCAGGATATGATCCCGTAGAGAAATTAATAGAGCTAAGAGCTGCACATTCAAAGCCTGAAGGAAAATGGTATGGAATTAACATCTATACAGGAGAAGTAACCGATATGTTCAAGTCAGGAGTATTAGAACCTGTATCAGTTAAGGTAAATGCTATTAAAGCGGCAACAGAAGCTGCAACACTAATATTAAGAATCGATGACGTAATAGCGGCAACGAGGACGGAAAGAGAAGAGGAGAAGAAGGAGAAGAAAGAAGAGGAAGAAAAAGAAGAGTAAGATAACTATATGAGAGATTTTTAAACGATGTGAAACCTAATTCAATGACTTAAAACATTTTTCTATCACTTCATTAACTTCTTGAACAACTATAACTACGCAATAATCATGGAGTTATGATACATAGTATAGGTTCGTCTATACTAGTAGATGCAATAATAGCTTCACCAGGCCTTAAGTATGGTAAGAGATCGAGTATCTCCCTTTCAAGCTTTATTGAATTTCTTATGTAGTTTAAGTCTTTTTCAGATTTAACTGAGTGAATTATCTTTACATTAGCATTTTCCACTACTTGTATTGGAAGGTTAGCTATGGAATGAGATATTAATATGAAGTGAATTCCATACTTTCTAGACTCCATAAGCATACTCAATAATATCTCCATAGCCTCATTTACGTTAAATAAGTTCTCCGCTTCCTCAATAACCACGAATATTTTTAAGTTATATCTTCTTCTAATTCTCCTAAAACCTTCAAGAATATGTTTTAGTAGCGCTACTACATAAAGTGTTCTAATTCTAGTATTATGTATATCTCCTAGTTCTATAATGGTAATTGGCTTCTCCGTAATTTTCTTAATTAAGCTCATATGGTCATAGTACTTTAAGATACCTTTAAATAAGTGTCTTGATACACCATTAGATAATGGATATAGCTTCCTATATAGCGCCATTTTTGCTTCAAGTAGAGCTCTAGATTCATAATCATCAGCTCTTATACGGTCTAGTATTTTATTTAAGTTTATTTCATTAAGGTACTCACCGGAGCTTAGTAGTCTTTCTAAGATCTTTATTAACGCATATATCTGTGGAGGTGTAAGCCCTAGAACTTTCTCAATTACCTCAATTGATGAAACTATATCTTCTTTATCGTTAATGGGTATTAGGGGTATTTGAAGATATTCATTAATTAAGTTGTATACTTTAATATTATTGATCCCCAAGGTCTTCAATTTTCCTAGGTACTCGTTATGCCAATCAAATATGAGTACATTACATTCATTGTTTTTAATTAATTCTTTAACAAGCCTAGCTGTCGTTGTTGTCTTACCAAATCCTGTCGAACCTATTATCAATACATGTCTTTCCAAATCACTTAGAGGTATGCATACACTACTTCTATTATCAACTATACTTTTACCTAAGCACACCTCACGTGCTAATTCATGTTCATGGATATTTCCTCCATAGTAGAGGTTAGGTAATTTCGATAATTGCATATTATATGAGTTTAGTACTTCACCTATGTTTAATAGGCTTGTTGATAACAATAAGTTCTTCATAGATGACGATTTTTTTGGTATTGGTATGGTTATAGAATTATCGGTATTGATAGTAATGGTCTTTAACCTAATGCTCTTTAACCTCGTATTTATTATACTCTTAAGTATATGGTATTCATTTATTAATGATAGAGGTTTTTCGCTTTTCACTTGCTGTAAAAGTGTTAGATATAGCTCAGCTCTACCATGTACTATACGTGTTGTTAAAATGTATGCCACATCCCTTGTATCCTTTGATCTATCCTCGATTATGTTACTTAACAATTTTAATTCATTAATAGCATTCTTATTTAACAATGACAAACTATTTACTATACATGCATAGTTATAGTTTCTTTCCCTAATTATTGTATATGGAATATTAAAGTGTTGATCATTACATTTACCTAATTTAACCTTTCTATGCATAAGTACCAAAGCTAATACTATCGTTAACACTGATATTGCTAATAGTAGGTACTCCATCGCATCCTCCATAAAAATAGAGGAATTTATAAAGAGTCACTAAGCTATTGTTTCCTACTTAACTTTATATATACCTTCATTAATGGCTTAAACTTATTAGTAAAATCTATATTATTTGAAAAAAGTACTAATAGAAAGCCCCCAATAGAGACTATTAGTTTATTTACATCATTGCCCTTAATAGATACAACATTTCCTGTACCACAGAAATCAGTTGAGGTATTACACTTAGGCTTATCAGTACTTATGGAGAATTCTACTACATTATTAGGCTCAAAGATGAGTACTTCTTCGTGAATATCCATTTTTAAGTCAAAGTTTTCACATTTAGCGTTTATAATATAGATGTATGGTAATAGTGATTTCTCAATAGTCTCTATCTTACATTCTTCTCTTAGCAATATCACTATGATACACCAAGCCTAATAAGACTAGGAGAGTTAAAAAATATTAATATTTCATAAGGGAATGTAAGAGTTAATATCTCCATACAATAATAGAAACCTATAGTAACCTGCACACAATAGTCTTAAGCGAGGGGTAGGCCCATGGCGTTTGCAGGTATAAGTAGAAAAATCGTAGGTGAATTAAATTCCCTAGTAGGTAGAAAAATAGCAGTAAGATTAACTAATGGAAAAACATATACAGGAACTCTTGAAGCATTCGACCACCCAGATATGAACTTAATACTAAATAATGTTGTTGATGAAAGAGGAGACAAATACGTAAAAGTCATAGTCAAAGGAAGCGTTATATCAGAAATTCTCATTAAAGAACTACCACTATTCGATCCCTACGAATTTGCTCAAATATTAGAGCGAGAACTAGGACTTAGAAGAGATGCCATTAAAGTTTATCCAGAAGCAGGTGTAGTAATGATATTTAATAGCATTAAGGTCAGCGAGCATGGGGTAGAAGGTCAAGGACCGATGGCAAATAAGGTGTACAGCATATACACTAAGTATATTGAGGAAAGAAGGAAAAAACTAAGTACGGAAATAGCATAGCCTTTAAACCAGCAATGTTCGAAATAAAGGATAAAGATCTTGCAGGACGTATAGGAGTAATAGAGACAAGACATGGGAAAATAACAACTCCCATAGTATTCCCAGTTATAAATATCATTAAGCAAGAAATACCAATCCAGGATATTATTAGTATAGGTTTTAATGCAATAATAACCAATGCTTACTTAGTATTAAAACATTTTAAGAATAAAGCATCAGAGTTAGGCATACATAAGATCATAGGATATAATGGACCTATAATGACCGATTCTGGTGCATACCAAATACTTCGATATGGAACCATAGATGTAGAACCTGATGAAATAGTACTAACTCAGCAGAAAATGAACTCTGATATAGCAGTTATATTAGACATCCCTACACCAGAAAACGTTGACTGGGATAGAGCAAAGTACACGGTAGATGAGACATTAAGAAGGGCTAAAAGTGCATTAAAATACATAAAAGACGATGAAAGAATATGGGTTCTTCCAATACAGGGAGGAAAGTATCTTGACTTAATAAGATACGCAGCAAAAGAAGCCTCACACATGCCATACTATAGTATGTATGCTATAGGAAGCCCAACACAATTGCTAGAAAGATACGAGTACTCAACTATAATAAACATGGTAGGAGAGGCAAAAAGAATACTACCACCAGACAAACCGCTCCACTTATTTGGAGCAGGACATCCTATGATACTACCATTTCTCGTAGCTCTAGGCGTAGATACATTTGATTCAGCATCGTATATACTATATGCTAGAGATAAGAGATACATAACACCAAGTAGAACACATAGACTTGACGAACTAGAGGAATTCCCCTGCACATGCCCCATATGCTCTAGATACACACCTCAAGAAGTAAGAGAATTATCAAGAAGAGATCAAGTAAAGCTCCTAGCATTACACAATCTATATGTTATCTACGAGGAATTAAAGAAAATACGTACAGCAATAAGAGAAGGAAGACTATGGGAACTGCTAGAGGAAAGAAGTAAAGCACATCCCTCACTATACAAGGCATTTAAAGCACTCATCAAATACCACAACCTAATTGAAAAGTACGATCCAACATCTAAAGGTATAGTACACGGAATATTCCTATACAGTGATGAATCACTATATAG
>CAYPZO010000127.1:0-4904 GCA_964415135.1 uncultured Desulfurococcales archaeon | reverse complement strand
TCAATAACAATAGAGTTAACGGGAGAAACAATGAAACTCCTAAAACAAGCATACATTAAGCTAAAACAACAATACAAGAACATAACAATACAAGAAGTAATAAGAAGAGCACTAGAAAAACTAGTTAACGAGTAAATATTGCTGATAACAGTTACTTCTCTATAATTTCCGCTATCACTTCCCTATAGAGCGGGACCTGCCATGCATAATATAGTCCTACTCCTATCTCTCTGTTCGGTGGAACATAGTCTCCACTTATTGTTGACCACTTCTTATATATGATTAAGTTTCTCTCAACAAGCATTTCCTCTAGCTTACTCATTTTCGGCGATGATACGCTATATAGTGCATCAATATCTTCTACAATCATTTTAAGTTCCTCTAATAATCCCATCCTCATCACCTCTACTATGGTTCTTTCCAGAGAATTAGTATACTCTCTAATCATCATTTCTATATTCCATTTAAATCTCTTTGCTAACTCTATTAGCTTTCCAGGATTGCCTCCTAACAGCTTCCAAATATCTTCAAAGCTAATACTACTAGGAGGATTAAGCTCATAGAATAACTCCTCAAAACCCTCCCTATCGAGATTCCATATGAGGTAAACTGCTGAATGCCTATGCCTTGTTACGAGGTCTAAACTTATTCCTTCACTTGTGGTAACTATGAAGTTTATGGATTTTGGTCTATACTTTTCTGCAAGCTTCCACATTAGCTCATATAGCCATTTAACATACCATTCAATTCTATTTAACCCTATAGCTTTAACCACGTCATCAACAACAATTAAAATATATGAATTCTCATACTTCTTCCTAGCAATAGCTTTTTCAAGTATTGTAGAAATATTATCAGCAAGAACCTTACCAACACCTTGACCAATAAACCTTTCAACGAGGATCCGGATAACGTTCTCTAGTATTTTAACTTTTGGAGAACTATATAGTGCTTCACTTACCGAACTTCTCTCTAAAGCATCAATATATACGGCAACAGCATTATCGCCGAAGAAATCGTTAAATTTCCTAACAAATTCTCTAAGAAGCCTAGTCTTACCGCAACCCTCAGGACCATAAATATATAGGGGGATGCCCCTAAAGTCAGAGCACCAATCCTTAAGAGCATTAATTTCCTCGACCCTATCAATAAATCTTGGCTCAAAACCACATATACTCACTTTAAAGCACCAACCCCACTATTACTATTCATTAAAAGTCTCTTTACAACTATTAAAGCTTAAAGGAATCAACTAACACGTTAATAACAATACTGATCGCAGAAGGATTAAAGACTTCTGGGGCAAAAGTATACTTCTGGGGCAGAAGTCGTGTATTTTGATGAAAAACCGAAGAGGAGAAAAGAAGACTTATTTAATCGTGAGGAGGAGCTAAATAAACTACTAGAAGCTATTGATAGAGATGATAAGTTAATATTAATACTAGGTCAACGTAGATTAGGTAAGACTTCTCTACTATTAGTAGCCTTAAATACTTGTAACTATCCATTCATGGTTATTGATGGTAGGAGGATTGAGGAAAAATATAGTAGGCTTAGACTATACGAACTAATAGCTAAAGGCATTGAGGAAGTTATTCATAGAACCTCACATTATAAAAGCTTAATAAGTTTATTGAGGAGTACAAGAGGAGTTGATGTAAAGCTTACAGCTGGAGTAATATCCGTGAACTTGAAGTGGAGAGGTACTGATAGGGCTTATTTATCTGATATACTTGAATCTCTAGATAAATGGTGTAGAAGCAGGAAAACAAAGATAGTATTTGCAGTAGATGAAGCTCAATGCCTTAGAGGACCACTATCAAGGGAATTTACATTAGCATTAGCTTACGCATACGATAACTTAGACAACATAGTAGTGGTATTAACGGGTTCCGAAGTAGGACTACTATACGATATAGTTGGTGTGGATAACCCAAGACACCCACTACACGGTAGAACTAGAACAGAAATAACTTTGAGGAAATTTACCAGAGAAGAATCAAGGCTATTCCTCAAAGAAGGATTCAAGCAAATAGGATTAAAGGTAAGCGAAGACGTAATAGACTATGCTATAAGCAAACTAGACGGAGTACCAGGATGGCTAACAGCATTTGGAGCAAAAGCCTGGAAAACAGGGAGAGCATCAAGAGAACTCGTAGATCAGGTTTCCCTAGAAGCAGTAAGGCTTACAAAACAAGAAATAGAAAAACTACTTAGAAAAAGAGCCATAGCTTACCAAAGATATAGATTAGCATTAAAAGCCATAGCTTGTGGGTGCAACACATGGAGTAAGGTTAAGGAGTACATAGAGAGATATGAGGGAAAAACAATACCAGATAACAGGCTATACAACATCATAGTAACATTAATGAAGACAGGGATAATAGTGAAAGAGGACAACAAGTATAAGATAGTAGACGACATAACACGCGAAGCAATAATAAGACTCTAATTTCCTTTACCCTGATTAGACTTAATTAGTGCTATATCTACGTGGCCAAAACCATCAGCTCTACTACTACCAACACCCATAACGTATGCATGGGTAAGAACATTCTCAACGAATAGTTTGAATTCAGGATAACTAGACAATATATCATTCTCTAAGTGATAGTTAACGTACCCTATTACACCTGGAAGCTCTTTACCATCATAAATGTAGAAAACCCTCTTACAAGTCTCAAGACAACTATGAGCTTCAACAACAAGAGCAGAAAATAAGTTAACAAGAGAAATATAGTCAGGCTCCCTCTCAAGACGAGCAACATCACCAATATTATAGGAGAAAACAAACCCCGAAATAGGGGCAAACCTCCTAAACCTAGAAGGCTTAAAAGGATCAACAAACAATGCAGGAGTCCTAAAAACAACCTTAACAACATCAACATCGTCGAGGCGATAAAGAGGCTCCCTAGAAGGAATCCTAAAACACTCAGCACTTAACTCAATAACACTCCACCTACAACCAAACAAGTCTACGTCACGTAAGTTATCAATAGCTGAGAGAACATCCTCTAAATACTCACCATAACAACCAACAATAAATCCAAGCACGTCACCACCATCAACACTAATAACATCTCCACAACCACGCCTCTTCCACAAAAAATAACCATTCCTCCTAAAAAGAGTAGAAACCCTAATAGGCTTAGGAAAAACACGACCCTCAAAAACACTAACCAACCTAGGATTACACTTAATCAACAAAGACTTAACAACCTTACCAGTAAAAGGAGGCAAAACACAACAACCATCAACCCTCAACCAAACAACAAACCTATAAAACAACCTACCAACACCAAACAACAACCTACGAACAACACCAACAACACCATCAAAACCCAAAGAAGCCCACAAAGGCAACAAACCCAACCAAACAAAAACATACAAACAACAGAAATAAACCCAACTACAAACACAAACAAAGAAACCCTTATAACTCCCCTTAAATACCCCCGGGTTTATAAGCTTTCTTGAGTTCTCAATTAGGAGTTAGTGCACTTAAACCATAAGCTATGGTTAAGTGTAATGTATTTATAAGTAGTGAGCCCAAGTAATACTTGAAACATTAGTCTCGTGCGGTACTCCAAGAACCCGTCTCAATAAAGTGAATAATTTATAAGATATCACCACACCATGCAATGTACTTGAACTCAAGGAGAGGTGCACAAATAAAACTTAAATACCAGAGAACCCGCGCATGAAAGCTTTCATTACATTCCGTAAAACTTATTAAAATACAAACAAATAACAATAATAGAACCCACCACCCTAAAACAACAAAAAGAATTGAGATAAATATATTCTGAGCAAAGCGATGAAAAGTTGAGGTATTTACCTGTTAAAACAACAAAAAGAATTGAGATAATTATGAGCGGTGTCATGGCATTGGTTAAGGAGGTTGCACCTAATGTTAAAACAACAAAAAGAATTGAGATATGGTCTCCGAGTCTACTGCTTGCACCGTTATAGTGCAGTAGTAGACTCCTTAAAACAACAAAAAGAATTGAGATACTAATTTGGATAGAGAAGTGGAGACCAGGAGGCGAACTCCTAGGTAAAACAACAAAAAGAATTGAGATTCTATTATTTCTCGTTTCATTGCTTCTATCAGTTTCTTTAGGTATTCCTTAAAACAACAAAAAGAATTGAGATGCGGCTTCAGCAAGCTTCCTAATAATCTCGTCTATGTTCACGGACACAGTCCCTAAAACAACAAAAAGAATTGAGATGTCGAACACGTAGTAGTCTTCGATGATCCCGAAGAGGTAAAGAAGATAAATAAAACAACAAAAAGAATTGAGATGTCATACACTGTTTGCATGATATACACCTTTGTCTTCTCGACAACTATAAAACAACAAAAAGAATTGAGATGTTATGAAAATTAGTTCCCTAAGCTTCTTATCAATCTCTTTATTAATAAAACAACAAAAAGAATTGAGATGTTCTTTTAGATGTAATCAACTTACTTGAAAAAAATGGTAAACATGTAATTAAAACAACAAAAAGAATTGAGATGTTCTCCGTTACGGGAGACGCTAGGTTGTAGTCGTCAATTGTGGGTAAAACAACAAAAAGAATTGAGATGCCCTTGCCCGCTTCCATTCGTCTATGAAGCGTATTATAACGACTAAAACAACAAAAAGAATTGAGATTTGAAGATCAAGCATTCTATGATAGATTAACAATCAGAGTATTCACTTAAAACAACAAAAAGAATTGAGATACGTCTATAGGACAACTGAGGGACTACTATACAAGTTCACCTTTGATAAAACAACAAAAAGAATTGAGATACATGTCTTTTACTTCACCTGTGATACCCCATGATTCTTTAATCTTTTCTAAAACAACAAAAAGAATTGAGATACCTTCTAATTCTATTCCTAGGTCTTTGAGTA
>CAYPZO010000126.1:0-4949 GCA_964415135.1 uncultured Desulfurococcales archaeon | reverse complement strand
ACCGGCTCCTTGGTATTCCTAGTTATCTTGTTAGTTTCGTGACTAGTGGTTTTACTAGTTCTACGAGTTCCTTAGGGTTGAATTCAAGTAGTACCCCATCCTCTCCTCCACCACCATAGACTCTATCATGTCTGAGTAGGAATTCATCGACAACCAACTTGACGCTGTCGGGGAGAGCAATAGGGGGTACTCCGCCTACGGTGTATCCTGTTTTCTCAACTACCTCTTCTGGCTTAGCTAACCTTGGCCTAACCCCGACAATGTTTGCGAGCTTTCTCATATCCAACCTTTTATCCCCAGGAATAACCACTGCATATACGTCATCACCGGCTACTACTATGAGTGTCTTAACTATCCTAGATCTATCAACACCTAAAAACCTCGCTGCATCATTTACTGTAGTAGTCCTTCCTGAAGCCCTAATAAGCCTCCACTTAACACCATACTTCCTAATCCATTCAACAACAGGTTCTACAGGCATAAACCCTACCTCCAGCCACCAATAAAATATAACACATTGCGTCAGTATTAAGCACTGCTACAACATTCTTCACTAAACACCATCAAATCCACCATACAATTCTCAACGCATCTATTAAAAACGCCTTAACTGTTCATAATATGATTGAGTACGACAGTGCGAGGAGATGAGGTTAAGATAAGGTTTGTCTGTTAGTATTTTCAGAATGTTATTGTTTTTTAAACATTAAGATTTTATAGAAAGGTTTTCCGAAACAGCCATAGACTATGTAGTTAGCAACTATATTATAGTTATCCATAATTTTTCTTAAAAAAATGCTAGAAGTTTTAGTAGAGGGATCTAAGATTAAGACTCCTTTACCTTGTTTATCAACTTCATTGAGGAATACCTTAAATTCTGAAGTAATATATTCAATAAGCTTATGAGGATTCTTAAGATATTGTTTGAAAGAAGTACTAAATCTTGGATAAACATCCAGGTTTTCTAATATTAGTAATTTATACAACAATAACTGAGTCGGGTAGGTACTCGATAACTTAATGTATATGGGAGTACTGGTTCCCAACTTAGTTTTAAATACATTAACTATATCTAGGAATATTCTATTGGTACACTTTTCCTGATCTAGGTAATTAATGGCTCCTATCATAGTAGAAAAAGGCCATAACACTATGAAAGAGAATACTGTGAACATAATAATTCTTCTCAATAAAACTCTATATCTACATAATCCTTTATTTTGTGAAACCATTACTCCTACACCTAATCCTATTAGTAGGGCAGTTAGTGGAACAAGCTGTTGAAGATAATGAGGACCCCAGGCAAAGCCAAAGATATTTAAGGTCATGGCACCCTTTGTACCAATTGCGAGAATAAGTATTGATATAACGATGTACATAAGTATTCCTCTACCTAATCTAGTCTTTATAATAGCATAGGCTGATATAGCTAAGAATAGTGATATAAATAAATAAAATAATGGCAATTTAATGAGATGAGGTAAACTCATAACAGGAATTCCCATGGGAAACATACTAATGAACTCTAAAGATATGAAGAATAACCGTCTTAAATATTCAAAAAATGTTATATTTGATGATAATCCAACCCATTTAGCGCTTAAAACGAAAGTCAAGGAATTTAGGGGATTAATAATATTATATATTATCATATTAATATATCCTAAAGAGAAACCGATTAAGATAAACGTAGTTACTCTCCTTGAGATTAGCTTCTTAATAATACTTCTTCCAAAAACATATACAAAAGTAAGAAGGAGTCCTACAAATGATGCTATAACTGAAGGATGCGATTGAAGCGCTAATCCTAATGATGTACCAAAAAATAACCATCTAATCCTACTATTACTCTTCAACGCTTGTAGGAACACATATAATGATAGTAGTAAAAAGAATGGTGTAAGACTTGCGGACCAGGCTACATGACTAGCTATAAGTATGTGTGGAGGCATAAATGCTAGGATAAGTGCTGAATATAGAGCTATATTCCTCGAATGAGTAAGTTCTTTAGCTACTCCATACAATAATGGTATAGTCATAGCACCGAAAATGGCTACAAGTAGTCTAAATGCTAAAACCGATCTAAAAACAAAGTATATAAAAGCTGCTAGATAGTTATATAAAGCTCCTATAAAGGGTACAGTATTCGTTAAAGGTGTATATCCCTCTTTTACAATGATATAAGCCCATAGATTTTCACCTAGCTCATCAAATCTAAAGACAGGATAAATTAGTAGATAGTAAAGTCTAACAACTAATGCAATAATAAAAACAGCAACGACAATAGCAAACTCTCTCAAAGACGCCACACAACTTCCCCTCAAATGACGCTTATGAGTTAAGACCTATTAAAAGATTAAAACAATATTGCACTATATTCATTGATTAAGAGTTACTGAAATTAAGGATCTAATTATTAAGGATAGTAATTGTGACTGTAGTAGAATGAAAATACTGTCTTCATTTATCTAATTCTTTGGAAGAACTTTGCTAGAGACTACAAGACTTTACTCTATTATTAGATTACATCCTTAGCAATTCAATACTATCGATTAGCCAATAATCTCTATCTATGTACAGTATCTGCAAGACGTTTATCATCTAGTTGAGATATATCTTCGACTCTTAAACCAGAGAATCTAGCTATTCTTAAAGCTAGCGATAATGATGGTAGATATCTTCCTTTTTATAGCTATGATAGACAATTTAGTTACTCCAATAGCTTTTGCTAGCACTTCTTAATTATCTTCTTAATTTATATTGTATCTAGTTCTAATTCCTCTAAGTCTAACTACTACACAGTCATTCTTGGCAAACTTCTTTTCGTGCCGTCCACTAATCCTAAATGGATAAGATTGTGGCGAAATGATCTACATTAGAAGAGAATTGATAGTGAAATTACATATAAACAACGTTGGGCCATGGCTGAGAAAATTATGAGAGATCATCCTAATGTCTTCAAACAGGTCCCCACGTACTTCTCTAGGCTAAAATGATATAGGCTTGCTAAAACTCTTAATAGAGGCATAGGTTAATTAGTCGGTTCAGCAGAACATAAATATTCTATGTTGTCTAATTGAAATAGTCGGCATGGTCTTATCTTAGCAAGAACTCATCTCAATTAGGAGATCATATTGAATATCATATAATTGGGTGTACCTTCATAGTAAGTTATATAGTACTGAAATACTATGGAAATACTCGGAGATACTAGTGGTTAGTTTGCAAACAGTCACCATTAAGGTTAGTAAAAGAATTGTTGAGGTCGTTGAAGAGATGGTTAGGTTAGGTATTGCTAGAAGCCGTAATCACGCCTATAATATCATTATTGAGGCTGGTTTACCGAAGGTTATGGAGCTCATTGAGCGTAAGAGGAAAGTTAAGGAACTTACTGAAAGATTTCTTCGTGAAGGCATACCATATAAAAATTTACCAACGGTTGAAGATGTTGAAAAAGGCAGAGAACGTTGATATACCTTGACACAAACATTTTAATAGCATATATTAATCCTAAAGACAAGCTACATAATAGAGCCATATCTCTTATATCAAGATACCAAGAGAGCGAAATCGTCATTTCACAGCTAGTAGTATTAGAGCTATATTCTGTCTATAGTCGGATTATGAATTTAAGCGATATAGAACTTGAAGCATTGGTTAACTATACTATTAAGAAATGTAAGGTGAAAATAGCCACTATTAATTGGGATGAACTATATAGTCAATCACCAAGCTATGCCAATAGGCTTAAACTGAAAACATTAGATTTACTTCACGTTATGGCAGCATATTTAGTAGGAGCTAAGATCCTAATTTCCTTCGATAAAGACATAAATAACAAAAGAAGTACTATAAGAGACCTTCTAGGACTAGAAGTATTAGGCCTCTAAAAACCATATGTTTAGCCTAATGAAGAATAGGGTTCTAAAATATCTACATTGAAACATACATAGAGTCTATTCTATAACCAACATTCGTGAAGGCTAAGGAAACTTATTTCCACTAAAGAGGAGAATTCATGGAATATTTGTAGGACTAGCTAGAGAATGAGGACTTATTATTACTACATGGTAGACCCCATAATCAGGCGATACTATTCAAGCTCGTAATTAATGAGACAAGGAGGTGTTTTTACAGAATGCAGAAACGAGTTTATGATCTTTGCTAAGGAGAATTCTCCCTTAAGTTAATAAATTCTAAGCGGAAAATAACTTTTAAGGAAGCTTAACTCATTTTAAAATCATCTAGTTCCATGGAGTAAGGAAGAGCTGTAAAGTACTTGAGGTCAACTAAGGCAGTAGCAGAGTAGTCATTAATTTAGCCAGGTCGAATTACAATATTGCCTACAGGGAATAGTAAATTAGAAATTATATCTCATAACAAACGAATATTTAAGGAATATTTAAGTAGTCTAAATAACTAATTACCAAGGGGACATGTCTTGGCAAAACTCGTACTGATTGGTGCTGGTTTAAATGTGTCTAGGTTCATGTATCCTGTATTTTATGGCTTTGCAGCTTTACTTGGACTTGCGTTGATAGGTGGATTAATTGGAGGCGCTCCTACTATCGTACTCATAGTATTCGCTTTTCTATTCATCTTATTCCTGGTAGTACCTATACGTGAACATATAATTCAAGTGAAGATTAAGAAAGCTCTAAAGATCCTAAAAACCATAATTATTGGCTTGGAAGGCGATAATAAGTTAAAGTTCAGTAAACCTCTAAGATTTAAGCCCATAATCTTTGAAATAGAAGCCCGTAAATCATGGGGACCGAGGGGGCCATATTATGCATGGTCAACAAGGATAGAGCCAAGAGGAACCTATGAAACTAAAAGCACTCATGTATTTGAGGATATAAGCTATGGTATTGCGGTAAACAAGAGTGGCGAAGGAGGAGCTATTTTACCAGGAGTTGAATTTGATGAACACGAATTACGTGATATAG
>CAYPZO010000125.1:0-4992 GCA_964415135.1 uncultured Desulfurococcales archaeon | reverse complement strand
CCAAACATGAGAGTAGGATACCAGTTAGTTAATAATTATGGAAAGGTTGAAATCACCTTCCTTATCACTTTCTAATTTCGCTTAAACATCCCTCTCATTATTCTTCGGCATTGTGGTGTTTACCGTATATAGTATATTCTCCTATATCTATTTGAAAGTAGGCTCATGTAGTCTTTACTTAATATTCTAAGGTATTCGAGAACATATGGAAAAATAATGTAAAGAGTTGTAGAGCAGTATTTGCATTAAGAATTTTCCCAGATCCATCGAAAGAAGAAATTAAAAAATGATTGTTGAAGCAATAGTTAATGCATTAGATGATATATTAGATCTACGAGATACTGATGGAGCGTGAGGGGAACATGCTAGAATAGCATATACTAGGTTAATAATTTCTTCTTATAGCTTATTAGACAATGTAGCTAAATATCATCTTTCCTCCATTATTGGTGATATAGTATTTGATGGAGAGTTTAGGTTAAAGTAGAAAATAAAGAACATAACAACTAAAGATCAAGAGAAGAAATAATTCGTATCTTTGCGGAGGTTTATAGAATTGATGCTCATGATATATAGTATTTTATAGCATTATCCATACAAAAAAGAATACCTAAGGGATACCTAGATGATGTTCTGAAGCTAGGGATTTTATATAGAGCTCTTTGGCTTATCTTTGACTACTTAAGGTATATAGATGAAGATAGAAGGAAGGGAAATATAACGGGTGTTAGGTTGTTATTAGACTACATAAAATGTAGTGAATGCATTAAGAACATAATATTACATTATATTACGTTACAAGAGCCAATTTAATCGTATATGTAATGAGTCGTCAAAACAATGATCTATCTTGGCATATGTAAATAATTTTAAAAGAGAATTCTCCATTCTGTACAAGGATGTCATGAAAATAATTAATGTCTTATACTGATATGGAAGATAACTACTAATTTTCAATTAGAGTGAAGATTTCTATATGCCAAGAAGCTCCAAAGGTGAGAAGTAAATGAGTAAATTACTGAATACATTTTACTTTAGCCTATCTTCTAAGAATTTTACTCCTAGCTTCCTTAACTCATTGAGTATGGGTTTCATTTCATTCTCTACTCTTTTAAACAATGGTATTGCATTAAGTATTTCTGCTAAAGCTATTACGCTGCAATCTGTAAGTGCTATTCTTAACTTCTTCTTTAATTCACCAATCCTTAATGCTAATTTATCGTCTAGATCATAAACTCTAAGCTTTACGTATTCTTTTAGCCAAGTAATGTATTCGAATGCTTTCTCATTAGGATTAGGAATATTGAATTCCCTATATAGCCTTGAGGCGACGTAGAGTAACTCAGCTACTACCAATGTCGTTGTACATAATACTACTTCGCCTTGAATAGCTTTATTAAATAATAATTCTATGTCTTTAGCAAAAGGCGACGTTTCATCCAGGTACTCAATTAATACGCTAGTATCAACAACATATACCTTATTACCTTCATCTCTTGACAAGCCTTTCAGCCTTTTCTTCTTCAAGAATATATTCTTCACTCAGAATTTTCTCTATTTTTAATCTAGTTTCCTTATCTATTTTGACACGCGTAACCCTAAGAGGCTTAATGATGATCTTCTCTTTATCTACCTCTAAAATCACTACTGATTTTTCACTAATTCCTACATATTCACGAGCAGCTTTAGGTATAAATATCGTTCCCTTACTGCTAACCTTACATAAAAATACCAGTCGATCTCTCATAGTTGTGTCCCAGTAAATATATACCTAGTAAAATGTTATTAAACCCAACCTATCAATAATTAGCTGGTCTACTGTACAGAAAACCAGCTTATGTAGTACTTCCGGAATCACATTTAACGTTATAGCAGAGAGGTATAGGAACGTAGCATTTCACAGGCCTCTTAAGCACACTTTAACTATAGTATCTGTTTATCAATTTCTTTAATAATATAAAGTACGTCGTGATAACTATCCATAGTGATATTAGATCACTTATAGTTGATGAAAAATATTTTTCAGCTATAGGTGTTGAAAGGTTCATAACCTTAATACCTAATACATTAGCTGAACAAGTACAGATTGTAATATTACCTGTAATACTGAAAATAGCTCTAACTACTATGCCAAGCTCCTTGGCAATCAATATAGATATAATACCATACCCTACCTTCCTAAACATGGACGCCTTAATGGAATACACTTCTTCATACACCTTAAACGTAGTATAGGGTATTGCCATTATTGTAGTATATGCGGTAAGTATAGAGTATGTTAAGGCATTAATTAGCACAACATGTCTATAAATATCAACAAAGAACTTAGGATTAGAATGTAATAAAATGTAATAAGAGGGGATACAAGGTAATGAGCATGAACGATGCAATTACCACTGGAATATATATGAATTTAACTTCATATCTCATTAACTTACCTAATAATCTCCTACTATTTGGTTGCTTGATTCCTGAAATACGGTACTTCACTGAAATTAATGGCAGCATGATGATTAAGTATATCATGTAGAGTTCATAGCCTAAGTAACCTAAGAATATATCATTGGGAGTTAAGTAGGGATCACTGTTTAGAGCACGAACTTGAATAGGACATAGTATAGCCTTCATGAAAACTATTGATATAACGTAGAATGTTGCAGGGAGTATTAGAAGCAGCAATAATTGCTTTCTAATAGCTTTCATATTATCAGCTCCCTTATTCACATGGTGGACTACGTATTGTTCTACTAAACGTAATGTGGTGAATTGGTTTAGGAATAATGGATTCATATGGAAATGCCGCTTTACGACTAAATGTAGTAACTGTTCCATTAACTATTATCACAATATCATTATTATTCCATGGCCTATTAGGCCTTGTAAGTACTTGAAGCTCAATTGAACCTAGAACATATTCCCATCCATGATGCCAGTAAAGCCTTACACCATTGTCAACGTGTTTACAAGTAGTTATTTCTCCATAATGGTATGTTCTTAGATACGACGCTATTACCAATCCTGGTGATAACAGCATTCTTGATGTTGAGGAGAACGTATTACTAGAGAAACCAAATAGGAATGAGATAACATTAGCAATTTGTAGGCCCCAGTCAACAACGTCTTTTCTCCTCTCATCTCTACTTCCTTGGGATGTCCATGCATTACCTTCATATTTTAGTGTATTATCCTCTTGGGTTATTTTCATAGTAACATCTACTGATATGAGGTAATGATGTATATCATTGCTATTAGGCCATTTTGAATTTACAGCTATGTTTAATGTACTCACTATTACATCTATCCCGTTTACAACGGGTGTCTCGTACTCTAGCGCCACATGTATTTGCTGAAGGTTCATGTTATGCCATTGGCTCTCATATTTCATGAGGAAGCTAACGCCTATGCACTCCTCCTTAATGGTAATTATGTGATCTCCTCATATCCTAGACTTAGAAGTAGTGTTAGATCCTTCCATCTTGCACTTCCGACAAGAGATGCCCTTGTATAAAATGCACTTTTGGTACTTTCACAAACCAGTGCTTGTAGTCACATATATTATATCCATCAATTACAATTCTAATTAATGATTAAGATTAGTAAGAGAGAAATTAAAGAAGTTAGAGTAGAGAGAAGCAATAAACACGGAATCAAGAGGAAGAGGAGTAAATATGACTATCAGTATAAGTATTCCTAAGAAATTGTATGAAGAAGCACGTAGAAGAGAGATAGACATAGAGTCAATGATAATTGAAATATTATTGAGCGAATCGAATCTTGACCCGAGAGAGGAAGCTGACATACACTTAGAACTAGCTGAGAAATATTTTGAAGAAGCTAAGGATTATCTTGCTAAGAAGGATCCTGTACAAGCTTCTGAGAAACTATACAAGGCAGCTGAAGAGTGTATTAAGGCTATGAGCAAGGTGCAGGATTAAAGGAAGTAAAGGAAGCGAAAAGTAAAGGGAGATGGACTCTAAGATTATTGGATAGTGCTGTTCTAAGTTTAGCTGAGAAGGCAGATCATAGAATTCATGATGACTGAGATCATGCATATTTTCTATACATAGAGGGATGTCATGAAGCTAGATTAGATATAAGGCATGTAGGGGTTCGGGTAAAGTACATTGAGGAACTACTGAAAATGGCTAAGAAAATGATAAGGATAGATGATGGGAAACAATAGATAAACAACCAAAGTCTCATTCACAAGCTCTCGTTATTGATAGCTATTGTGTCTTCCATTTATTCTGTATCTTGACTAGTATTTCCATAAGGTTGTTATAATCTATGTTTGAGATGGTTAAGGCTGGTTTACTCATATCATGCGAGTATATTTCAATAGTAGCTAATTTCAAAATTTTTTGTAATGGGTTTTGTTTAACTTTTACTGATGTAATTTGAGTGTATGGTAGTCTCTCCTCAATTAATTCAAATGCATCTAACCTTCTATAAATGTGTGTATCTGTAAACATGTATGATATGCTTGATACGTATTTTTCAATAATGTACATGAATAGTATTAGGATAAATATTGTTAATGATAGTAGGAGTAGCCCTATGTGAAGTAGCCCTTGAATTAAACATAATAATGATATAATTAGTGGTATTAGTGAAAGTAGTAAACAGTATAAGAAATATAGTGCTTTAGTCTTTGGGCTTGGTGTAAGCTTTATTTCTTCTCCACTCATAAATACATCAACTATTACTATTTTGTTATTATTAGGTGTACCGAGCATGATATACACGGATCGTAGCATCTTACTATGTTTTCGCATAATCTCTTAAGCCTATCTATGTTCTCTTCTCTCCGTATTTCATGGGAGATCATTGTTTTAATGCTGTCCTCTACATCTGCCATGTTTTGTGCTGTAGGTGTAATTATGTCTGCATATAATACTTTACCCTCACTATTGACAACATAGTGATGGTAGAGTATTCCTCTCGGTGCTTCGACTACATAGCTCCCCATTCCATGTCTAGGCTTGTATTGTA
>CAYPZO010000124.1:0-4997 GCA_964415135.1 uncultured Desulfurococcales archaeon | reverse complement strand
TGCTAGTAATCCTCTCTCAACACAAGATGATGTTGCTGCTGCTCTCGCAAAGGAGAGTATTAAGGTTTATGCATGGAGAGGTCAAACAGAGAAAGAATACTATTGGTGTATTGAAAAAGTAATTGAACATGAGCCTCAAATAGTATTAGATGATGGAGCTGACCTTCACGCAACAATACACAAAGAGTACCCTGATCTTGGAAGGAGAATCAAGGGAGGTACTGAGGAAACTACAACAGGAGTTATAAGGTTAAAGGCCCTAGAAAAGGAAGGTAAACTGCTATATCCAGTAATCGCCGTTAATAATGCATTAACGAAGTACTTGTTCGATAACAGATATGGTACTGGTCAAAGCACTGTTGATGGTATTCTAAGAGCAACAAATATATTAATAGCTGGAAAGAAGGTTGTAGTTGCAGGTTATGGTTGGGTAGGTAGAGGTATAGCTCTACGCATGAGAGGCATGGGAGCACACGTAATTGTAACTGAAGTTGACCCCATTAGAGCTTTAGAGGCAGTAATGGATGGCTTTCAAGTTATGCCGATGAAGGAGGCAGCAAAAGTAGGTGATATATTCATAACGGCAACAGGAAACATAAATGTTATTAGAAGAGAACACATGGAGTTAATGAAGGATGGAGCTATACTAGCAAATGCCGGACACTTTAATGTTGAAATAAGCATTCCAGATCTAGAATCATTAACTATAAGCAAGAGAGAAATAAGACCTAATGTAATGGAATATACGTTAAAGGATGGTAAGAGATTATACCTATTAGCCGAAGGTAGACTAGTTAACCTAGTTGCAGCAGAAGGACATCCAAGCGAGGTCATGGACATGAGCTTTGCTAACCAGGCACTATCTGTTAAGTACATACACAAAAACCCTAGATTACCCGTCAAGGTGTATAACGTACCAATAGAGATAGATAAGCAGGTAGCAAGATTAAAACTAAAAGCCCTCGGAGTAGAAATAGATGAACTTACCAAAGAACAAGAAAAGTACCTAAAGTCATGGACATTAGGAACATAACTTCTACAGATATAGAGTAAAGAACGTAAACTCAAAAAACCCCTCTAAAATATAAATTTAATGCAGTAGTAGAGGGCCCGTAGCTCAGCCAGGTAGAGCGCCGGGCTCATAACCCGGTGGTCGGGGGTTCAAATCCCCCCGGGCCCACCACTAATTCTTATAAATTAATTCCATTAATTCCACTAGATAGGGATGAAGAAGGAACCCGGATATATGAGCGTAAGGCAATGAAGAGAGCCCCGCATCACAGACCAAATGATATCTTACAACAAAGGTGTGTTCATATTGGGTGAAGAACTATATAATAAAATACATGGGATAATTAATAAGATTGATGAGGAGCTTTCAGTAAAGGATAAGATACGTGAAGAAACAATAAGAATTACGCGAATTATAATACGCAGATCAAGTGAATGTGTAAAAAAGATCTTAGAAAATAATCTAGATGAAGCAAAAAGCATATTAAATGAAATCGATATACATATTAGAGAATTAAACAATTTATTAAGAGATAACTATCCAGACATCTATTATTCTGGACTAGTCTATGGAGCTTTAGCTGAATATACCGAGTGCAGCATTCTCTATAGCTTAGTAGTTGATAAGGATATTAAATCGTATAATGAATTAAACATACCTATAACTCCTTACCTTCAAGGTTTAGGTGATGTTGTAGGAGAGCTAAGGAGAATGATATTAAATAAAATAATGGAGCATGAAATCGATGAAGCATTGGAGCTTCTCAAGTTAATGGAAATGATATATGACGCTCTTCGAAGACTACATTACCCTGATGCCCTTATTCAAGGAGTTAGACATAAAGTTGATGTTGCCCGTAGGCTAATAGATGACACTAAGGCTTTCTTAATTGATATAAGGTCTAGAGAGGAATTAAGAAAACTTCTTTCAAAAATTACCATTAATTCTACATGAATTTCTCTTTACTTACATCGTGGATTAAAGTACTGCGTTATTACCTTTGCTAAATGGACTGGCTTTGTATACCATTTATCGTACTTATAGTTATTTCCAGCGATTGTCATTATTAGGTATTCTCCTAAGTCTCTAACAGTAGCTTCCACACTACCCTCCCTAACTATTTGTATGACACTTCTGCTTTTTCTTACGATTTTATAGCATTTTGCAAGCTCTTTCTGTAATATTCCTACTAGTTCATTTATGTACTCGCTCATTTTAAATCACGGGACTCGTCTTATCTGAGAGCAGTATATAAGAATTCCGGTGTCTTAAATTTAGGTACCACTTACATCTATAACCATTAACTCTCTCGTATCATCAGCTCTAACGTAGTATAACTTGTTGTCCCAGTAAACGAGCCTATTACCTCGTCCTAGGGGATAATAAGGTGGAGAAAGAAGGAAGGGTACCCATTTATCTTCATTTATTATGTAGTAGTGTATTCCTCCTCCTCGCCCTATTAACCATAAGTAGTCTCTATCAGGGTCATAAACTAATCCTACAGGATACGCTATAGGTGAATTATTTAAGTTCATTATCCATTCTGACTTCACAGTATCAAATGACAATAGGTATCCTGTTCCACTTGTTATCACGTATATGTACCTCTTACCATCCGAAGTACCAACAGTGTAGTCGGAGTTTATATTAACAGTTACTGGAGGTAGGTTAATCCAAGTTGAGGTCTTAATATCATATTTAGCTATATATAATTTATTCGTACCAGTTTCATATACATAGTATACATAGTCGCCGATGCATGTTAGTATTGATGTCTTACTTGCTACAGAAGGTAATGCGATTTCAGGTTTCCACTGCTCGGATAGAAGATCATAGTACCATAGGTGTGTTTTATTTATTATCCATACTCTTAGCCTTTCTTTATCGAAGGCTAATGGGGTATTTGCTCCAAATACTCCGAATTCTTTTGGTGCTTCTGGGAGTTGAATCCATGATTTTCCATAAAGGTCATATAATAGTAGGGTTCTCGTATTTGCTACCTCTATGAATATTGCTGGAGTTAATCCTCCACTATACTTGATTTTACAGGCGTCTAGATATAATGTGTGTTCACCTGTACTTGTAGCTTCAATGCATAATATGGCTTCTCCGTTATCACTTACATAGCCTTCGTTTACTATGGGTAACGTTATGTTTTTCTCGTTAGGTGGAGTGTATGTAGTTGAGTATACTAACTTAAACGACTTAGATTCATAGTTCCATAGGTATAGTTTGAGAGTAGTGCTAATGGTGTACTTTAGTATTACTTTGATGCTTAGTTGTGAAGTATTGGAGTTTATGGAGGTAAAGGTTATAGAAACTTTTGTGATGAGCTTAATTGCTTGTTCTTCTCCAATACTTATTGCTGGTTCTGGTGATACATAGTATCTTACAATGATGTCATCTACATACCATCCTTCATAATTGTTATATAATCCATCAATACTGTTAAACCTAAACTTAATGTATAGAGAATTTTTCCCACTTACAATTTTAGATACATCTATGTCTACTCTATGCCAATTAGCTCTTTGAGGACCCTCATTACAGTCCCTATGCCATACCCTAGTCCAAGTCCTACCATTTGTTGATACATATACGTCCATACTATCGTAATCTCCCCATGGATACTTTTCATGTTCCCACCGTGTGTGGAACATTATCATTATTCTTATATTGCTTGGTCTTGTGATGTCTATTTTTGGTGTTTGTATGTATCCTCTCGTAGTTCCTACATTATAGTCCCAATATCCCTCTCTACCATAATACCATGAATGACTTGAAGTCCAACTTCTATGCTGTGTTACATGCCATAAACCTCTTCTCTCACTTACTATTTTCCAGCCTACGCGTTTCATATCATCATCGTCTACGTCTCCATCACCGTCATAGTCGGTTTCAAGATCTTCAGCATATAGAAATATCTTTCTTATATTACTTTCACTACTAGCTGCGGGATTACCATAATACATGTAGATTTTTACTTTACCCTTAGCTGGTATTGATGGTATTTTAACCCATACGGTTGCAACCTTGTTCTTTGAATCCCATTTCTCTATCCAATAAGGTATCTTAGTTACACCATCATTTAGCGTAAACCTAATATCACTACCATCACCTTTGGCCTTACTGAAATCAAAGTTATCGCTATTTAATTGAATAGCAATAGCATAATCCTTTAAGCTCACTCCAGCCCTTTCTTCTATGATTATTTCCTTCCTATATTTCCATCCAATAAGCCAGCCTGAAGGATAAGTTGTCTTAACTACATAGTATTTATCATCATCTTCTCTTATATCATCTAATCCTCCACTAACGTGACTACCCTTTAGAACCTGTATATCCTTTAGTTCAGCGATTGCCTCCTTAGGTATAAATCCTAATATTGCTTGTGTTCCCTCACTTAAGAATTGAGGCGTATACATTATAGTGTACTTTTGGGTAATAGATGGTATAGTTATGTTCTCAGCTACTGGAGGTGGTTTCGTAAAAGCTATTGATGTAGCTATTATCCCCATGTTCATCGCTGATTTTACGATTTTTATCTCCTTGATTGGCTTAATCTTTAACTCTAATGTATAGCCTGTACCTAGTATTAATGGAAAACTATTATTAAAGCCTAAGAAATCATCACTACTCCATTCCTTAATCTTTGTCCCTTTATGATCGTATATTATTGCTTCTACAAAAGTTGAGTACTTTAGTTTTTCAGAGGGCATTAAATCGTAGGAGCCATCGCTATATTGTATTATTATTCCAGTTATCTTTACTGGTTCAGTAAACTTATTAGATACATTAAGTACTACATATGGGATCTCCTTTACCATATATGCGGTCACCGACTTCATTATAGCCATTGCTTTAGCTTCTTCCTCTACTCTTTCACTAACTATACTTGACATTTCCATTTGACTTCTAAAAGCTGTTATGAATAGTATTGAAGCTAGTATTATCATTAATAGGATAAAGGTTGCTGAAATAACGC
>CAYPZO010000123.1:0-5005 GCA_964415135.1 uncultured Desulfurococcales archaeon | reverse complement strand
GAATCTAATAAATAGAATTGAAAGTGAATTAACCCATAGATGCCCATGTAGATGCAAGTTCTGTAGCATTAGAAGAATCTAATAAAAAGAATTGAAAGTATCCAAGAAGCGTACTTGATGTCCAGCGATATTTACCTTAAAGCAGCAGTCCACTAAGATGCACCCTCTACTTAAACTCTATAGTATTTATTCATTCTATAGGTAGTTTTTAGATAACTAGATTTTATGGTTTAGGCGTATTGTACCTTGTTTACTGTTTTTCTTGTTTTTAGTTTGTACGTTATTTTTGCGTGAAATGATAGATTCCATGTTCCGTACTTATTGTGTAGTATATATTTTTCTCTTGAGAGCTTTTTCAGGAATCCAAGTATTAGGGGTTCAACTACTTGTTCTCCATATATTATTTCGTATCCTAATGCGAGTCCTGATAGCATTGTTCCTGGCTGTAAGTTTTCCTTAAATTCTTTTAGGTTGAAGACATGTATGTCGAATATTTTGTTTGGTATTATTTTTTGTAGTATTTGTTTAAGCTTGTATTCTAGTTCTAATTTTCCTCTTATATTTATCTCTTTATCTATTATTATGATTAGGTCTATGTCTTTTCCTTTTCCTAGGTATATGGTGCTTCCGAAGACTATTATTGCTTTTAGGTTTTCTCCTATGATCTCTTTGACTTTTAATGTGATTTTATTGTATAATTCCTTTTTCTCTAAGGTATTTTTCTGCAATGCTTAGCACCTTTCTTGCTTTTTCTATTGCTTCTCTTGCTAGTTCTTCATCTATGTATTCGCTTGGTGATACTACTTTTCCTCTAAGCATGAATGGGTATCTAGATCTAGTATAGTATTCTGAAAACCAACCTATAATGTCAACTACTTCCTCGAATCCACTTCTCCACTCATTTTCAAACGTTCTTGCAAATATTGATGCGAGTCTAGGTCCGTGGTTGTAGACGTATTCTCTCTTGGATTCTATCATTGCTTTAACTGCTTTTTCAACACATTGTTGTGAGTGGAATACTGTTTCAGGATAGTCTCCTTCATCTAGTGCTCTTTGTGCTCGTTCTAGGTCTTTTCTTGCTTCAAGATAGTATTTTTGTGCAAATTCTTCATAGAATGTCATTCTTTCCTCACGTCCTCTTCTCCTTGGAGGATATTTGGTAGGGGAAGTAAAATGCTTTTAGTTTGATTTTCTTTTCTTTAATTTGGTCTAGTTTTCTTGACTATGTTGTCTAGGGGTTTAGAGTTATATTTTACTTTTCTCTAAGCTGGGTCTCGGTGTATGGGTGTGGGTTCGAGGGAGGAGGTGTTTGAGGCTATTTCGCATCCTTTGAGGATTAAGATACTGCAATTGCTTGCTGAGCATCCTATGAGTTTTTCTGAGTTGAAGAAGGCTCTTGGTGTTAGGAGTAGTGGTAAGCTTGATTTTCATCTTAAGAAGCTTGGAGGCCTAATAGCCTTGAATAGTGATGGTAGGTATACGTTGACTAAGGAGGGTTATGCTGCGTTACAGGCTATTACTACTGTTAAGAGGTTTGGGTGGCAGAAGAGAGCATACATTATTGGTACGATAGCCTATGCTGTAGCTTCTGGATATACTTTATTGAAGATATTTTGTGAAGGCGCTAAGCCTGTGTACTTGGTCGTATTGGTGATGTTGGCTTCTTGGTATGTGTTTTATAGTTATTGGTGTATTGTGAAGAGGAGGGTGTTTAAGGCATACTAGGTAGGTTGAGGTGTTTGCCTTGACATGGGTTGTTGAGGTTGAGGATCTTGTTAAGGAGTTTAATGGTAGGAGGGTATTGAATGAAGTATCTTTTCGTATTGGTAGAGGCGAGGTTTTTGGTTTACTGGGTCCTAATGGTGCTGGTAAGACTACGACCTTAAGGATTATTCTTGGATTGCTTAAACCTACTTCTGGTAAAGCTCTTGTTCTCGGTGGTTCTCTCAATGAAAACCCCGAGCTTAGGAGGAGGATTGGTGTTGTTTTAGAGGGTGATGGTTTGTTTCTTAGGCTTTCAGCTCGTGAGAACCTTGACTTTTATGCTAGGATTTACGGATTAAGGGATGGTGTTGAGAGGAAGAGGAGGATTAGGGAGTTATTAGAGCTTGTAGGTTTAGGTGATGTAGGGGGTTTAAAGGTAGGTCATTTTTCTAGGGGTATGAGGAGAAGGCTTGCATTAGCTAGAGCACTAGTTCACAACCCTGAAGTTCTATTCCTTGATGAACCTACGTCTGGTTTAGATCCTGAGGCTAGGGTCTTAGTAAGGGATTTAGTGGTTAAGCTTTCTAGAAAAGAGAATGTAACTGTACTCTATACATCTCATGTTCTCAGCGAAGTTGAGAGGATTTGCAATAAGGTAGCATTACTTGTAAGGGGTAAGATAATAGCTCGGGGAAGAATAGATGATTTGACTAGGAGTTTTAGTGGGCACTTAGTGGAGGTTCGCTTTGCTGATAGTAGTGAGGTTTCTAGGGCATTAAGGTTATTGAAGAACTTGGACTACGTATTAGAGTACAGTGTGGATAGTAGTGTAGTTCGTTTAATAGTTAATGGTGATTGCTCTAGGCTTCTAAACGATCTTGTAGGGATGAAGGTTAGGGTTGAGGAGATAAGGAGAATGAGGAAGTCGTTGGAAGAAGTATACTTGGAGCTTGTTAGGAGGTGATGTGATGTGATCGGTGTTATTGTTTGGAAGGAGCTTAGGGAGACTATTAGGGATAAGAGCCTATTATCTAGCTTATTAAGTGTATTGATGTTTATAGTGTTATTGAGTGTGACTTCTGTTAATAAGCTAGGTATTGATGTTGAGGTTTTAGTGTTTTATATGGCTCCATGTATTGGTGTTATGGTTGGTTTTAGTCTAAGTAGTAGGTTTATGAAGGAGAAGTTAGAGGGAGTTGTTGAGACTTTACTGTGTACTCCATTGTCTTTGAGAAGTCTATGGCTTGGAAAGGTGATAGGGTTAACCATACCATCATATACCATTACAATAGCCTCAATGATAGTCATTATAGTGTTAAATAGATACGTCTTATCTGGAATTATTATAATCTACCTATTCATGGTAGTACCAGTAGTTATAGCGGCTGCTATAGGATTATTGGGCTTCCTATACTATGTCTTAGGTATGAGGCAGGTTCAGGCATTAAACTATGTAGTGTTCTTTACATTATTTACAGTACTATTTATTGCTATAAGGAGGTTGGCGGCGACAAGTAGTGTTATGTCGTGGGGAACTATAATGACAATGTTAGCTATGTCATCGATAGTGCTAGGTATAATAACCTACCTAGTAACATATCTAAATAAGGAGAGAATAGTTACAACAATTAGTTAAGGCTCATTTATGGAATTACTCTTAGCCAAGGCACTCTTTTAAAGTCTTCATCAAACGTGGCTATAGTTTTTATCCTGTAGTATTTACATGTGATAGCTATTTGTGCGTCACTTGGCATGAGTTTGTAAGCCTTAATGGTCTCTATAAGTTCTTCATAGTTCTGAAAGTCAGAGATTATGATAACTTTAAAGTCTTTGATGAAGTTCTTTATCATACTCATAGCTTTACTTGGATATCCATGCTTACTAACAATTTTCCTAAAGCTGTATCTACCTTTGATACCATATTCTTCTTGGGCTACTTTAGCTCCTACTACATATAAGAGTTCATTAACAATAATTATGGATATTACTAGTCCTTCTCTATAGTATTTGCGTATTATTGATTCAGCTATATCTGTTAGTTTTGTTTCAAAGAGAAAGTTGTAAATGATATTTGTATCTAACATTATCATTGATACTGGGCCTCTTCCTCAAGTTCTCTAAGTTCTTCTACGGATGCCTTACCTAGGCATCCACGATATTTTCTTATTAGTTCATCTATGTTATTTTCAATAATTTTAATTCTAACACGCTGTCCTTCTTTTAGATCTAGTTTTTCTAGAGGTTTTAATACTCCTTTTTCGTATATTGCTTCAATTATCTTTGCCATTGTTTTTTAACCCTATGATATATTTAAGTGTATGGCTTTGATATCTTTATCGGTTTGCTTGTTTATTCTATTATTAGTGGTATTGTTGTTTGTATTTGCTTGTCGTTTCTTATTATTTTTAGTGTTATGTGTCCTTTATCTATTGATTTTTCTAGTTGTTTTCTAAGCTGTTTTAGTGTTTTTATTCTTGTGTTGTTTGCTTCTATGATTATGTCCCCTATCCTTAAGCCCATTATGTGTGCTGGCTTCTTGGCATTATTTTTACTATCATTACTCCCTCATTTACTGGTAGGTCGTATGCTTGTGCTATTTCTGGTGTTATGTTTATTCCGTAGACTCCTATCCATGCTCTTACTGGTCTTCCATACTTTATTATCATTTCCATGAATTCTTTTACTTCGTTTATTAGTATTGCGAATCCTATTCCCTGTGCGTATGGTATTATTGCTGTTGTTACTCCTATTGCTTCTCCCTCGATGTTTACTAGTGGTCTTCCACTATTTCCTGGTTTATTGCTGCATCTGTTTGTATTAGGTCTTCTAGGACTAGTTCTTCTGTTACTTTTATTGTTCTGTTTGTTGCACTTACCACTCCCATTGTTATTGTTGGCCCTGACCATAGTCCTAGTGGGTTTCCTATTGCGAATACTATTTCTCCTACCTTAACCTTATCTGGGTCTCCTAGTTTTATTGGTTGTAGGTTTGTTTCTGGTATTTTTATGAGTGCTAGGTCCTTCCATGGAGCTCTTGCTAGTACTACTCCATTGTATTTTCTTCCTTCTGGTGTAACTACTATTATTTGACTTGAACCCGCTATTACATGGTTATTTGTTATTATCAATCCCTCTGGTGATATTATGAATCCTGATCCAGCTCCTCTAACCGCTATTGGGTTTAGAAAGGCATCATAGCCGTATTTAACCGTGAATATTGCTACAACTGATTTTGATACTTGTTCAACTATTTCTGAAATCCTATTACTGAAAGCCTTAAGGTCCAGTACCTTCACCTAAAT
>CAYPZO010000122.1:0-5016 GCA_964415135.1 uncultured Desulfurococcales archaeon | reverse complement strand
TTTCTTTTAGTATTAATAAGTGGTGGTGTCCTCAAGTCACTCTTTTTAAATACCCACTATATTATTGAGGATAATGGTACTATGAGTCATGTTTATTTACCCTATGTCATTAGAGAAATTAAGTTAGATGAAGTATTGAAGCTTGAGCCAGATACTAGAATTATTGATGTTAAGTTTCATAAAATATCATCAAATACTGTTGGATGTGAAGTCATAGTTGATAAGTACCTTGTTACTCCATTAGTTTTAATCGATGCGAAAGGAAATATAGTTGCAATCACTGGGTTTTATATTGTTTATGATGAGGATTCACGAGAATTAGTGGTTCTAGACCTTAAATTTAATAGGATACAAAAGGTAAGTAATGTAGTCAGAATTTACAAATTATCTTACAATTCTGTGTTAATTGTATGTAAGGAGGACGTAAAGTTATTGGTAATGGATAATATGGTACGTATGCTTAAAATAGATGTAGATTCTGAATCTGAGTTGATTAAATACATTGGGAATAAAGCATATCTAGGACTACTATTTATGACAAAGAAGAGAAATAGACATTGTATTATAGTAGATACAAATAAAGTACAAGTGGTGTCTTCGATTTATTCAAAGGTAATTGATCTAGCATGTAGTGATGAAGAGATGTATGTATGCTATATGAGGGGTAAGAAGATTATATTAAAGCGTTTACCCCATGGAAACGAAGTTCAATTAAATATCAAACGCGTTAAGTACTTAGAACTTAGTATTAATGGTGGCTTCTTAACGTTAAATTACATCTCATGTGATGAGGAGTATACACTAGTGCTTAATCGTGAACTAGGCGAGGTATTAAAAGTGAAGAAGAAGGGATTACTACCCCTATATGGAGAATTAAACGAAGTCTACATATGGGACCCTGTAAGTGGTATAACGTTTGCACAAGTAGATGATAAAAGAATACCTCTCATTAAGTGCAATGATAAGCCTCATATATTTAAGCGTGACAACAAACTATATGTTCTATGTAACTCCTATTTACATGAAGTTTGTAAGCAGTCGTGGAGACCTATAGCTAGAGTAAATAAAGCATTCATATATGATGACTACATAATTAATTTCAATGATACGATTATTGAAGTATTTAAGATAGAAGACTCCACGTTTAAGATCGTGTTAAGAAAACCTGATAGTCATATCATCCTAGATAAGAAGATACTCATACTACGTTATGGTCTTCGAATTCTCGTAGTAGATACCGAAAGAATTATTAGTACTTCATCAATATTAGTTGAAGACCTTTATAACAGCAATAAACCTGTACTTGCCCACATATCTGTATACATACCTAGAGGACTAATCATTGATAATATTGAGGTGCAAAATGCTCGTTTTAAGACCTATAGAGTGCCCAATGGTTTCGAAATTCTCATTTATGAATTAAGATACATAAGTGAGGCAAGTCTCATAGCTAATGAGATTGACTATATTGATTTAAAATTAAAGCTTAAGTCCATGTACTTGGCTAATGATCTTGTAATGAATTTTAAAGTTAAATTAAAGAAACCAATAGTTTTAATCAAGAGAAGACCGTTAGTAATATATTGTGAAGATGGTTCTATAAAAATTGGTAACGAGTATTATGGAGGCTCATTATTATGGATGAGAATGTATGCACTTAATCCTTTACCTCGATCCTTAACTATTGATATTAGGATGATAATAGGAAATAGACCATTTAATGTCGGCAATATAACTATCAAGGGAAACTCCATACTCGAGACCGATACGTATTTGGAGATAAATTTTAGCGAAGATGTAAAGAAGTTAATTGATGGAAAAGATATTAAAGTTATATTGATCATTAGAGAACGAGAAGACATAGTAGTTGGTAAGACCAATGGTATTATAATAACATATGAAAACCCTATTGATTATGTAAATGTCAGTAAAAAGCCTATAGAATTTGAACCTTATTCTGCCACATACAAAGTTATTATTAAATTGAAATCTCACACTGATTTAGTACATGTATTTGCTGAAGGAGGTCTTAAGGGATTTCACAAATTTTATCTTGAGCCTGGAAAACATGAATTGGTAGTGAGATTTGCTCCTAGACCCTCTAATCCGGACACTTCCATAAATGTTAGGTGTATTAAATACGTTAATAGTGATCTGAATATACAGTTATCATGGACCTATACTTTTAAGTTGTATGAAGGGGACATAAAGATTTCATTTAAGGTACTTAACAGTTTATTTAAAAAAGAAGAGCTTAGGCATGACTACATATATTTACCTATATATTTAAGTGATAAACTAAATAGCTATGGATTCATCACAGCTATTAGTGTAGAGGATAATAGAGTATTAACTACGGTATGTATAAGAAGCGGGTTCAATGAGATTAAAATACCATTAACGGATATCATAGATTATAAGAATAAAAAATCCATACCCATAATATTAGACTACTTTAACGGAGTCGTTTGTATTAGGAGGATCGTATTTATAAATGTAATTGAATGCCCGATAAGGAAAATAGTCCCGATAATTCGTCCATGTAATAAATTTACAGAATTAATATTAGTTTTAGATAACGCCAAGAATGATGTAAGAGTATTACTACATAACATTGATTACGATTATGTAGTGATGCATAGAATAAAGTATGGTGTTAATTATATTAAAGTACAGGATATACGAGATTTTCGACAATTCGAGTTCATAGTCTACATAGTTTATAATAATATGGTTTGGGAGAGACTGATTAAAGTGTCATTCGATGTTAGGGTAGGGTTATTGTTAGCATATAATTCGGCAAAAGTCCTTTACAATATACTCAATAACCGTATGTGAAGTAGTTTATAGTGGATGAGGTTCACTTAGCTCATTTAATTGCTCTAAAACGTACTTTCTTATTTCGTCTATTGTCGGCAACTCCTTGATTATTTTTCCGTTCTCCATGTACTTTTGTAGTAATGGTATTGGTTTTCCACCATCAGGGCACTCGGGGGGTTCTTCACTCCATGAAGTAATATAGTCATTAAGGCCAGGTCTACATCTATATACTTGCTTCATTCCAGGCAATTTTCCTCTCTTAGATATTGGAATCCATGTGTTGTTTTCCTCTTTCTCTATTATATCCATACTTAAGTCTACACTTGGGGGGAAGGCTATTGTTGTTCCTACGCCAAATCCGTCAACTACATCTCTTAGTTCAACAATTTCTCTTTCCCCTATGCCTCCACTTACATATATCTTAACATTTTTATATCCATGTAATTTCAATGTCCACTTAGCTTCAACGACTATTTGTTTCATATTACCTCTTCTACTACTTGGAGTATCGAATCTAACTCCATGTAATTTATCCCCTAGAGCTTGTGCTGCCATTAGTGCTTCTCTTACTTCATCGTAAAAGGTGTCGGCTAATGCTATTCTCGGGACATGAGGCTCAACAACCTCATCAAATGCTCTCCACGCCTTAACCGGTTCTCCAAACAATATTATTAGAGCATGAGGCATTGTACCCATAGGCTTTAAGCCTAGGTATTTTTCACTTAGATAACCTGAAACCCCATCAACTCCTCCTATATATGCAGCTCTATCCGCCATAGGAGCTAGAATGGGATGAAGAGATCTAAGTCCGAAGAATAGTACCTTCTTATCTCTTGCTAATTTCTTTATTCTAGCTGCTCTAGTGGAAATACTCGTGTAATGCCTAAGAATACCCAGTAACGCTGTCTCCAAAGTCACTATATCTCCATACTTTCCTTCAACAACCATTACAGGTTCCATAGGTTTAAATAACGTTCCTTCAGGCATGGAATAAACGGTAATTTCCTTTCCTTCAAGCAACTTTAACGCCTCTTCAAGTCCTGAAAAAACAGCCCATTCATACCCTTTAGGTAAGCTATATGCATGAATTTCCATCCTAACTTTTACCTTATCTAACCCGTATTTTTCTATTATTTTCTTGGTTCTCATAAAATATATATCAGTTACAAGACCACGCAATAACTCATCTATAGACGCAATGTAAATTTTCGGAGTTTGTTTTCTCGGCATTTCCTACACCACATGCCCTTCATACAAGGTTTTTTACACTCTAAATCTTAAGTATTGATGAGCATCAAATATTTGTTTAGAAACTTGTTTAAAATTTAGACGGTAAGTTTATATAACATCTAATACAGAATGCATTTTGGCAAGAAGAACGGGTTTCCAAATAAATGAATAGTTAGGGTGATAATATGGTTCGCACTAGGGAAGTTCAGGCTAAAAAAATCATTGGTAGAAAAGTAGTCAAAGACAAAGAATATAGATATGAATACTATGCTTTACCATTAAACTTGTATTTGCCTAAAAGCATGGTAGAAAAATGGGGGACAACCTATATTGTTGAATTGAATGAAGAAACAGGTACTATCACCATAAGACCTAAAGCGGCTACTCGCCAATAACAACGACTAAAACTTTTCTATATCCTCTAGGACCATCCATTTCAACAAAGAATATATTTTGCCATGTCCCTCTCACAAGTCTTCCATTTATTACCGGAAATGTTCTATCAGCACCCACAATCGCTGAAGCCACGTGGGCGTGTGCATTATCATCTATTATATTATGTCTCCATCTAGCTTGAGGAGGAAATAACTCCTTTATCTTAGAAATTATATCATGTATTAACCCATATTCGTGCTCATTAGCTATTATAGCTCCTGTAGCGTGGGGAGCAAACACTAGGCATAACCCGTTCTTTATACCGCTTTCTCCAACTATACTTTCAACTTCACTAGTTAGGTCAACTAACTGGAATCTATCTTGAGTTTTAAATGTTATCTCTTTAACATAAAACTTCATTAACTGACACCTCTAGGTCGTTATATCCATTAAGGAGGTCGGCAAAGGGGGAGGCTATATCATAGCCTTGAAGCTCAGGATGGGGACAGCGCTTCCTCATCTTTAGCTCCATAGAGTAGAGATTAAATTAAACTTAAAAACATTATTTTAAACTATCAAGGTAGGTGATAT
>CAYPZO010000121.1:0-5193 GCA_964415135.1 uncultured Desulfurococcales archaeon | reverse complement strand
TTCTATTGGGGTTAGCATCTATTTTTTCATATGCTATGTTGTTCCAGTCTATTTCTCCAAAGACTTCCTTGTACTTTCTTAGTATTCCGCATGCTCTTGCATGAGTATATTGTATGTATGGCGCGCTATTTCTTTCAAAGTCTAATACCTTACTCCACTCAAATACTACTGGTTTACTTGGTGCTATTGATATTAGGAAGTATCTTATAGCTCCAATACCTACCGCCTTAACTACTTCCTCTTTCTCCTTTTCACTTGCTAGCGTCGTTCTTTTTTCTACCTCCTCTCTTGCACGTTTAATAGCTTCATTAATTATCTCGTCGAGTGTTATTATTCTTCCAAATCTACTACGCATTCTTGCTCCTGGTACATGGACTATCTCGTATGAGTAGTGGATTAAGTTCTCTGCTTCATATGTGTATCCTAATGCGTAGAGAGCTAGTCTTAGCTGTGCTTGTGATAGTTTTTGATCTGCACCAATAACGTTTATTACGATATCCGCTCCTGAGTCTTGGAACTTGAGCACGCTATATGCTATATCTCTTGTAGGATAGAGGGTTGTTCCATCACTTCTCTGAAGTATTAGTGGCGGTATTTCGAAGGTACTCGGTATTCTCAATTTCTCATATAGTTCTTTGCTTTTTAGTTTAGGTAGATCTAGTGCTGGTACACCTTTATGTAGGGTAAAGTATGGTGTCGTTTTTGCTTTTTCAATTATTTTCCTAACCATGCTATTCCATACTACATCGCTTTCCCAATCCCATTTATCAAAATCTATGTTCAGTTTAGATAATGTTTCCTTAAATCCCTCAATACATAGACTTGTTAGCTTTCTCGTTACCTTTACTATTTCTTCATCGGCTTTATTCTCGTATGACACCATTATCTTCTGTATTTCTTCCTCATGATTTCTATTCTTTAACTCCCTAGCAAGTTTATCAAACATTTCAGGGTCTTTTTCTCTTAGTTGTGCTGCTATTGCCATTAAGTCATCTAACTGCCTTACAAGTCTATGGTATTCTTCAATATTATTTTGTTCCTTGGCTTCATCTATTTTCTTTTTTAACTCATAGATCTCAATAATGGTGTTTGTTATCGCATAGATTAATCCTAGCCAATGATCAATCTTTAAGTTGCTTGGAGGTTCAGGCTTACCTAATAGTAGGTATCCATATACGAGAACTGCTACTTGTCTACCCACATCATCTACGTAGAACCTTGTTTGAACATTATGTCCTCTAGCCTTTAGTATTCTTGCTAGGGTATCTCCTATTATTGAGTTCCTTCCATGACCAATATGTAGTGGATGTATGGGATTAGCGCTAGTATGCTCTACTACAATTCTTAACCTTTCATCAGCTTGAACATAGCCGTAACTTACTCCTAGTTCTCTTATACTAGTTAAAGTTATCTTAGCCAGTTCAGGATATTTTAGGAACAGGTTTACATAGCCTCCAATAGACCTAACTTCCGAGATGTATATGCTCCCACTTATCCCCTTAATAATATTTGATGCTAACTCATGAGGCTTTATATTGAACTTCTTAGCTATTCTAAATGTAGGTAAGCTTAAATCTCCAAACTTTTCAAGAGGAGGTTCTTCAATTAAACTTAGTATTTCATTTAATTCAATGCTTAGTCCTAAATTCCTTAGTACTCTGTGTAGGTTTTTCGCTACTTCTTCAACGATACATCCATATGGGTTCTTGATGGTTTTCATTTACTTCACCTACCTAGCCTATACAACATATTTCAGTAATCTTAAATAAGATTAAAGTAGACGTTAATAATTGAGGATAATATAAGGTAAGGTTAAAGGATATGAGGCACAGCATAATTAGAAAAGATGTAAAATGTAATGTTAAGGATACGCTAAGTCAGTGTCTTAGAAAAGCAGTTACATTTAGTGTACTTGAAATCCCCATAGTCGATGATAATAACGTATTGAGAGGGGTGCTCGATTTAAGTAGAATAGCATACCATGTAGGAGAACTTATTGGCAAATTTGATAAAATTAAATGTGCTGATGTAAGTAGTTCTCCTAAACTAACTATAGCTGTTGAGGAAGATCCTCCATTACTTAATGTATTGAAGAAAATGGTTGAAAACAATACAACTGTAGCATACGTAGTCAATAAACAGGGTAATAAATATGAGGGCTTAATCCTATTAAGAGATTTATTAAAGGTTATAGTAAACAATGAACTGGGTTCATTAAAGATGAGTAGTGATTTCATAGTTAAGAGGGCTGCATTACTAGGTGACGATGAGAACCTCATACAAGCTATAGAAATTCTAGCTCATAGGAATGAGCCTTGCGGAATAGTTTATAACGGCTATGAGGTTTCATCAATAATGTGTCTTGGAGAAGCCCTAAGCGTTTCTACATCGATTAACGTAGATAATGTTGAATACTATGTAGTTGATCAAGCTTCTAGAAAACCAGTCTTTATAGACATTAACGATACTCTAGGAAAAGTAGTTGAAATGTTAAACGAGCACCAAGTAGATATGCTAATAGTTGACGATGAATATAAAAATATAGTGGGAGTTTTAACGGTAAATAAATTAGCTTCAAAGATACTTGAAATTCTAGAAGCTAAAGGAGAAGGTTAAGTACATGGTACCACCCATAGCCTACCTACTACTAGCTCTTGTATGCATTTTAGCTTCTTTCTTATTGAGGTTATACTTAAAAAGGAAATCAAAGAAAACCTAGGAAGTAGCTATAATTAGTATTCATAGAAACGCTAAATAGGGGTCAATAGCTCATTTCTGACTAGGTGTATTAAATGGGTAAACCCAAGGTATTCGTTACTAGACAAATACCTGAAAAAGGCATTAACATGATAAAAGAATATTATGAAGTTGAGGTATGGCCCGAATATACTCCACCACCTTACGAAGTATTACTCGAAAAAGCTAAGGAAGTTGATGCACTTGCATCGCTTCTAACAGATAAAATCGACTGTAACTTACTACAAAATGCTCCACGATTAAGAATTGTAGCACAATATGCTGTAGGCTACGATAATATTGATGTTGAGTGTGCTACTAGACTTGGAGTATATGTAACTAATACTCCAGGAGTATTAACTGAAGCAGTAGCTGACTTAACATGGGGGCTTATACTTGCTACAGCAAGAAGAATAGTTGAAGCAGATCACTTTGTTAGAAGTGGTGAGTGGTGGAAAACACGTACAGGTTGGCATCCACTAATGATGCTTGGAATGGAAATTTACGGTAAAACACTTGGAATAGTAGGTATGGGGCGTATAGGTAGAGCTGTTGCTAGAAGAGCAAAAGGATTTAATATGAAAATATTGTATTACGATATTAGGAGATTACCAAAAGAGCTAGAAGAAGAACTTGGAGCTAGATTCGTTGACCTAGAAACATTACTAAAGGAAAGCGATGTAGTTAGCATACATGTTCCATTAACTAAGGAAACCTACCACATGATAGGTGAAAAAGAATTAAAGCTAATGAAGAAAACGGCAATCCTAATAAATACTGCAAGAGGAGCAGTTATAGACACTAATGCCCTTGTCAAGGCATTAGAAGAAGGATGGATAGCTGGAGCAGGACTAGACGTATTTGAACAAGAACCACTACCACCAGACCACCCACTAACAAAGTTCAAGAACGTTGTACTGGTACCACACATAGGCAGTGCAACCTATGAGACAAGAACTAAGATGGCAGAACTAGTAGCAGAAAACCTAATAGCATTTGCTAAAGGAGAAGTACCACCAACGCTAGTTAACAAAGAAGTAGTTAAAGTAAGACCTCCAGGATTCAAGTAATAAACATAAATTCCCAAACAATTTTTTACACCATTCCCCCTCGTCTGTAAGGAGCAAAAATAATTATAATTTAGCTACTATACCTAACTACCTAGGAAATCCTAAATAATAGACTACAAGAGGTATGAATTCATGAGCTTAAGCAATGAAAGAGAACATGGAGAGGAAGAAAGGGAGTACGTCTTATCAACCGTAGATAAGATTTGGTTTGAATATGACCACCAAAACGATATACTGTACATAAACTTTGGTTATGACGTTGAAGATGCAGATGAGAGTATCTTAACGGAAGATAACATTGTTGTGAGGATAAAGAATGGAAAAGTAGTTAGCCTGACAGTCTTCGACTTCATGAAGAAAATAGGTAGAGAGTAAACACGTATTCAAACATGATGAGACGCGTTTCAGCAGATATGTGAAGAATCGCCACGGGCTGAATCGCCATAATATACTTTATCTACTACTAAGAACATGAATACTATAAATCAATCTCCTTCTCATTTTACCCTTACTCGTAATTCCTACGTCCTCAAAAGAGGTTTTAATATTAGTATTGAAGTGCTTTTTAATTAATGTGACAATTCTTCGTGCTGATCCCTTATCCACGAGATATATATCCATACCCTCGCTACTCTCCTTAACCTCAATAACCTTTAAGTTAAGCTTACTTCCCTTAACTTCTAATATCCTCTTAACTTCGTGGCTAAGACTTGGCGTTAATGTTCTTATCTGAACAATAGCTTCATAATCCTTTGACCTCCTAGCAAGACACATAGAACATAACGTGGGCTTTCCAACAACCTTCACCATTCTAGAATCACGAAACTCCACTCCCCTTACAATACCATGAACTTCTACTTCAACTAACGTAGTCCATGAAGGAGTAGTAACAAACCTCACATTAACACCCCTAATCTCATTCACTAACTCACTTATCCTTACATTCTCTAATATAATGGATTCAAGTACCTCCTCAATAGCGCTATACTCCTTAACCCACTTACCCTTAAAGAAAACAGCTCCACAATCCTTGCATATCTGAAACTCCACAACCTTAGGAACAGAAATCAAACCCTTAACATCAATATAACACTTAACACAAAGCCCATTAATAATAGGGTTTTCCGGAGATTCTTCAACACCACACCTAATACAAAACCTCTTCTTAATACTCATATTACTCCTCTCATTAGATTTTAAATACCTGCACGTTAATAACCTTCTAGGCTAGGGATGTAGAAATGGTGAGGCTACTAATTAGCAATAAAAATAACGGAAGCTACGAATATAGCTTTGAACCAATAGTAGAATCAAACATAAATAAAGCAGTACTAAAGTTCCTAAAAAGATTTGGATACATAAGAAGAATAAGAATAAACCCCTGCGA
>CAYPZO010000120.1:0-5219 GCA_964415135.1 uncultured Desulfurococcales archaeon | reverse complement strand
TTACTAATGTCTTTAGAGAAATAGGTATACCAGTATTGGTTATGGGAGATGTCGTTAGAGAGGAGGCGAAACGTAGAGGATTACCATTAACTCTCGATGTGCTAATGAAAATAGCTAAGGAATTAAGAGAAATAGAAGGACCAACCGCTATAGCCAAGAGAATAGCGGAAAAACTAAAGCACATGAATAAGGAGTTAGTAATAATTGATGGAGCAAGAAGCCTACATGAACTAGAAGTGTTTAAGAGAATTGGTAAAGTATATGTAATAGCGGTTCATGCTTCTCCTAAAACAAGGTTTAAGAGGTTATCCAATAGAGGAAGACCTGATGATCCAAAATCTGTAAACGAATTGAAAGAAAGGGATTTAATAGAATTGAAATTTGGATTAGGGGAGCTAATTGCACTTGCAGATTTCATGATAGTTAATGAAAAAGATCTTGAATATTTAAAGCAAGAAGCACTAAGAATACTTAATGAGGTGTCTAGGGATCCCTAAGATTAGAGTTGAAGTAGAAGTAAGGCCTACAGAGGATACGGATAAGGTAAAGAAGGCTCTATACAATGTCTTCAATCCAGAACGTATAGATATAATTGAAAGAAGTAATAACTTCAAGTTAATCATAGCTGAAAGCTCTAGCTTTAAAAGCTTAGTAAAACTCCACGATTTACTGAGAAGAGAACGAATACTAGACACTGCAAGAAGTATTCTAAAAAGAGCTACGAGAGGAAACACCATTATATTTAAGATTAATAAGCAAGCCGCTTTTCAAAGTAGACTAAGCTTTTCAGAAGAAGGTGTTAAGTCACCTCTAGGACCAATAACATTCATAATAAAATGTAAAGACCCCAATGAAGTAATTGATTGGCTAGCACCACCAACATCTAAGGGTCAACCGATATGGGAAAAGAAAATGCCATTACATTAAAATATATACCATGTAATCTTCTGCTAGAAATGTATTACTAAAGTATCTTCTAGCGTCATGTAAGAGTATACTTGGGTTATCGTGATATCTAGCGCTTATATGTGTCAATATTAATACTTTAGCATTTGCTTTACTAGCTATTAAGGCAGCATCAAGAGACGTAGAATGACCCTCTTCATATGCTTCTTTCCTTAGTTCAGATGCAAATGTGGAATCGTGAATTAGTATATCACTCTCTTTCGCAATCGTAATAATCTTATCAATAGGTTTTGTGTCTCCCGTATATACTATTTTAGCACCTCTAGAATAATCATCAATAACATCTTGAGGTCTTATAATTCTACCATCATTTAAAGTAACGAACTTTCCCATGCGTAGCAGTTTCCAGTACTTTAATGGTATTTTTAATTGTTTAGCCTTTTCAGGATTAAACCTTCCTCTAATACGTTTCTCCTCAAATACATATCCATACGCATCAGTTACATGATCTACAGTAAAACTCTTAACAACATAATCATTAACCTCGTAAACTCCAGGAGGCTCGTGAAAATATATATCAAATTGAGGCTTGAAGCCCGTTAGCTCAAAAGACTTATAGATAAAGTCCCTTAATCCCTTAGGGCCATAGATGCTTAAGGGTTCTGACCTGCCAAGCATCGCCATAGTTTGTAAAAGCCCTGGCAATCCAAATACGTGGTCCCCATGTAAATGAGTAATGAATATTGCTTTAACCTTCATAGGACTTAAACTAGCCCTAATAAGCCTAGCTTGAGATCCTTCACCTACGTCAAATAATAATATTTCACCTTTATATTTTAATGCTATACATGGTAGACCTCTCTTCTTTGTTGGTATACTTGCACTTGTCCCTAGAAAACATATTTGAAGCCTCAAGGCCTATACACCAGCCATACAATCCTTGTTAAACTTCCATGTACTCTCATAAAGTGCTTTTCTAGAACTTTCATACCGCAATCGCTAATAACATCACTTACATCAACAACGTGAGGTGTAGCAAAACATATAAATGAATTTCTCTTTAAGACACTAGCTGCCGAGTATAAGAAACCTTCAATTAAATCAAGTAACCTCTTACCTTTAGTTGATGTAGATCTGCCATATGGAGGATCAGTACCTACAGAACAGAACATATTATTGAATGGTAATTTAGTAGCATCAGCTTGAATTACCTCGAAATTACTCAAACCATAGTATTTTAAATTAATTACTGATCCTTCGACCATTCTAGAATCTATATCACAGCCTATACTATAATATCCCATAATGCACGACTCAATTAAGAAGCCACCAGTACCACAGAACGGGTCTAGATAAGGACAGTTATATCTTGGTCTACTTAAATTAACGAATACTCTAGCAATATGTGGAGGTAGAGCACCTGGATGAAAGTAAGGTCTATTAGCAGGATTTCTTAAGAGGAATTGCTTGGTATTCAATTTACCTAGACTAGCACCTATTATAATGATTCCGTTAGTTGCTATTAACTTTACCGAGTACTTAGGCTTTACAAGATTAACTCTTTGATTAGTTGTCCTTATAATAATGTCTGCAACCTTAAGTACTATTTCTCTCTCATTAATATGTTTTCCATGACCTCTTAACCTTTTGTATTCAACCTTAAACTCTCCATTAATAAAAGACCAATCAATATCCTTTATATCTCTAACTAATGAATTGACGTCAGAACTAGTTATCTTAATGACGATGCCTATCTCCTTAATAAGCCCAGCTCTTTCTAGTATTCTATTTATTCGTTTATTTTCGGCTTTGAATAATACTAATTGGTCATAAGTAGTAATGATATTGTAGGTTATATTTTCAGATTCCAATATACCTTTAAGCTCAGATATTGATAGAGTAGGATGTATGCCTGAAGTTATTGCATAGAATATTCTTTCCCTCATGCTGCTACACTAGAGTAGTTAGTGCTTGGGCAATATCACTAGATACATCAACTACTTCTACTTCCTTTGGTGTAGGTAATGTGTTTAATGCGATAACTGAGCTTACTCCTGCTTTCTTTAATTTATCTAGAGCATTTCCGACTAAGAGGGCATGAGCACATATAGCATAAACCTTTCTAGCTCCTTGTTCGTGTACGTTATTCGATGCTAAAGCTACTGTCCCACCAGTACTAATAATGTCATCAACTATAACAACAATTTTATCGCGAACATTAAGTGATTTGGGTTTAACCTTAACCTCCCCTGTAATTCTATCCCTAAACTTCTCTAGGTAATCATATTCACAGCCTACTATACTTGAAAACTCTATAGCTCTATTAAGAGCACCCTTATCAGGTGCTAGGACAACTACATCATTGGGTTCAATACCTTCACTTTCCATAACCTTAGACTTAAAGTAGTTAGCTAAAGGTTTCATTGCATGAATATTAACTGTCTTTCCCGGAAAGAACTTTAGCGAATCTTCCTTATGTATTTCTATAGTAATTAACGCATCACTACCACAATGCCATAGAAGCCTCAATACAGTCTTAATGCTTATGGGTTCTCCTTCAAGAAACCTCTTATCTTGACGAGTGTAAGCAAGATAGGGTACTACGCTTACAACCCTCTTAGCTCCTAAGTCTTTAGCTGCTTCAACCATTAAGAATAATTCCATAAGATGCTTATCTTGGGGATAATAGGTAGACTGAACTATTACTACGTCCTCACCACTTATACTTATAGGGTACCTAACATAAGATTCCCCATCAGGAAATAACTTATGTACTACTTTAACGTATTTTGCATTCAATGTTTTTGCTATTAATTCACCTAGATTATTGGATGCCGGGCCACCTATTACTATCAACTCTAATACCCCCAGCTACTAATCAAGGTTAAATAATTAAAACTTTAACTTAACATCTAAATGTGGGGTTATTGGCGTTGACATCTAGCTTTACATGGTAGATTAAGGGTAAAGAATTATGCAGTGCACTAGATGCATATTAAAATGTAACTATGGTGAAGAGAAATGTGAAAATGTAAAGAAAGGTAAAGACGTATACCCATACCAAATTCTAATGATAACACAGTCCAAGATAGAATTAATACCAATATACCATTATATCATAAATGCTACTGTAATCAATATATGGATTCCAGGACCCATAACAAAATGCGATATTTGTCCTTGGAGTATGAACTTATGTCTTTCAGCATTAGAACTCAGGAGAATTAATATGAATCACGTATTAGACATCTTCAAGAGATTGAAAGGCGATGCGATTTCTATAATGGGGTGCGAACCCCTGATAAACAAATGGGTTCACGAGTTAATATATAAACTAAAGCGTAGAAACGTGAACGTAATAGCAAAATTAACTCCCATGATAGACAAAGACTACATAGCTAGGTCTCTAGATAATGTTGATTGCGTATTCTTAGAGATTAGTGAAATACATGAACACATAGATTGGTATAAAATATATGAACTAGCACAACATATACTATCCATGAATATACACGTAGAAATAGGATTAGTAGTAAATCCTAACAACTATTGGAATCTAGTAAATATTCGTAAATCCCTAACGGAAATAGCTAAACTAAATAAATATACACCCATACACATAATACCAAGAACTATAGATGATTACCAAGAACGTACTATTTCAAAAATAGTAAATGAGATCATTGAAATGGGTTATTTATACTATTATGTAAAGGGAGATCCTACTCATAGATATACCACAACTAGATGTCCCAAATGTAAAACCCCTCTCATCTTAAGAGATGAATTTGGAGTAAAGAAAATGGTTCTAAGAGACAATAAGTGCCCATTTTGTGGTTTTGATTTAAAGATAAAAGCTCTGAAACCTCTTAGTAAAATCAAGGCAACTAGGCTATTTAGCGAGGAGATAGTATGGTAAGCAAGCTTCCCAAGAGAGGAGTAAAGGTAGCCTTATTCTGGGAAAAGTATAGGGATAACACCGTTAAATGCAATCTATGTCATAGAAGATGCATTATATTAGAAAATAGGTATGGAGCTTGTGGTGTTAGAAAGAACGTTGACGGAACACTGTATACTCTAGTCTATGGAATGCTTACAGCAGCTAATGTTGATCCTATAGAAAAGAAACCCCTTATGCACTTTGAACCAGGCTCTTCCGTTTTCTCCATATCAACCGTTGGATGTAATTTCTTCTGCAAATTCTGTTTAAACTGGAACATAAGCCAGTTAAGAAGAGATGAAATTTATGGAGAACAAATGACTCCAGAGGAAGTAGTAAATCATGCAAAGAGGCTTGGAGCTGATGGAATAAG
>CAYPZO010000119.1:0-5223 GCA_964415135.1 uncultured Desulfurococcales archaeon | reverse complement strand
TACCATGAACTCCATAGGATATCCTCGTATATACATAGAATGAAGTATAGGGATCGAGTCTGGCCAGCATTTGTGAACCTAGTTTTACTTCTAAGAATGCTGGAACAACAGTCTCTTCAACAATTTTCAAAACATCAACAACTGTACCTCCAATACTGGCTCTTTCAATCCTATCATACTGAGTAATTATTCTTAAAGCGGGGCCCATAGCAGCATTAATAAGGTCAGCCCCCTTAAGGTTAAATTCTTGAACAAGTCTTTTGACTTCATCTCTGACAGCAGCTCTAACCTTAGGTTTTAGCTCCTCAATGTAACCGATTCCTTCGCCTTGTACTTTTTTTCTAGCAACAACTATTAATGAAGTGTCAATAACAGCTTTACCTGCTGCCGTTACTCTCTCCATTTTCTCTGTGTGAACAGGCCATGTCCTGGTAATTTCAAATTCGGCACTTTGTAACGCTTCTACAAGATCCCTCCATGCCTCTACACTTGAATGTGCGAAGAATACTACAAGAAGACCATCATCTTTTAGAAGCCTATAACACTCTTTCATAGATCTCTTTAATAATGCTCTAAAGTGATCTATGGATCTTTGTTTAGCACTAGGAACATTAAATCTAGCAGGATTAACACTAACTTCTTGTAATGCAAGTTCCTCCCACTGCGTGTTATAATGGAAAGCTTCAGGATAGTACTCTCCTAAAGCTCTCTTTAACCATACATAGAAGAAGTCAGAAAGTTCAGCATATGGCACATCATCATAGTAAGGTGGATCTGTAATTATCAAGTCATATTTTTCATCCAGCGGTAAGCTTACCGCAGAAGCACATAAGATCTTCACAGAAGGTCTTTTAGTGTTAACTGACCTAGTACTTGAGAAAACAAAACTGGATTTACTACTACTAATGTTCAAGGTCTCGCTAGCATATCTTAATCCTTCTAAAACCTGATTGAATATGCTAGTCAACGAACCACTGGTTTTCTCAAATGGATTTACCTCGCAGAAATTCCACGTCATAGATATGCCGCGAAAGCTCATAGTGTGCGCTATGAGCAGCTTAGAAGAATGCCATGCGGTAACTATAGAATTATAGTCCGCATGTTTACATAGTGTAAGAGCCAGGTAGGTCATCACAGCTTTGGCGTACTCCCTTGCATCATCAGAAGACCAGCCCTCTTTCATCTTTTCTTCTTCAATCCTTTTCCCTATTTCTCTTATTAACTTGGCAAGGATGACCAATGTCAGTAATTGACGTGGATTAAAGAGTTGGTACCATTTTTCAGGGCCGTATCGGACAACTAATAGATTTCTTGGGTCATATGGTGCTATGGGTTCCGTCGGTATATCAGGGTCCTCTCTTTCTATAAGCCCCCTAGTTTCTTTTTCTGCTTCTAATAGTAGCCTTGTATCTTCATCTGTTGCTGGCCTAAAGTCTCGACCGCTTGGTGTTTTAATCACTACCGCTAACAGTCTTGGTTCAGCTAATGATTTATCACCGTTTAGGTATTTCTTTAAGGCGTTCTTTATGTAGTCTTCCTTTATTGTGTTTCCGCATCTTATGCAGGTTCCGGTTCCTCTGCTTATTGTTCCACTTGGTGGTTCTCCTTCTCCTCTCACTATCTCTATTTTGAGTTTTTCTCCTTCAATTATCGGTTTCATCCATATGTTCTTCTTTTTGTCTAGCCACCAATTGTTTATGAGAGGTGCCCAAAAGCCGCATCTAGGACATTTGATAAACCATGTTCCTATATATGTTAGGTCTCCCTTACGATATAAGTGCCCTAATTTCTCTTCTAGTCTCTTTATTAGTTTCTTGCTCCATTTCTCGACATCTTTGACAAGCTTGTTACCATATTTTAGGGGATATTCAAGTGTAGCCTTGAGTAATATGTATGCTACAGGCAGTAATTCTACTGCTGTTACATCTATACCCATTCTAAGTGCTTCAAAAGGTATGGATCCTCCGCCGGCAAAGGGATCAAGAAGTTTAATACCTTCAACTCTAATGCTGGGATTAACTTCGTATGGTCTATCTCTCTCGAGAGCTATAGCTTTCTTAAACTTTTCAGGGTCCATATCAGTAGCTGCTCCAGCTATAACGGCTCTACAAGCTGTTAATGGCTTCCTTGTCCACCAGAATAACATGTCAAATATTGGTGCTCCCTTAGCCTTCTCTCTCTTAGATTTTTCACTGACCTCTCGAACAGGAAAGTACTTTTCAATTGTAGGTGATTTGGGCAGGGTCATGATTTTCCACCTAAAGTTAAGGATAATCACTACTTAAACATAGTACCTTTAAATATGCGCAGCGAGGCCTTCACGCTTTATTCTCAACCAGTAACCCTATGATAACTATATTTTGCCTTATTTATAAAAATAAGGAACAGTCTTCGCCAATGTGGTCTTTGCACCCAACCCAATATACAAGGATTTAATAAAGGTTTTATTCTTGAAGCTTATATAACAGAGTTTAATAATTATATAGTCAGTGATGTGAAGTGGTCAAATACTGGGTTTTTGTTGTTTCTGAGGAGAATTGGTTTGTTATTAAGGAAAATTGTGTTCATGGTGTTCCTGAGGGTTCTTTGGCTGTTAGGCTTGTTGGGCCTGGTGATGTTGCTATATTCTATGTTAAGAAGAGGGATGCTAGGAGTCTTGGAGGGAAGTTTGTTGGCGCTTTTAGGGTTACTTCTTCCTGGTTTAGAGAAGACAAACCTTTATGGCCTGATGAGGTTAGGGAGGGTAAAGTTAAATATCCTTGGAGGGTAAGGCTTGAACCTATTAAGCTCGGTGTTGCGGATTTCGACAAGCTGGTGCCTAGGCTAAGCTTCATTAAGAACAAGGAAAGAGCCAACGCGTATCTTGTAGGTACACCAGCAAACCTTAAACGACCAATACCGGAAGAGGATGCTAAGCTTATTATTGTTTCTTTAAAGTAGTTTCTATTAATAATTTTTTGGCGTGCTATGTTTTTGCTTCTTGGTTTTAATTAGGCTGGTTGTATTTATGATTGGGTGTTGTGTTTTAAGGTGTTTTGGTTAGATGTGTTGCTTTGTGAAGGGTGTTGCTTGGGTATTGTGTTCTTGGGTTTTATAAGTGTGTTTTGGTTATAGTTCTTTGTGGTGTAGGTTGTTGGTTGATATTGAGGTTCGTGGTGATGGGTTACCTGTGGTTGTTTGGGGTGCTAGGTTTGGGGAAAACTTTGTTAGGGGTATTTTACATCTTTTAGTTCACGGTTATCGGGTTCTTTTTGGTGAAAGCCCTTCTGAGGACATGGTTTTTAGTTGGGAGGTTTCTTTACCGTTAATTTTTAGTGTTTATGAAGGCTACCCTGTTATTATTGAGTATCCTGTTCTTGGCGGTCCTGAAAGAGTGGATTTTATTGTTGTCGGTAAAGGTAGGGCGATTATTGTTGAGTTTAAGGCTTGGCGTGGACGTGTTAGCAGGGGGAATTTCTTTGTGAAAGTAGATGGCGAGCTAAGGCTTGATCCATGTTATCAGCTGGAAAATTACGTTGCTAAGTTTAGGCTTCTTCACTCAGCATCGGAAACCATGGAGTTTGATGGCTTAGTTTTCACCCATGGGTTCGACTATGCTGGCTCATGTAGGGTTGTTTCAGCATGTGAGAAATTAGAAGAGACCGTTAGCTGGCTAGGGAAACCTGGTGGTGAAGAAGATGTAAACGCAATATGTGAAGGTAGGTTCCAGATATCTCAAAGCCTTATAGACTTCGTGTTAAGGAATAAGAGTAAGCTATTGAAAAATGCTATTAGAACTCTTTTAGGAGGAGGTTATGGATTAACAGAAGACCAGCTTAAAGTAGTAGATGAAGTGTTACACACTTTAGAAAGCGGCGAAGACAAGGCATTTTTTATTAGAGGCGTTAGTGGGTCAGGTAAAACACTTGTTGCTTTAACATTGTTCTTTGAAGCTATTAGCCGAGGGTACAGAACATTACTTACCTATAGGAATAATAGGTTGCTTAACACTTTAAGACAGGCGCTTGATAGAAAACTTTCTGGGCTTATTAGATTCTACTCTATGGGTCCTCAAGGTAAATATCGAGGTGTTGCTGAAAGGAACTTTCCATCGGAGAGATGGGGGAAACTTGACTTAGTGATATATGATGAAGCGCAGAGAATGACTAAGGAAAATATAGAAATTAGCTTAGGGAGAAGTAGAGTTAAGGTCTACTTCTATGATGATGAACAAGTACTTGTTGGCGATGAAGCTGGTGTAAGAGAAAGTTTCGTGGAGGCTGCTGAAGCTCAAGGTAAAGAGTATTTAGAGTACGAGTTTTCGGTTCCAAGAAGAATACCTCCTATGTACTTGCAGGCTGTTAGAAGTCTTTTAAAAGGTCAAGGTTTTAAATGTAAAGGAATAGATTTAAGGATCTTTGACAACATAAAAGATATGATCGATGCTTTAAGGGAAAAGCAAAGAAAAGGATATAGGGTTGCATTGGTTTGCGCTTTTACTGAGACCCCCGGAAATAAGGTGAATAGAAGAGCTCCCGATAATCTCAGAATAGGTTATCCGCTATGTAAAAAATATAATGCTAAATTAGGGAAATGCGAGGAGTATTCAGACTTAAACATATATAAAGAAGCCAATATGGAAATATATTGGCTTATGGATGAAAGAACAGAGTATCCAGCATATTGGATGGGTAAGTTAGATCCCTTAAGCTATTGTGCTTCAGTCTATGGAGCCCAAGGATTTGAAGCAGAATACGTAGGTGTTATATGGGGTAGAGACCTCATATGGAGAGGTAAATGGGTTGTTAATCCTCAACCAATAACAGATGATGTAGGAGGACCCAATTCATTAGCACATATAGCTAGAAGAAATTACAAGAGAGCATTAGATCTTCTTAAGAATAGATATTTAATCCTACTAACTAGGGGGACAAAAGGTGTTTACATATACTTTGAAGATAAGGAAACAAAAGAATATGTAAAGTCTCTACTAAACTGATAAACTGATTAATCAATAAGGCCCAAGCATCTAGATTACGCTACGTTTTAACAGTTAGGGTTTTGCCGTGATTTTTATTAGTTTTATGCATCTGTAGTTTATGTTTTTGTTTGTTATGGGGTCTTTACTTATGTTTTTTTACTTTGTTTTCGTAGTGTTTGTTAGGCTTGGAACATTGTTTAGTTAAGTACTATGTTTAGTTGAAATTATTGGTGATGGATGCAATGTTGATAACTGTATGCATT
>CAYPZO010000118.1:0-5250 GCA_964415135.1 uncultured Desulfurococcales archaeon | reverse complement strand
AGATTGCAAAGCGTTAAGTAACTTAATTAGCACATCAACTTCATTATAATCGCTATTAAGGCGTATGATTTTATTATTAACCTTAATGATGGGCGTATATTTTTCTTCTATTCCGGGAATAGTTATTCTTTGAATAATGATTGGTTTTTTAATGATAGATGCAATGTTGAGACATGCTCTTTTCACTATTCTCCATAGTTTTTCGTTATCATTATTGGACGTGTAAAGTACAACTTCAATAGCTTCCACTTTAACCACCACTAAGCTAGGGCTTAAGTTAAGGTTGAGTATATAATGTTTATTCCAGCTTGACTATACAAAATGCTTATAATAAGTAGATAATAAGTAGATTAGTAAATTCTATACCTTAGTACACCAATAATTCCATTGAAGGTTTTACGTATCCATTCTCCTTCAGGTATATCATCGCTTATGAAGAATACCTTAGTACCGTACTTCTTAGCCTCTTCTGCTAATGAGTCTACATCAAGTCTATTCTCATCTATTATCAGGTACTTTAGTGCTCCCATTCGTAAAGCGTTTATAACTTCCTCATCACCATAAACAGCAAGGCCATCATCTTTTACTAAGTGGTACTTGAATTCCTCTATAGCTTTAACAGCTTCAACGTACTTTTGTCCTTTAATTAAGTTTGCAGCTTTCATTACAAGTTCTCTTAATCCTGCTTCACCTTGATATGATACATCTATTAACTGTGGTAGAATCTTTGACTTAAGCCTATAATCCAGGTAATTACCCTTTACAAAATCCTGCTTAGCATAACCTGGTCCTCCAACTATAATAGCCTTGAGTATATTCTTTTCTAGTAATGGAAGTAATTGCTTATTTGCATGAGCTCCAACTCTCTTATAGAATTCATCTACTAATTGTTCAATTATTCTATCAAATCTCCTCTGGCTTTGTCCACCCTTGTGATGCTTGCCGGGGACGTATCCTTCAAGTTCCTCCAGTAATCTAAGTCTTGATCCCTGAAGCAGCCCTATAGTTGCTTGATCTCTTTCAACTATTATTAAACCTATTGCTTCACGCTCTTCAACCATATCTTCAAGGAATTCTGTATGGAACCATTTATCGGTTCTATAGAAGAATACTGGAATAGGATCAGGTGGACTAAACATTATGCATATGAAGTCTCTTGTATTAACATCTTCTCCGCAAAATACTGCTAAGCCGTTCTCAGGAACTTTAGTTAGCATGCCAAGCCTATCAATAGCTGACGTTAAGGCTCTTTGAACGGCTTCTCGTGTACGCTTAAGCTTAATGTTATCAGTTATTGCGAGTTCTTGTCTAAGTAAATTAATTACGTCACTTAAAGGCCTACCCGGAGGAATATATAGGCTAAGGAGTATGGTTACAGGCGCCTTCCACTTCTTAAGCTCCCTAATTATATCCCTTAACTGCCTCCTAGTTACCTTTAGCTTCTCCTCAAATACCCATCCCTCATACCACCTCCTTAACTAAAATGTATACTAACTTAAAAATACATATGTTAAATAAAACATCTACAATCTCTTCAACATAGATGCTGCGTACTTCCTTATAGGACATGTATCAAAGAACATTTCACATAACTTAACTTCATGTCGAGCAAGTAGCCTATCCAAAACTTTGCAATAAGCTAAATAGTACCCCGTGTGCTCGTAGATTACAATGTATTCGCAATTAGACTTAGGAGGATAGTTTAGGTGATGTAATAGCGGATAAGGCTTTAATTTCTTGATTTCATCCTCGCTTATACTCGTATATTTCTCAATACCCTTCCTAGAAACTCCACTAATCTCAACATATAAGCTACATGTTCGATATCCAGAATCACTTAAACACCTATCTCTAGAAACGACATCAACACTAGGTCTAACAAGTTTAGGTGACGTACAATACCCATGACTATACCAGGGACAGGGCACTTCAACACCCATATACACAACTAAACACTATATACGTGGTTAATAAGGTATTTGCAACTAATTAATTTTCATTAACGTTTAAGTCCCGGAATTTTCCCTATGCTACTCGGTATAGAATCACAAACTAGGGTGATATATAATGAGTAATAAAGAATCAAAATCACCATCACCTAAGGTAAGACTAAGAGTTGTATATGAAGACCCTGATGTAATAGTGATGATGGCGCCAAACGAGGAAGAGTTAAAAAACATACTCCTAGACCTACTGCGGGATAAGCCTATGACAGTAAAGGAGTTACACTCAATATTGTCTGGAATTGCAAGTGAAGATAAAATAAGGAGAGCCTTATCATCGCTTAGCGAACAAGGACAAGTAATGATATTACCTGATGGAAGATATAGAATTATAGGAGTTTAACATTATTATTTTTAGCACTTCTATTCCATTTATACCACCTTGTAGTTAACCACAGCTAATCGAATATATACATAATACATAGCTTCCCAATACTTTTAGCAGAGTGTATTACCTAAGCTCTAGTATTAAGAATAAATAGAGGTAACCGAAAGTATTGTAGAGATCTTTATATATAGTCCCCTCCAAAACTATTCATGGTAATGAATATGAGCTTCATAGAATGCTATGGGCTATACCTAATAGCATTACTAGCGTTTGCTACAGTACATGAATTATTACACTACATTACTGCTCATATACTTGGCTTTAAACCTAGATTTAGATTTAAAACCTTTGGCATAGAATTGAGCATTAATGACAAATATGATGAAAAGAAAAATATATTGGACATTAATGATAAGGTAATGCTCATTAAGTACATCGTAATAGCTATAGCTCCATACATTGTAATAATTCCTATCTCTATTTACATTCTATTAGTATCTAGTAGCTACTTACTTAAACTGACGTTTGGCATGATAATTGTGTTAAATTTATTGAATTTACCTCTTGAGTTTATCAATGGATGATTAAGCTTTAGTAAAACTGTTTCTGAGTAAAATAATGCTTAGATACTTTCCCGTGTTTGATGAGATTAAGAAAAATATTAAGTGAAAACAATCTCTTCATTAATGATGTTAAACACCTAGTGTTAGGTCTAAGAAGTCCATTGGTGGAGTTCTACCCTTACTTACATACTCGTCGTATTTCTGCTCAAGGAACTTTATAAATACTGGACAGTTCTCAAATCTACCATCTCTATCACATTTCTCTCCTAGTTGTAGGAAGCACTTGACAGTCTTCTTGTCATAGTAAGGGCATATCTTATGATATTGTAATGCGCTTCTCATAAGCCTTGTAACCCACTTTCTCTTTGGATCCTTTCTTTCCTTCTCTTCTACTGCTGATAGTGCTTTACCTAGTTCTTCTTTTGATATTCTTGTAGAACTTGCCATTTGTTATCACCTAGTTCTTAGTATTTTACACTGACATTTTTAGGTTAAAACCCATTTTTATTTTTTAACACTCATCAACTTCTTAACTGAAGGTAAATGTGGAGTAAAAAATAGTGTTACTTTCTTTCACTTGTTCGGGGAAAAAGTAAGCGTAGCATGTTGTGTGCTCTATATCTAGTTCCTATAGTTTCTACAAGCCCTTTATCGAGAAGAGATGCAAGGGCGTGTTCTATGTTTTGTTTACCAATTACTTTAGTTATTACTTGTGGAGGGACGGCGTCTTCAAAGATCATTAGTGCCTTTATAATACTTCTCTCTGTATTAGTAAGTGTTTCGTATATTTCTCTTATGAGGTATTTTACCACGTTTTGTTTAACAGTTTTATCCCATACCTTGTCTTCGCCAATATTCTTTATTAGTTCAGCATACATTACTAGCAGTGCTGGGTAACTATTAGTTATTTGAAGCACTTTAGCTATAGTTTCCGGTTTAAGAGAGACATTATGTAGTTTAAATAATTCCTTAGCATCGTTAGGCTCTAAACCTTTTAACGGCATTTCGAGTATCTTTCCCTCGTTATATGGCAAACCTATTGGTCTTTTTCTAGAAACTATTAGTAGTTTAGCCTTCCTAAACTTATCAGCAAAGTATGAAATAACAGCTTTTAACTTCTTATCACCGATAACGTGATAATCGTCTATGACTATAAGGGCACCTACCTTTTCTAAACAATTAGTTAGCATATCGATAATTAATGCAAGTTCAACTTTATTTGTACTACTAACTATCATTTCTGAAGTCTTTCTCTCACCAAGTTTACTTAAGAATAATGCTATTCTCCATATAAAGTGGTTTACATTACTAATACTTGTAGAACTATACCATAAGGTAGGTCTTCCCAATAACTTTGCATACTTTGCAGCTAAGTATGTCTTGCCTGAACCCGCAATACCCCATATAACTATAGTTGATTTATCTGTATTTAGCATGAGGTTTAATTCTTGTCTTCGACCAACAAAGAACTTCGTATCAGGTATTTCATTTATTCCCTCAAGTGCTTTAACTAAATCCATACTATTTACTTTGCCGTCAGGATTATTCTCAATAATTATCTTTGCTCCACTACTATCAAACACTATGCTAAGTTTACCTACAAGTGACCTGTATATTTTTACATTCTTGTTCCCAATTCTATGCCATTCCCCTTTAACGAGCCTTAATTTTTCAAGTACTTTAAGTCTTCGAGAAATTTCACTCTCATCCTTACTTAGTATTTTAGCTATTTCACGTGGATAGAGAGGTGATATCTTTAATATACTCATTATCCGTATATTTAATTCATTACTAAGAACTTTCAATATCCTTAAATTATTTTCTATAGTTTTACCCACGGACTTCACATCCTGGGAGCGGCTCTATACTTGTATGGTTAAGATTATGTATTCTCTATCTAAAAACTTTTTATGAAACTATTTAGCTTGAAATGTTCTCCATGCACTCTACGTTAAGTCTGTGTGGAAAACTCAAACGTAGCTGATATATTTTTCAACTAAATATTAATGAGAGGGGATGAATTGAAGGTAAAAGAGGATGATATATGGTATTCCGAAGACTTAATTAAGTACATTATAAAGAAGACGGGTTTGAACCGCGAGATGATACTTAAAGTTCTTAGGGCTGAACATCAATATTACCTCAATAAGATAATCGAGGGCTAGCGTTATTTAAGTAATTGATTGATATCTGTTATAATCCCTCTTTTAAAGTAATTCTTCTCTCTTACTACAGTTAATGGTACTCCTGTACCTGGATACTTCTTCGCTAATTCGCTATTTTCCCTAGCATCGATTACGTTGAGTACTACGTTGAAGTGAGCTGGTAATGGTAATAATGTCTTTAGAGTTCTAAT
>CAYPZO010000117.1:0-5342 GCA_964415135.1 uncultured Desulfurococcales archaeon | reverse complement strand
GTAGCCCTATACTTATTCGCTAGGTCAGAGCACATAGATAGATACATGAGTAAATTATTTGAGAAAATACTTGATAAATGGACAACAATTAGGATATACGACTACGAACAACTTCTTGGACTTAGCAAGGGGTATACTATATCTAAGATCAGGGTTAAGGAGGATAGCTGGCTTGCAGGAAAAACGTTGAAAGAATTAGAACTAGAACGTGAAGGAATAATTGTTCTCGGAATATATCGAAAAGTAAATGGTAAGGAAAGATACATGGGGGCACCGAAACCATCAACTAGAATAGAGGTTGGAGACCTAATAGTATGTTATGGTAGGGAAGATGCAATAATAGAGCTATCAAAACGTTTAAAAGGAATCAAGGGGGACCTTCAACATAAACGTGCTATAGAGAAAGAAAGAATTAGAGAGAACATTAGGAGACTTCAAAGAGGATTTGTCTAAAAATTCAAATTCCTACATTATTTTTACATACTAAGATCTTCAACTATTAATTTAGGATTATGCGTTAAGGAATTTTATATACGGTGAGAACGACTATTATAACAATCCTGTTTAGGTATCAGGGGGTTAGAGCTAATTATAGAGATGTAGCTGAACGTTTTGCATAAATTCTTTCTGACATGGGTTACAAGACGAAAGTAAGACATAGCGTTGTGTCCTCTAGAGTATTCTTTAAGAAAGGCTTCTTTGGTAAAGTGCGAAGCATAGTACTTATACTTAGAAGTATTAGAGATGACCTTACAGTTGAAGGCGATGTTGTAGGAGAGATAATACAAGCCCTTGACGACGCTGTTCTCTCATGTTCAGCGAATCCATCAGTATTTTAACCACTTAGAGAGACCATGATGGTACAGACAAGACGGATGATGGCTACAATACCAAGACTTGGAAAATTATTTGGTGCTCCTACACCTCCACCACAACAATAGCCTCCGCCTCAACCACAACTAGTAAGACCAACATCAAAACCTGCTAGACCAAAACTCGAAGCATATCCTAAGTGCGGTGCAGTAAACCCAGCAGGAGCTAAGTTCTGTACGAATTGTGGATACAAGATAGCCTGAAATAAAATAATACCTTTTTCCGCTCCTTTATGTACATGTTCTCTGCTTTAGAGTTTTTATGAAGTCATGGATTATTTTGTTTAATTCATTTGGCTTTTCATATAACACTAAATGACCTACATCATCTATTATAATTAACTTAGAGTTAGGTATTAGTTTATGTATCTGCTGTGACTGTTCAACAGGAGTAACCTTGTCTTCTCTTCCAACAATAATCAAAGCTGGACAACTAATTTTAGGTAGAATACTTGTAGCATCATAATCTCTGAAATACTTTTCATACTGAAACACATATCCCGGTAAACTCTCAATATATTGACGGTTATCCTCCATAAATTCCCTGAATATTTCGGCTGAAGTCTTTGAGCTAAAGAATAACTTCCTATAAAGCCTTCTCGTTAATGGATTATCAGTAAACAAAAGCTTTCTCCACAGTAATGGAGGTGCATTCCAAATAAACTTATCAATCAATGACGCCTTTAACTTAACAAGTGAACCTATAAGAACTAATCCCTTTACATTATGATGGGCTACATAGATTTGAGCTATCATTCCACCAAAACTATGACCTAGAAGTACAGTATCCTTAGCATTTACATTAAGCCTATTAAGTAGCTCATCTAGGTCACTTAAATAATCATCAATGCTTACTACTCTAGGCTTACTAGACATACCATAACCTCTTTGATCAAAAGCTATTACCCTATAATATTCCTTAAAGTACCTTAACTGATACTTCCAATTACTGATTTGCCCAGGAGAACCATGAAGAAATACTAAAGTAATAGCCTCATCATATTGCTTCTCTCTACTAGAGTCATAAACTCTAAGCTTAACACCATTAACATCAAGGAATATAGTATCCTTAATTACCTTATCAACATACATTGCCACATTACCTCATAAAATTACACTTAAACTATATCGGAGAGCTAGGACTAGAAAAATATTTCTTCGTAGTTTCGTAGTTATGTTATCCTATAAAGCTATTAGCTGCTTTATCCTGTATGAAGCGAAAGACGATGCAAAAGCACTTCTCTTCTAAGCTTCCCTATAATGAGAATAGGCTGCTTAATTGTAATTAGTATGCATTATGTAAATAAATACTGTAGTCTTTATATCTTTAGCGCTATTACGTATACTCCTCTAAACCTTAAAGTAACATTGTAATTAGAAGCAATACGAGCAAGTTCACTATCTTCAGGTGATAGCACTTTCTCACCATAAACTTCATATAATATCACCTTAAACCCTAATTTCTCTAGAAAGCCTTTATAGCCTTTAGCCATGAACGGACTTACAGACAACCACCTAGTTCTAACCTCATCGGGAAGCTTATTGAAATCTTCCTGAGGAATAATTCCTTCAACTAATACCAATTTACCACCAGGCTTTAAGACTCTATGAGCTTCCTTTAATGCAAAGTAATTAAATGGTATATTGGCTATTCCACCGAAACTTGCCACTACATCAAAGGAATTTGACTTCAGGGGCATCCTAGTAGCATCAAAAACGGCAAATGATACATTACGGCTAATGCCCTTCTCTTTAAGGAATTTCCTCCATGCAAAGATAACACTATAATCGATATCATTTGCTAGTATCTTAGCCTCCTTATTTAAATCTAAAACACATGGTATAAATCCTCCACCAGGACCAATACCTATCTCAAGTACAATGCCATCGCATGAAGCTATTTCCCTGCATAAAGTCTCCCATAAAGGTATCGCATGATACTGCTTACGTGCATTACTCCAGTTATTTCTCACAAGATCCAGGAATTTACTAGCACTTTCTATGATCTTAGATCGACTAATATTTGATAAGTCTATGAATAAAGGTACACCATCATATACAGGAAATAAGAGATCATCACCCTTAAGTACACCATCAACCCAAGAACCATTACCTGCTAAAGTTCCATGGAACTCTAAGGGAATGTCCAGCATAGGGACAACGAAGATATCTTGAAACCACCTATTCAGATACCATCACCATATACGTTTATTTAAAGACAATATAAAAACTTAGCTATGCTATACTAGTTTAGTATTAATGAACCTTCTTTCATTTTTTGCAGGTATGTTAGGTTTGATAATTAAGGTGTAGAAGAAATTAAACCTATGTTTACCCATTATGTAATAATGCTTGACTCTAATGTTCTCCTACTAAGATTAACCATAAATAATGGTTTCTGCCTAGGTATATTTCTATGGCACATACGTTGCCATATGAATAACTAGTCCCTAGTATACTAAAGCTTGATATGAAGAATCCTATGTACCAAAAAGTAAACTTATACGTCTTATTACCTACATGCACTAGGTATGTGTATGGTAGTCCTCCAGTATAGGTTACTGACTTATTTCTGGGAATATACTCGATACAAATGTCTCCATGAGCAATTTTCTTAGGAAATATGCTAACATTCTTCTCCTTATCATAGTAACGTACTACTATGAACTTATACCTAACTCCATTTATTTTCATTACATCTCCTTTTATTGTAGCATTAAATATTACTGCAAGTGTAAAATTATCCACATTAGGTTTATTGCATACAAATACATCCCTAGGACAAGCTTTGCCTAAATACACGCTCCTAGCTTCATACAGAAACTTCTCCACTAAACATGTAATATTATTGCCTATAGTGTGTTTACTAATTGTATTAGTATCATTAGTGTAAGTGATAGTCATCACGGTTCCAATGCTATGATGATTAGAACCCCACCAGTAGCCTATATATAAAATAACACTAACTACAATCAAGGTTAAGACAATTAGGAATATAATTGAAAGTTTGGTCATATTTAAATCACCAAGCTGTATTAACTTCACGGAATGTAATTAACTGCGTACCCTATAGATCTAAGCATTCGAACAAATACATAGCTATAGCGAATATTAGTATACTACTCAAGAATAATGCGCTAAATCAGTTATAACTAGTAGTGTAGAATCATTAAAATTAAAACATATTCAAATTTAGTTAGCAATTCAAATAATCCGTCAACTCATGATTAACTAATAAAAGGATCTATAAAATCTAACGTTATCATCTTGGAGAATAACGGGTAAAAGCTACATAGATTCAACACCTGATAACACATGTAATAGCTTACTCTTCTGCATTAAATGCAATAGTTCAAGCCTATGCTCTAGTCTTATGATCACTAATGGTATCATCGCTTAGATCTAAAGAATTAAGTGCATACATAAAGTATAAAGGAACTATTGTTCCCTTAAGCTCAGGGCTGGGAAACCTATAATACGGTGTGGTATCCTTATTTTCTGGCTGAGATCCCATGAAACTCAGACTGGACTGTGTGGTATGTATAGCTAAGCAAGCACTCAAGGCAGCTAGGCTTGCGACAAACGACCCGAAGGTACATGAGGAAGTATTACGTAGGGTAATGCGCCGCTTAATCGGGATGGAATGGGTTGGCACCCCACCACAACTTGTTAGGGCGTCAAGGGTTATTGAATTAATTGCGGAGTTAACAGGTGTTGATGACCCGTACAAGGACCTTAAGAGGGCAAGCAACGATGAAGCTCTAGCAATGGTGAACGAGGTTAAATCTCTAATAGCTTCGCATGGAGATCCATTAAGGGCTGCCGTTAAGGTGGCTATAGCGGGAAACATAATTGATTTCGCTGCCGTCGAGACCTACAACCTAAGAGCAACGATTGAGCGAGTCTTAAAGCAGGAGCCAGCCATAGACGACTATAATAGGTTAAGGGAGGAAGTACTGGGCGCGGAAACCCTCCTGTACTTTGCCGACAACGCGGGAGAGATTGTCTTCGATAAGCTCTTGATGGAGGAGATGATTAAGGTCAGGGGAAAGCCCTTCAGGAGGATATCCTTTGTCGTTAAAGGGGGACCAATAATTAACGATGCCACAATAGAGGATGCACTCTACGTAGGCCTAGACAAGCTACCAAACATAGAGTTCAAAGAAGTGTCAAGTGGTAAGCCTGGCACAGGACCCGAGCGCTCCTCACCTGAGGTACTGTCATGGATAAGGAACCACGACCTAGTAATATCCAAGGGGCAAGGAAACTACGAAGATCTAAGCGACGTTGGGGAAGTATACTTCCTCCTAATGGCTAAGTGCCCAGTAGTAGCTGAAGACCTAGGAGTTAAGGTAGGCGACATAGTCATTAAGCGAGGATAACTCGTCAAAACCGCTTTTACTATAGTGAAGATAATTTAATTTTGATCCATACAGTAAACCCTCAGTTAAAGCTCATTTACTCGTAAGA
>CAYPZO010000116.1:2041-5418 GCA_964415135.1 uncultured Desulfurococcales archaeon | reverse complement strand
ATGTTTGTGTTGGTTTTGATGTTCGTGTTACTAGTCCTTTGCTTGCTTATGGTGTTTGTGTTGGTGCTATGATGGCTGGTGTTAATGCCTTTAATATTGGGTTAGCTCCTACTCCTGTGGTTGCTTTTTCTACTGTTAGGTTGAGGTGTGGTGGTGGGGTTTCTGTTACTGCTAGTCATAATCCTCCAACTGATAATGGTTTTAAGGTGTTTGATTCTAGGGGTATGGAGTCTACTAGGGTTATGGAGGATGAGCTTGAAAGGATTATGGGTGAAGTTGATTTTAGGGGAGGGGTTGTTTCTTGGGATAAGGTTGGTAATATTATCCATAGGTTTGACCTTGTAGATGAATATGTTGGAGAGTTGGCTAGTAGGCTTGAGCCTAGGGTTAGGAGGTTTAAGCCGTTGATTGTTGTTGATTGTGCTAATGGTGCTGCAGGTAATGTTACTCCACGTGTACTTCGTGATCTTGGTGCACGTGTTGTTTCTTTGAATTGTAATTATGATGGGTTTTTTACTGGTAGGTATCCTGAGCCTAGGCCTGATGTTCTCGTGGATACTCTTAATATGGCTAGGGCTATTGGTTGTGATGTTGTTTTTGCTCATGATGGTGATGCTGATAGGCTTGCTGTTCTTCACCCTAAGGTAGGGTTTATTACTCAGGATAGGTTGATTGCTTTTTATGCTAAGCTTAAGCTTATGGAGAGGAAGGGCACTGTTATTGTATCTATTGATGTTGGTCGTAGTGTTGAATACATTGTTGAGAAATATGGTGGTAGGCTTGTTAGGTGGAAGCTTGGTAAAACTCATGAAAAGATACTTGAACTTGGAGCGAGTAGCGTTCTCTTAGCTGCTGAGCCTTGGAAGCTTATTGACCCTGAGTGGGGTCTTTGGGTTGACGCGATATATCAAGCAGCATTAATAACTAAGACCATGATTGAGGAAGGTAAAGATATTAGGGATTTACTAGCTGATATACCGCTAATACCCCAGAGAAGGCTTTCTGTAAAGGTACCTGAAGAACATAAAATCAGGTTATTTAATGCTGTAAGGGATGAAATGACCTATGTGTTTAAGGATTATGAGAGGATACTTGATTTTGATGGTTTAAGGCTTGATTTAAGCGATGGTTCATGGATTTTAATTAGACCTAGTGGAACAGAACCTAAGATAAGGATTTACGCTGAAGCACCAACAAATAGGGAATTAGAGGAAATAGTAAATAAGGCTATAAAGCTAGTTAAGGAATGTTCAAGCAAGTTAGGAGTCAAAATAGAACATATAGAGTCATAAACCCACATAACAAGCAATCACCTCTTCATGAACAATGTAGAAGTTATAGTATTTTACTGAGTCTAAAGGATGAACGGTAACATATTATAAAGGTTATTTCTTATAGATAGTCTAGGTAGGTGTAAAGTTAATGGCTGTAAGTAGATCTAGGATTAAGGAGGAGTTTGTTAGGCTATTAGAGGAGGATAAGGAGTTCCGCTATGCTGTAGCAGGGCTATTAGGTTTAGAGGAAATACTTAAAAGAATAGACAAAAATACTGATGCAATAACAAAACTACAAAAACAGGTAACTAAACTACAGGAGCAAGTAGTTAAATTACAAGAACAGGTAGCTAAGCTACAAGAGCATGTAGCTAAACTGCAGGAACAAATTGTAAAGCTACAGGAGCACGTGGCTAAGCTACAAGAACAGGTAGCCGAACATGGTAAAGCGATTAAGTCGCTTCAAGAACAACTCATTAAACATAGCGAAGTTATTGAAAAGCTAGCTTCATCAATACAAGCTATAGGTATGAGGTATGGAGTATTTACTGAAGAGGCATTTAGAGAGGGGATAAAGTATTTAATCAAAGACCTGTTAGAGGAGTATAAGGTTGATAAATGGATATACTATGACAAGGAAGGCTTCGTTTACGGGCACTCCTCGATAATTGAAGTCGATGTCTTGATAAAGGATAAGGAATGTATTTTAGTTGAGTATAAGTCTATGGTTGATAAAGGTGATGTAGCCGAGTTGTATAGGATTGGAAAATTGTTTGAAAGAGAGGAGAAGATTAAGCCAAAATTACTAATAGTATCACCTAGCATAAGGAAAAGAGCAAAGGAACTTGCAGAAAAACTAGGAATAGAAACGAGAGGAAACGTAATTGAAGTATAACTTTCATTTATGATCATCACGGTTCGCCTTCAATTACATCTCGATTACTTACTTAAAATTTTGCCTTAATAATTATTCTTCATTATTGGTCTAGGCTTAGCTTAAAGTAGTGATCTATATTCATTCATCGTATATTATTTTAATCCCTTTGTTATTCTTTTCTTTTCTATTCATTCTCAGGCTATCTAGCGCTTTTGCTGATAATGTTATTGCTCTTCTAGTTACTTTTGATACTCCTACTCCTATTTTCAGATCTTTACGAGCTAGATCATATAATATGTTTATTTTGTCTAGGCTTAGGAATAGGAGTACGTTGTCTCCTCCTAGGTAGCTTGTTATTCCTCCTATTTTCTTTGATAGATTTACTACTTCTAGGTATAGTTGCATTGATTCTAGGTAGGTGTCGTATACGCTCATGTACCTCGTTTTTAATGTGTAATAGTTTATATCAAATTGTGCTACAACTATATGGTCGTTACAGTATTCGTTGTGGTCTATGATTGATGTGTTTTCTTTTGCTTCTGGTAGTAGTAGTGTTGCTTTTAGTTGTGCTTCGTATGGTGTTTTTGCGCAGGATACTGCTATTCTTATTGGTACTGGTGAGAAGTATTTTATTATTGTCGGTAGCTTCATTAGTGTTTTATCTTCTACGCCATTAGCTATTATTATCATATAGTCGTATCTTAGTGGTATTATGAATCCTCCAGCCTCTGATATTATACTTTGTAGTTCATAGTATAGTTTTGACTGATTTAATTGTATGATGTGTTCTCTGTCGAATCCTATGCTTTCAGTCCATTCTCTGTAACCTATTAGTTCTAAGACCCCTATTTTCACCAAAAGCTATTACCCTTATTCGTGTAGTTAGAGTTAGTTTAAAAATAGAGTGGTTTAATAAAGCTAGATATTTACTTACCTACATAAATATGAGTCTAAGAACAGTTAAGGTTGCGGTTAAACTATGACTGGTATTCTAGCTTTTCTTAATAGTTCCCTAAATTCCTCAACATTCATGCCTGCGAGAAGGCTTGCTCTCCTAATATCGCCTTTCTCTACGTAGTATTTTAGTGCTTCCTTTATTCTTGGTGGTTGATTCTCTATAAAATTCCAATCAGCCATAATCCTACGAATTCTTTTAGCCTCCTCTTCGAGCTCAATCCATTTTTGAATTTTCTTACTCATTTTCTCCGCTGACATAGTTCATGCAT
>CAYPZO010000116.1:0-1941 GCA_964415135.1 uncultured Desulfurococcales archaeon | reverse complement strand
TTCTCTATAAAATTCCAATCAGCCATAGCTTTACGTATTTTCTTAGCTTCTTCTATGTCCTCTTTTGTTAATGGATTCCCGGCAGGCATACTATCACGTATACTATAGCTTATGAGCTATTATTGCTTTATGCTTGAATTGTCTAGGCTTCACACACGCTCTGTTTAGCAGAACTTTAATAAAACTTATTGGGAGATCATCAGTTACTTAAGATACTAAGGGACATAAGAGGATTTAAAATGATATAGAATACTAAGAATCAATATTTTGCTTCATATTCTTATAACTAGGGATGCTTCGTCAAGAATTAACTTCCCAATTACTGTAGCTCTTGCCTCTTCTTTTTCTCCAGTCAGTCGGAGTCTAATCGCCTTTTCCAACACTCTTTATACCGCCATAATACTCAAACTTCTTGACAGCACAAACATCATATTCCTTCCAAAGCTTGAGAGGTATTTCAATTGTTTTCCTTACTATCTCGTACATTTATGAGAGCTATGAGAAGAAAGATTTTATCTTCTACTACCTAATACTGACATGTTAAACCCGATGATCATTGAGGATGGTGAATCGAGAATAAACTCCGATTACCTATGGACGACAAACCGCCGTAGGATAGTTGGGGGATGTCAGCCGTAATGGGGCCATTCGTAGCTAATACAGAATGATATAATTGCAATATGAAGCTACAGATAAAGGCGATCGATAACAAGAGCCTAAAGCATCTCTTAACTTGAAGCAATATAGAGCATTAAAAGGTTTGTAACTTTCAAACTTTTCATACGGTCTTTGTAACGCATTATAATTTAATGTTTATGGTACTACAACCTTTAAAGGCCATGGGATTTTGAGGTATTCTTCAGCTATTCTACATGGGACATTTAGTACAAATGCCCAGCATATTTTATGTGCAGTAAATAATCCCTTTCTAGTTAATAGAATTCTTTCATTATCTTCTCTTATATCCCCAGTAATTTTTAGAAGGTAGAGAGCTTTACTAAAACTCGTTCTACCTATTAATTCATTGAATTCTCTATTGAATTTTAACTTAAAGTCCTTCTTGTTCAGGACCCTGCAAACAAATAGCCTGCAAACAGTGTACCTAATCGCCCGTTCAAATAGAGCTACTTCCCTAGCACCAGCAATAGGTAATCTATCATTAAGTACCGAATTAATAAAGTTTTTAACGGAGTGAGTGTTTACGTATTCATACCCACCAGTAAATCCCATAGCGCCGCATCCAAATCCTAGTAGGGGGCCTTCCATTTCATAGTTAACCGTTACATACTTCCATTCTTTTCTTCTACTATAGCCGTATATTTCAACACCCTTAAAGCCCTTGGGAGGAAGAATGTCTTCACAGGCATAAACCATCTTCTTGAAAACCTTCTTATTAGGTTGAGCAGGTATTTTTCCTTCCTTAATAAGTTTATAACCAATACTATGCGGTGTAATAAGTGTAGGATAGCAAGTTATTTCATCGACATCTTGTTGTGATGCGGTTTCTAAGTCCTTAATCCATTCTTCTAATGTTTGTCCAGGAACCATGTACATGAGATCAATGTTTATGTACTTGCACCCAGCGTTACGTAGATTTTCAATAGCTTTGATAGAATCTTCAACACTATGCCTTCTACCTAGAGTTTTAAGTATTTTAGAATTAAATGATTGAACTCCAAGACTTACCTCATTTACTCCACTTTCAACGAGATTAAATGTATAAGTCTCATCTCTTAAATCTTCAGGATTAGCCTCTATAGCAATTTTAGGTTCAGCTTCAAAGAGTTCAGATAGTTTCTCTAATATCGCTTTCCAGTACTTTCCTGGTATTAGGCTAGGTGTACCTCCTCCTGCATGAATATCTATAACTCTTAAACTCGAGTTCTCAGTGATCTTAGAATACATCGTTATTTCTCTTAGCAGAGCATTAGTATATTTCTC
>CAYPZO010000115.1:0-5522 GCA_964415135.1 uncultured Desulfurococcales archaeon | reverse complement strand
TATTTAAAGATTATGATCACTTATTTATCTCTTGTGAATGTTAGAAATAGGGTGAGTATTACGGTAAAGCCGGGCGAGTTATCTAAGATTAAAGAGCTAGTATCTAGTATTATTGTTGAAGCATATGATGTTAAAGTGGAAAAGCTTAAGGTTATTGAGCTTGAGGAAAGAGAGGGAATAATAACACTTAAAGGTGAATGGGAGAGCGCTATCGAAAAAGGAAAGTATGAAGCTAGAATACACGATAATAATATAATATTTCTCAGGATAGAAGTGATGCCTTAAGGAAGGAACATGATACTAAAGGATTTAATCAATGAGCTAGAGAATTTAACTCTAGATGAACAAATAGCTAATTTTATTGACTTAAGATTTGATAAGGATAATTCCATAATAGAGCTATATATCGACTTTAGACGTAAAAGAGAGCCTACATTAAGATTTATACATAGTAAGCTTCCAGTATTCCATAAGTTATTGACTAGTATAGTTGAATTAATAGGTAGTGAGCTATCATTTATCGCCATAGGTATATATCCTAAATCTAATGCTATACATCTACTATTTTCATTTAATGGTAGTAATGTCCATGCAGCTATAATGTATGAAGAAGGTAGATTAAGGAAGGTAGCTTTTTACGATAACTGTAAATTTAATGGAGAATACTTCGAAAACTGCAACGATGTGCAAGAAGACTTAGTTAACAAGGTACTTGATTTAATTTCTAGTTTATTTTCATATTCTCCTTAAGGGTAGGTATAGGTTGTTTAATTCTCTTGAAGCGTTAACGTCGGATATGCCTTTAATGTATAGGTATATCGTTCCTTGCCATCCTCCACCTCCTTCAACATAAATTGGGGTCCATCCGGGTATCTCAAAGTCAAGTGTTATTATTCTAGTTCCAAGCTTTAGCTCCCTTTCTAATTTGGGTCTCAACAACCTATTAACGCTGGTAAGTAAGTACATGTAAACGACTGTAGCATCTCTTAATGATACGTCAAAGAAGTCTGCATGAATTACCTTAACTAAATTTTCAACCCCTGCTCTTTTAACATTCATTATAGCCTTCCTTACTAGGTCCTCTCTTTTCTCTATGCATAGAGATTTCACATTATATTTTTTAGCAGCTCTAATAACTACCCTTCCGTCACCGCATCCTAGGTCACAGAATAGGTCTTTGTCGTTGAAGTTAGCTAAGCTTAGAATCCTATCAATTACATCATCTCTTGTAGGAATCCATGGAACGCTCGGCACATATGTTGGTCTTTGTATTCCTATACACCTATACATTCCATTCAATTGATGAATACCCCCACTATTACTCCTCTATTCACTAAGCCTACTGCTTACTCTCGTAATTGAGAGAGAAAATGTAAGGTATAAATGTTTGAGTTCTTGGAGATAATAAAAGCTACTTCTTTCCACTTAATTCATTGATTGCTTCCTTAATCCTTTTTACACCTTCCCTTATATCTTCAAAGCTTGTTGCAAAGCTAAGTCTAAGGAATCCTTTACCAGCTTTATCGGGGAAAAGTATTCCTGGTAGTACTACGACACCATATTTTTCCAACAATATATCAGCTAATTCCTTTTCACTACTAATTCCTGTTAATTCCAATGTCTTTTTAACGCAGGGGAACATATAGAATGCTCCTTGACTCTTCCATACCTCAAATCCGGGTACATCCTTTAAGAGCTCGTAGAGTAGGTCTCTCCTTGCTTTAAATACTTTAACCATTTCTTTTACTGGAGTCCAATCACCCTTTAATGCGATTACAGCAGCTTTTTGAGCAAAACTTGGTGCACAACTATAAATGTTAACAGCAAGATCCAGCATCTTCCTTATAACCTCTCTCCGTGCAACAACGTATCCAAGCCTCCAACCAGTCATGGAGAACGTTTTTGAAAAACCATTAACGTATACGACATAATCTCTCCAATCCTCATAACTTAATACGCTATTAAATTCAATATCGTATACGAAGTTATCATATATTTCATCAGCAACTATAATTACATTACGTTCTCTAGCTATCTCCATGAGTCTATCAACTTGCTCCTTCGTAAATACTGCTCCCGTAGGATTATGTGGATTGTTTAATATGATCATTCTCGTCTTAGGGGTTATGCTTTCTTCTATTCTAGTTAGATCGAGCAAGAAGCCTCCTGTATCAACTTTCCATTCAAGTGAAACATACTTAGGCTTTCCTTTGAACAATTTTACTACTTGAGCATAAGCTGGATAACTAGGCTCAGGTATAATAACTTCATCTCCCTCTCGTATATAAGTTGCTATCGCTAGGAAAATGGCGGTTTTAGCACCTGTAGTAACAATAACCTCATCAGGTTTTACGTCTCCCTTATATCTCTCATTTAAGTAATCAGCTATAGCTTCTCTAACCTCCAAAATACCTGCAGTCTCAGTATATCCAGTAAATCCCTCATCAAGAGCCCTCTTAGCCTCATCTATAATATGCTGTGGTGTAGGAAAATCCGGTTGACCTATACCAAAACTAACTATTCTTATTCCTCTAGTCCTAGCTATCTCCTTAGCTCTAGCCAAGTAAGTGAAAGCGCCTTCACCTATAATATTGTCTAGAACGGGGTTGTAGTTAAGCGTGGGCTTATTTTTACTATTCAATACTATCACCAATAATTAACATTTAGATCAATCATATTAAAAACTTCTACTCCTAAAATTCATGGGAAAATACATATATTCCTAAAAATGTGAACATATATATGCCTATATAAGTACATCACCAATAGTAACTTCAGAGAACTAAGACATAGCAAGTAACCGGAATATAATGGTGTAGCGTATATGGCGAGGATTAACGTAATGATAAAGATAAAGACCTTTAAATTAACAGATTTAGCAAAAGATGACGTAAAGCTCAAGATACTTAGGCTAATAGATGAGGAATGGAGAGAGGAAGACATAGAATACGAAGGAGATTTACAAAACGTAATATCAAGCTATGCATATAACTTAGCTTACTCCAAGTTAAAGAAGCTAGGTAAAGGGTATTACGTTGAAGTTGAAATTACAGCACCTGGATACTCTGCAGCTGAAGGTGTAGGAGAATTTGACTCAGTATACCCACTATTATTTCCTAGACCTGCAAGGTTATGTAGAGTAGGTATTATACCTAAGAATAACGATGTAGGCAAAGAAGATGGTATAAGTCTTGAAAACATTAAGTGGATAGACTTTACAAGTGATGAAATATATGTTTATGAGGGATTAATTGAAGTAGCTGGAGAGTGGCAAAGTATTATAATTGAAACTGATCAAGGAACTAGAGTAATTACTCCAAATGAAATAGTTCAAGTAGCTATTAAGCCTAAGATTAAGGTTAAGAAAGTTAAAAGGAAAAGGAGAAAGAAGAGAAGAAGGAAAAAGAAACGAAGTAGGAAGAAGTAGGTAGATTTAATGAAAACCTTAATACCCATCGCATCGCCAGCTATGCTTTCTGGTAGGAGAAAGTTAATTGAATTATTATCACTGAAAGGTTTTGAGGTCGTAACATCACTTGAAGAAATACCTTATATTATTGATGAGCTAGTGTTTATGTATATATTTAGTACTAAGTCGTTAGAGCAAAAGACATTAATTAAAAGCTTGGTGAGAAGAGGAATTAGTCTCATAGTTGAATTTATACCTAAAAATAGAAATGATGTTGAATTAATGAATAGATTAACTTCATCGTATGGTATAGAGTATTCATGGATAAAGGTAATAGACTATAAACATAACACGGGCATACATGAAAACCCTATCATATTGATCGATGAAATTCGTCATGAAATACTAAGGGAGGTTAATAATATTACATTTCATAAGCCATTCCATATTCGTACAACTAAGTCTAAACCATTAGTAACGGGAAATAAATCTACAATAACCCTAGATCCCGAAACAGGTAAACCACTCCTTATGCCTAGAGGAAAAGAAGTAATATTAGCAGCACTACATGTAACATCAAAGGATAGCATTATTATAGCATTTTCAGGATATGTATTTGATGATATTGCTTTAGGTTATGAGGGTAATAGGAAGTTATTATTAAATATCATTGACTATTTAATCAAGATGCATGCTAAGGCAGAATGCTAGTTTCATTATATTCATATTCCCTCAGCCTTATAAACCCAAGATTGAGTCAGCTTACTATTTCGGTGTAAGTTTATGGGTAAGCTATCTAAATTTGATAAGATGTGGGAGGGAGATACAGGGCCAACATTCTACGAGAAGGTAAAGAATGTGTTCAAGCCAAAGGAGCCACTAAAATACAAGCTAGCATTAGCACAATATAAGCTAAGATCAACAATAAGCAGACTCGAAGTATTCATCAACAGACTACAGGAGAGAGACAAGCTCCTATTTGAGAGAGTTATAGATGCGTACATGGCTAAGGACCATGCAAGAGCAACCATGTATGCTAACGAAGTAGCTGAAATAAGAAAACTAGTAAAAATGCTACTAAGAACGCAAGTAGCATTAGAACAAGTATCACTAAGACTTGAGACCATACGCGAGATCGGAGAAGTAGTTGTAAGCCTTGGACCAATACTTGGAGTAGTACATGAACTTAGAAGAGTAGTTAAAGGATTAATGCCCGAGGTAAGCATAGAATTAGCTGAAGTGGAAGAGATACTACAAAGTGTTGTAATTGAGGCAGGAGAATTAACAGGAACTGGAGTAGGATTCGTACCCACATCACCAGATGCTAAGAAGATATTAGAGGAAGCAGCAATAATAGCTGAACAGAGAATGAAGGAGAAGTTCCCAGAACTACCAACAGTCGAGAAGCTTGTTGGAGAAGAAGCAAAAGCAGAATCAGGAACCTAAAACACAGTACCAGCCAATATAAAACACTATAACAACGAATAATTTTATTGTTTAGTCTTTTTAATCTTTTTAATCTAAGTAATTACACCTAAAGACTTTAAACATTTTTCAAGAGCATTAACTGAGTTATGTACCTCGCCTTCAACCTTCCCTAAAATCAACATTATATCAGTAACTCTATGTTCTATAAATTCCAAGTCACCTACAGGAACATTAACACATAGCTCCTCATAACATAGTGTATACTTATCTGGAGTAATTGCTATCTTTGATTTATCAACATAGAACTCTACAACTCCATCCTTAGAATACTTAGTTACGGACATGTACTTTAACCTCTTTACAGCAACCTCTTTATCACTTTCATGAACCCACCAATTAGTACAGATATTGCATATAACTTCTTCACCACTCTTATAACATTTCTTCGTCTTCTCTTTAGCGTCAAGAGCAAGCTTAAGTAAATGCGCTAAACTATCAGTAATCTCCTTTAATCTATTACCTATAGTTAAAACTCTTTGCCTTTTTCCAGAGACCCTACCCTTAACCTTAAATGTCATTTTACTTGAAACCAAGTTCAATAGTGTTAAAGCCTCGCCTGTTAGTGACATTAACTAATCACCAGCATACAGAAAGAAGGAGAGTTTATTAATCTTTTACCTCCCAC
>CAYPZO010000114.1:0-5630 GCA_964415135.1 uncultured Desulfurococcales archaeon | reverse complement strand
CTACATGTTTTAAGTCTGCTTCTCTACTAATTACACCAAACCTCATAGCAGCGTGAAATAACCTCCACTTATATATCCTAGTCTTGGGAAGGTACTCTCTCAACATATTCATAATGACATCAGCATTCAGGTTACAGAGATCCTTAATTATGCTTGCAACATATTCTGGGTTAATAGGATAGGGGGCCGTCAATACAATTCTATAGGGATCTGACCTAAATGCAATACTATAGCCAAGCCTTCTACTCAGCATAGAAGATAAGAGTATTCCAAGTAATTGGCATCCATTAGAACCTAAAGCTACATGAACAACAATTATCCTACCTAAACTCTCAATAACTACCTCTCTGTCCGTTGGAATAGGTAAGTTCTTCTTAATATGCTCCCTAATTAATTCAATAACTTTATCACGTACTCTATCTGTAATTGGGTATCGAGATAATATTTTACCTAACTTCTCAGGCTTATCTATGAAATCCTTAATAAGCCTCCTTAACGCAGCTACCTCTCTTGCAACCTTATAGTCGACGGGTATGAGATCACCCTCCCATGCGGGTAGTATGCCTGTGGTCTTCTCTAAGGGTTCAACATTAACAATGCACTTCTCATGGTCTACGCCTACTACCCTCCAAACCCTACCACTAAGAATAAACACCGAGCCCTCACTACAATGATATACTACGAACTCCTCATCGAGGTCTCCAACAAATCTATTAGTTACAATATCCTTAACCTTATAGTGCTTTACATCAGGTATCATAGAGGTTTCATAATAGTATTTCCAAGCACCGAATCCAGGCTTAACCCTATCATCAACTATCTTTAACAGTCCCTGAGATGAAAGCTGCCCTATAACCTTTAATAGTTCATCAAAAGTTAAATCTCTATACGGATACGCTCTTCTAACAATCGAGTAAATGTGATCAACATTAACAATACCATTCTCCAGTACTATACCTACTACCTGATGGGCAAGCACGTCATAGGCTTTCTCATGAACTCTAGGCTTCTCTAATTCTCCATTCATAGCTCTACGGGCAAGAACCATAGACTCCAACACGTCATCAAAACTATCAAATGCAATGACGAAACCCTTAGAAATCTTATCAAGCCTATGGCCAGACCTACCAATTCTCTGTAAAAGCTTTAATGCTTGCCTAGGAGACATGTACTGAACAACTAAATCCACATGACCAATATCAATGCCTAGCTCTAAGGAAGAGGTACATACAAGAGCCTTAACAATACCCTCCTTAAACAACTTCTCGGCTTCAACTCTCTCACTAACAGATAAGCTACCATGATGAACCCTAACAACATCACCAAGTAGCTTACGTAGTTTAGAAGCCAAGAACTCAGCCATATCACGAGTATTAGTAAAAACCAGACATCCTCTACTCTTCCTAATAAGGTCGATAATAGTCCTTATCCTAGCAGTAGTTTGAGGAGAAACCTCAAGCTCTTGAGATAATAACTCATCATCTTCACTCACTTTAGGTAAATCAACGGTAATCACCATATCCTTTAAGTACTCAATATATACTACTTCAGCATAACGATCTGTTCCAGCAAGAAACTTTGCAGCAAGACCCAGATCACCTATGGTTGCAGATAGGCCAATTCTCTGAAACCTTCTACGAGTAACCTCAAGTAACCTCTCTAACCCAATAGTTAACTGAACACCACGCTTACTATCAATAAGCTCGTGAAGCTCATCAACAATAACCCACCTTACATCCCTTAAAATCTCCCTAGACCTCTTACCAACAAGAAGAAACTGAAAAGTCTCAGGGGTAGTAATAAGTATGTCAGGAGGATTACGAACAATACGAGCTCTTTCATTCTTAGGAGTATCACCATGCCTAATAGCCATGCTCAAGCCTATAGAACTAGCTATATCCTTCATTCTAAACCATATATCCCTATTCAAAGCCCTCAAGGGAGTAATATAAAGAGCAAGAACACTACCCTTACCACCAATACCAAGCTCCAATATCCTAGAAAATATGGGAAACAAAGCAGCTTCAGTCTTACCGGAACCAGTAGGACCAATAATAACAGTATGAACACCCCTTAAAACTACGGGTATAGCCTTCTCCTGAATAGGAGTAGGCTTAACATAACCATAACTAAGCAGAACACTCCTCAAGCGTCGGTGTAAATACCTAAAAACACCCTCTACACTCATTCTAATACCATCCTTATAATTACTATCAATACAATTAAGCCTCTACAGGGTTTTAATTACTTTTCATTATTTTTAATTATTTTTAACCCCCTGTAGGCTATTATGTATGCACTTGCCATGTGTCTATCTAGGCCTTTTTCTCTCATTACCTGTTTATGGGTTATACTATTACTCGTACCTTTTGAGTTAACTAATATTATTGTGAGTCCTAGTTTTAATGCTTTAATGACTCCATGTATAAGTATTTGCTTCTTTGGAAACTTGGTTATCTTACGGTTAGCATAGGGATTACTCGTGAACCTCCTATACCCTATTCTTGCTAAATCCTCGAATACTACGTAATCAACACCTACCCTCCTACACCATTCTAATGCAACCGATAAAGCGTTAAGCCTTAACCATTTAGCTTTATCCCTAGAGAAACCATGAGATATAGTTTCACTATACCAGAAAGTCTTCATAGCAACAATGTTCCCATCATTATCTATAACTACCGCATTAACCCTATCACTATTAATATCGAAGCCAGCAATTAGACCATAACCTTTATGCTTTGGAGTCGAAAAATACTTAAGATACAGGAATAACGGTAGTTGTACATGGATTCTAGGATATCTCCTGAAGCTTGCTATAACCCTGTAACCTTCACTCTTTTTACTGGCTAATTGTATCAACTCTCTTAACAATGGGATATACTTTTCTCCGAAGAGAGCTTTAGCTTTAATCCATGAGCCATCCCAAGGATATTTAATCGAAACTTCAAAGTAGCCGTCCTTTGGTACGAGTTTAATATTCCTATTACCTTTATCCCACTTATTGCCTCTACTCGCAATCCAGAACCTACGTATATCAGCTAATATTCTGTTCTTGCTAGATTTTCCTTCAAAGAACCTAATGTTCTCAGCAATTGCTTTAGCATTCTTATAAGCTGACTCAAGGTATACATAGTTCGGTAATATAGTGTAGAGTAGTTTAGTAGCTTCCTTATGACTATAGCCTTTCCATATCAGGTTTAATGATTTCCTAACAACATTCATATAGGCTCGTGCTAATCTTATGAGCTTCATATGGTCTAATGAATTGTCTACTACTAGTTTACCGTTTATGGTTACGAACCTATAGTCTTCTAGTGTCTTTGGATTATCCGTTATTATTTTACCAGCTATCTGGTACAATGACATGTACTATAACCTCCTTTCCATGTAGATGCTTTATCTTCTTAACCATCTCCTTCGGTATTGATATCGAATACCTAGGGTTTCCGTATTTATCGTAACCAGCACTAATTATCCTAGATTTGAATACATAGTGCTCCAAAGATATAACACCTATATTAAATGATAGTAGCAATAAAATTTATAAATATTACTACCAATACTATATGGTGAGGGTTAGGTGGACGATCCGATGAGGAGACAGAGGTAAGGATGAAGCCTAGCCCTATGAAGCTCTACCTTCGCTCAAGGGAGTCTAGTAGAGCAATGCGGGAGGCTAAGGCGATGAAACTAGGCTCTCAAAGAGCGGGGGTAGAGCTAGACAAGGGTGATGAAGGTGAGTCACTAAAAGTAATTTAAAACTATTCAGAGGTGACGATGAAACCCGAACCCTTATATATTAATTCTCCACAGGATACAGTGCTTATAAACTATATAGTGTATATAGTTGTTGGGTATACTTGTTGGCTAGAACTATATCACTATCAGAGAGTACATATAAGAAATTAAAGAAGTTAAAGGAGGACCTTAAAGTCAGTTATAGCGAACTTATAGAAATTCTTATTGAAACTTATGAAAGAAGTAGAATTGAAGAATTAAAGAAGTTATGTAAAAAGCTTAAGGTAAGTGATGAAGAAGCATCCATGATTGAGAATATTGTTAAAGAATTAAGGGAACGCAGGTGGTGGTAGGTGAGTCGCTGTATACTTGATACTAGCTTATTGATAGAAATGTTTGATAGAGGAAATGAAGTCCTACTTGAATGTATACTGAAGAGATGTAGGACAATATACATTCCATGTATTGTTATGTATGAGTACTTGTATGGACATAAGTACTTGGGTAGAGACATTAACGAGAGAAAGAAGGTACTTGAAAAATTAGGCATAATTGTATGGATTACACAAGATGTATTACTCAAAGCCTTGGAAATTGATATAAAACTACGTAAACAAGGTCTTACGATACCCTTCTCAGATGTACTTATAGCCACCACATCAATAGCATTGGGAGCTGAACTTATATCACTTGATGAAAGACATTACAGTAGAATAAAAGAATTAAAGCTATACATTCCTCGAGCATAGTATACTATAGTCCATTATTCATGGGTCATAATAGAAATGCTTATCCCTCCATAATCTAATTGAGTTATTATTGTTACCCATGATTTATTTAAGATTAATTCAAGGAATTTTGAAACTTTATGCGGTGAGGGAGATATTACATTATGGGCCATTAGTATCGATCCCTTCCTTAGATATGGTAATAGTGCTCTAAGATAGGCAACATATTCGTCCTTCCTACCATCAATAAATGCTAGGTCAATGTGTTCTACTTGTATATCCTTTAGGCACTCCAAGAAATTACATTTAAAGAACCTTACATACTTGTCAAGTCCAGCTCTCCTCACATATCTCTCTGCAACCTCTATTCTATCACTTCTAACATCAAAACTATACACAATACCATTAGAATTAGCGTCTGCTAATCCCTTTGCAAGCCATAGTGTAGAAAAACCATAACCTGTTCCAACCTCAACAACGCAAACATCCTTCTGTCTTATGGATACCAAGTATGTAATCATATAGAGTAGTCTAGCAACAGAATATGATATAGGAAATACATTATTTTTCAGAGACTCTAAGTAAACCTCCCATGCAATTTTATCAAAAAGACTCAAAATATGGACACCTGTAGACGAATTAAAATAAAACCTACTTTTTAACGCTCTCCCTAACTATTCCTTCAGGATCATTAATGTGTCTCCATAACCCTTTACTAAAGCTTACTACTTGTATTCCGAGCATATCAATAGTTACGTCGGTTATCATGGGTTCAAAGAGGCCTTCCTGTACAACAAGGTCAGCAGTAATAGCTGATAAAACATATCCCTTATCATCGATTAACTCTAATTTAACGGCGTTTGGTATAACGTATGCTTTAGTTATACTGGAAGCCTCCTCTACAACATAGACTTCACTCCTAAAAGATCTTAACTCAAGTTCCTCAACAACCTTAGGATCCACTATAATGCATGGTCTAGGGCTTTCAGCACCACCAGCAACTAGTGCTACAAGTTCAATTGCTTTCCTAGACTTCTTAGCCTTTACCCTCACCTTTACCCTCACTACCAATGAACTCACCAACCTTGTCTCTTAAAATCCATCTACAGAGCTTAAACCCTCTCTTAATAAACCTATACCTCCCCTTAACAAGCATTTCTA
>CAYPZO010000113.1:0-5703 GCA_964415135.1 uncultured Desulfurococcales archaeon | reverse complement strand
AGTTAAGGGAGCTATAGAGCATGAAACCTCAACCTTTACATCACTATCAGTAACGGCAATTTCCTTACCACTTAATGGGGTAACAGGTGACCCCTGCCATATAACTGAAGCTAACTCATAGCTCCCCGGGGCAACTCTTACTGGTTCACCAATAGCATATTCCACCACCCTGTCTAGAGGATCCTTTAACTTTATTGCTTCAGGATTTATTGGTAAAGTTCTACCAAGGCTATCAGTAAACGTTATGTCAAGGTAGTATATTCTTACATTAACCTTCCATTTAACATTAGATTCCACGTTTATTACTTGCTCTTTAGCTGGAGTTACGTCTAAGCCTCTCCAAAGTATCTTCAGTACTTTAACTGTTCCTTGAGGTACTTGTTCTATGATATTACTATCAATGCTTGTCTGCGTTCCATTAGGTAATATAACCATTAACGTTACGTTCTCGGTTACTGGTAATCCTCGTGAATCATATAATATCATTTCTAATGAGTATACCTTAGTCTTAACGACATCAACTTCACTACTTGTCTTATTGAACTTTAGATTCTCAGCTACTGTAACTCCACTCCATGTAACATTTAATCTATATGTACCCCATGGAGCACCGGTAACTTTGATGTATCCTTCAGTATCTGTGGCCAGGTTAATTATCGTTCCGTTGGGGAAGGATAAGCTTACCTTAGCATTAGCTAGGGGCTTATCGTTAAAGTCTACGACCTTAAATGTTACATTTAATAGGCTTTCCTTAAATGCTCTTAACGCTAGTATTGAGTGTATTAATGATTGTATTGAATACTTAAAGCTAGAATCATAATCTGGTAGAGGTTGTCTAAAGTATTCTAATGCTTTAGACAACATTGATGTAGTTAAAGTTAAATTACCCTTAACATGTGGAGGTATAACTTCAAACCCATACCTGTTTAGCAGGAAGCTAACGTATTTAGCAACCTTTAACGCTCTTACAGAAGTAACAACTGTCATTCCCCTATACAGTGATGCCGTTTCAAAGTAATCGAATACCATGTTGGGTATTAGGTAGGTCATAACCGCATGGGACATATCCCATAGCCAAAACACGTATTCTCCTGGCAAGTCCCTAGGTACGCTAGCAAAGTATAGTCTCCAACTAAAGCCGTCGTGCGGATGAGCCATGCAGAACGAATGCCCTGCTTCATGGAGCAGTAGGTACGTTTGACCAACCCATGGAGGTACAAGGAATAGTACTAAGGAGCTATGTATTGCATAATCATAGCTATTAGGGTTACAGTATATCACATAGTATTTTAATGGCATGGTACTTGGAGCTTTAACCTCTAAATCATACTCTTTTTCTCCACCCATATCGGGACTATAAAGTCTCTTGTATAATACAGGCTTCCAATCACTAGCTCCATGAACTAGCTTATAGAAATTATACGCGTCAAGTATGTATACGTCGATTACACCATACTCTACAATAACCTTAAGCCTTAATGATCCACTAGCAAATACTGTTCCATTAAAGACTACCTTAGCTTGACCAGGGTTAAGAAGGCATCTAGGATCGTCCTTCTTAGATAACATGATATCTACGGGTATTAAGACCGGAACGTCAATTGTTGGCGTATAATGGCAGAATACAAAATAAGCATCACCTGTTTCAGGGTTGTGAACAGAAATACCGCCTTCATAGGCTATACACATGTCAGTGAATATGTATATTGGTAGTACGTACGCCTCTGAATCAAATTTAAGGTACTTATCGGCATGAGCATAGAAGTAGTTAAGTACCTTCTCCAGCGGGACTCTATTATAGTATCTAGGATCTCTATTCTTTAGTAGAAACTCCTTTAGCTCAGGATCATCATCAAGAGTTCTAACCTCAATACTACCAGTAAATGACGAATACTTGTGAAGCCTTGCATATTCTCCTAATAGCTCCTTAAAGTTAAAGTACTTAGTGTACGGGAATGAGCTATTAACATAGTATATTACTTTTACCTCATAGTCTGGCCTATATTCTGGGCTATAGAGCCATGATTGAATAAATCTCATTTCTATTGCAGCATTAATATAAAATGCTAGCAGTTTATGGAACATCTCCCTATGCTCAGGCTTATTGAAGTCGTAAGCCCATATAGGTACGAATAATTTTGCTGTATCTTGATAGAATGCGGGTCCTGCAGATAAGTCTAGGAATAGGAATGGATATTTCCCTCCATAAGCGACCAAGAACTGATTTTGACTACGAAGTAATGTTATACTGCCAGTATCCGAGTTAGCACTCTTAGCCCTATAGTAGTAGTATTCTTTTATCGAGGGAGTTGTATGTACAGTGCTTATGACTATCACTGTGTATCCTGAGCCCAGTATCTCGCCAGGTATGTGGTTTAAGAGCCATTCTTCAGCTAGATCAGCATCTATGTAAAGTGCTTTTTCCACTCCATAATCTTGAAGTATTGGAGGCGCTATATCGACTTTTGCGTTTTGTACTAGGAACCTAGCATATTCATTAGCTAGGTCGTTTAGAAAGTAAAACTTATAGTTTATTGTATAGTTCACATAAACTATAATGGGATGATCTTGTAGAAGTACGTGTTTTCCTCTATGAATTAACGCATACCATGGATCAAGTAAACTCCCAAGAACATTAACATCTACGAGGTCTCTAGGTACTCCCAAGAATACTATGTTTATATGTAATGGCACATTGTTAAAGAGCTCACGATTTTCCTCGGAATACCATTGCACATTACTTCCAGCTACATAGTTAACCGTAGTATTATAAGCTCTAATTACATCACTTAACATCAATTTATAACCATACGCATTATGCTTAGGAGTTAAACGAGGATAATTAAACATAATATTATTCACTAAATTAATTACTGATTGTGCAGTTAACCTAGAATCAAGCAACAGTGTATCGGGATTACGCTCTTTACTTAACTCCATGCTCAAGAGATTACGAGAGATTGAGGTCATTATCGTCTCTTTACTCGCAGTACTTGGTAGGTAAATGCTTAAACCAATAGATGTCGCTACTAACGCTACTATTATGATGTAGAGAATATATGATTCCTTGCTTATTTCTACCATAGTAATTCACTCCATATTTTTGAATTCGTTTATTGTCATGTAAACTTTAATAAATTGGGTTTGAAGCTAATCCTCAAACCAAATTCCTTGTAACATCTATACATGGAAAAACGTTGATTTACGTTATTTACTTTAATCTTAGCTTAAGAGGCTTTTTATTTGCTCATATACCTCCTCAGGTTCATGTACGTAGATCTTTAATTTACCATTTGGTGACTTTACTTCTTCTACTACATTACCTTATTTCTTCGTAGTAATCATAGTCTTCTTCATCTCCGCGCTCCATTTCTATTATTTAATGCTTTATCTTTACATATTGCTTATTAACTAATGTCACTTTACCTAAAGGATACTTCATATACCTCTCCTTTACAATTACGATCTAAACGTATGTATTTCTCACCAGGTATAGCTTCGATATTATACTCCATTCAATGGCCAGGACTTCTGCTAATCTCTATAACAGCTTTACCCATTCTCATAGTCTTTAAGCTAGATTGTTTACGTTTAAATTAAGAAGTTGTTGTGATTTTTCTCTTCTCTGGAAAATACGGGTGTTACTAGTGTAACAGCAATAAACGGCATAATCGGCATTAAGGGCGTTATCTCTCCAATTAATGGCGGCTCTACCTCCTTAGAAAATCAAGTACAGCATCGATGTCTGAAGGTCATCTTCATCGCTAGAAGCTCAAGCAACTTAAAATACCAACATTACTAATGGTGATAATAGTAATGAAATTCTACGCGCTCCCCTACATATATAACCATCTTATTCGTTTTACATATATCCTTCTCACCTTATTAAAGGGCTAGGTCTTCTAAGAGAAGAGCTACACATATAGGTATTAGTAAATACTAGTACTTGTATGTGTGGTTCTTCCCTTGGAAGCTCCTAGTTCTTACGCGTTCAAAACTATGGGATGGTTCTTTTCATGCATTGAGTTTGACGAATAATAGTCAAACTTGAAGCTTACTGTTTCTTAGTCTTTACGTGTTCTTCGAGTATCTCGTGGAAGAAAAACCATGTAGCAAAGACTCCGATGGCAAGACCTACTCCTATGCTTATACCCCACGCTAACGCTGTCTTTACTTCATTTGATAGTGCTGTTATGTCTAGTATTGGTACGAGGGATATGAATAATACTAAGAAGAGTATGAAGCTCCTCGTTTTAGGCTTCATTTTTATTCTTTCTGCTACTGCTTCAAGTGCAATGAATATAAATAATACGAGGAATACTACACTTGCAACTCGTGCTACATAACTTATAATTAATGTTGTTGTATGAACTTGTCCTGGGAAGAGAGTTAATACGATTGAGTATAATGCTAATAATGCTAAACCTATATCTATCAATACTATAACTAAGCTCGTTAAACTAAATGGCATTTCTCTAATCAAAGGCTTTATCAGCTCATCTACACGAAATACGTTAAAGATTTTCCTCACAATTCTTGTTAGGAGTATTGCTAAACCTACGTAAATTGCTATAATAGCTAACATGATTAATATGTCGGGTAGTATCTTCACTAAATCTGATAGTGCAAGATATAATGCCTTCCCCAGTATTGATATCCCTGTTTCATTACCTGTAATGTTAGCTCCACTAACCATCTATCTTCATCCCCCTGTTAGCATCATTATATAGTATATGGTACGGTAGATTACCAGTAATATCATTATACCTAATATTAGCCCCGTAAACCTTAGTACTGCTTTAGCCGTTTCACTAACAGTAAACATTATGAAGTTATAGCTAGTTATACTAGACGTATAAAGTATCCTCGAGTACATCCTCATGTAATTTGATGGAACTATAGCGAGATCGGGTAAGGCTATAAATGCTATTAAGAGACCCAATAAACTAAACATACTTGCCATGGTAAATACGAGTATTGGTGATTGTACTAGGAGATAGCCTATAACACCAGCAAGCATCATTGCCAAGGCGTTTGCTGATGGTAAAAGTATACCTGCCTTTACAACACCTAGGTTGCGTACAAGATTCGCATAACCTATACTTGCATAGAAGTTAGCTCCAAGTAAGGAGAAGCTATGAAGTGCTGCAATACCCAGGTGAGCATAAGGTATGGGAATCATTAGCACTAATAATGGAACCATACTTAGCATTGGTATAGCGTACCTATAGTTCTTAACACTCCTATTAACCCAGAATAAGCTTGCAAAGATATTGGTAAGGGTCTGTACAAAGCCTATAGAAGCTGCGAGATAATCAGGTGCTCCAAGATCCCTCATAAGCCTTGGTATCCATGCAATACCCAATAAGTTTGTAGATGTTAAGAGCATTACTAGGAGCAAGTAAATGTTATTAGCATGTATCTCGCTTTCCTCAACCTTCTTGCTCTTATAGTCCTTCATGGATTTAGATATTGGTGCAAGCCCTACCGATATAACTGATACCAATCCCACGAGAAAGGCTGCGCTATAGAGTAGTAGGTATTTCTCTACACCTCTACCAAGAGCTAGTGTTGAAACAATAGTTATTTGTGCAATAATACTCGCTACGCTACCAGCAGTAGTACGGTAAGCGATAATTCTACGAAATGCTGCTTCACTAAAGAACGTGAATAAGGCTATGTTCATGTATATATTTGAAGGTA
>CAYPZO010000112.1:0-5719 GCA_964415135.1 uncultured Desulfurococcales archaeon | reverse complement strand
GATTATGCATCCATAAGTCTATAGCCTGTTCAATTGCTTGAGATAAAGTTAATCCTCTCCTAATGGCTTCTGCCTTGAATTCTCTAAGCTTTTTTTCATCTATCTTCTTTATTACTAACACCATGCTACTCACCTAGGTTAACTGGGTAACTCAGGTAGCTGTGATCATATTGTAAACATTGAGTTTATAGTTTTTCGTTTCATTTAACGTGGTTATTTTTATGATTTTCTGCCTATTGCATATGCTATTATTCCTACTATTATTACTATTAGTAAAGCTGTTTCTATAGAGAGTCCTTTTGTTTCAGTGATAGTTATTGTTGTAGTCGTTGTTTCTGGAATTGTAGTTGTAATTGTAGTTGTTGTAGTGGTTATTTGAGGTTTAATTTTAGTCTTTGTTTCTGTTGTTGTTATGGTATGTGTTATTGTTATTGTTGTAGTTGAAGGTGTTATTGTCTTAGTAATGGTTTTTGTTACTGTTTCTGTAGTAATAGTTGTCATTGTTACAACAATATCAATATCTAATCCTGGAGGTGTTGTCAAAGTTACTAACTCAGATATATCATAGAATATGAGCTTCTTCTCATCGGCAGCAATAGTCAAATACCTTCCATCAGGTGAAAGATCAATATCCCATATACAGTTAGCTACTTCTGTTTTAAATCCATATACTGGTGAAAGCTTATTATCATGCCAGTAGAATATGTAGATTTCTTTTGTAAGGCATACTATTACGTAGTCATCAGTTGCCCATTGGACATAGTAGGGTAGAGATTTCAGCTTTGCTTCATCAAGAAATCCTCCTTCACTAGAGTATACTTGTAGTACTCCTTCACCCTTAGATGTTTTTCCTACAAGTGCTACATATTTTCCACTAAAACTATATTCTAATTCGGAGACCGTTTCTATAGGAAGTCCTTCCGAGCTAACGTGTAGTACTGTTCCATCACTAATATCGTAAAAGTATAGTCTTCTTCTCCCATCTGCTTCCTTTATGACCGTAGCTAGTACTTTAGCATTAGGATGAATTGAACATGCAGCTTCACATTCACATTTCTCTTTCCATAACTCTATTAATGCCTTACCTACAAGCTTATAAACAAAAATCCCATCAGGACCACATAGAGCTACATGAAGTTTTTTCCTATCGGCTTTCCACTTAATACCAAGACCTGTATATACTTCACTTATATCTATTTTATCTTCCCAAAGCAGTTTTGAGGTATTAGAGTATATGCGTATAGCAATGTGTTTATCAGTAAAGCTGAATGTCAATATTTTTGATTCGTCAGGGCTCCAAGCTATACTCCATATATAACCTTTATCAAATCTTTCCCATAATGGTTTATTAGACTTAAATTTATATAACGCAATATAGTTAATGCCACCTACTGCTATGTACTTACCACTAGGGCTCCAAGCTATTGCACGTACCTTTTCTCTTGCTACCACTTCCCATGCCTTTATAGGTTCTTCAGCTATACCATTAAATGAAATTATCGACATTATACACATAATTATTAATATTGTAGTTAGCCTCCTATTTAATACGGAAGCAATCACGTTCTTCATGAGATCACCTAGAGCCTATAAACACATTAATTCATACAACAAAATAAATAATTTCATGAATTGACTATTCCACTCTTAATAGTTCTCTTGATTAACCATATCCCTAAGTATACAAATGGTGTGTCAAGCAACGCTATAATTACTTTAAATAACCACATATGTATAATCATTTCCAATAACACATTATCTGGAACTACACCATAGAATGCTATTGTAGTAAATGTTGTTGAATCTATAAGTTGACTGACAATTGTTGATGCATTATTCCTTATCCAAAGCCATTTGCCATGTGTTATTTCTCTCCACTTCCAAAAAGCCCATACATCATGGTGTTGGCTGATAATGTACGCTACTATTGATGCAAGTACTATTCTCCACTGTAATGCAAATACCTGTGTATATAGCTCTTGATGTTGCGGTTCTAGTGGTGGTATTATCCAATCTAATCCTATAAGTATTAGCATTATTATTTCTGCTCCAAGACCAGCCCAAACAACATACACAGCCCTCCTCTTACCATATATTTCATCAACAATATCAGTAACAGGAAACGTTACACAATAGGCTACAGTACCAGCAGGAACAACAAGTCCAAAGAGTAGTTCAAGTTTTACTCCAGCAGCAATATTAGCAAATACTATAGAAGCACCAAAAATACCACTAAGTAATACAAGTACTAGTACATCACGTTCACCGAACTCTTCCGTAAACTCCATGGTCGCCACCTCTTAGACGTGCAGTGAAAATGAGTGTATTAATGTTTTACTCAGAAATTTTTATAAACCTATAAGCAATGCCTGGAGTTAACACTTTGACCTTCCATAGCTTATTAAAAATTTCCTTAAGCTTACCATAGATACCATCGTCATAAATGACCACTCCTTCAAATAGAGCTAATAGAAGAGTAGGGTCACCTTTTTCAAGGGATTCTAATGCTTCATTGATCGTGTAAAGCCTATACTCTACTAAAGGTTCGTGTAATACCTTGAATAGCTCCTCATAATTCTTAATAGTTATTTCAGATACAATGATAACTAAGTCGATGTCGCTCCAAGGCTTCCAGTCTCCTCTAGCTCTAGAACCAAAGACTATAACGCATGATGTGGGAAGGAGCTTCTTAATTCTCTTAACATACCTTGAAATGACCTCATCTATATTGATACCACGTTCATCAACTCCAAATTTAGGATCCCTCTTCACCACATCATTAGCTAACTTAACTACTTTCTCAACAATACTTAGCACTCTTCTTGCTCTATCTACATCACTATAAAATTTCTTTGGGATTCTAAACCTGATACGGGCGTTAGGATATCTAGAAGCAGAATAATGTATAGTTAATGACCTAAGTGTATCTATTTCCTCCTTGTTTAATTTCTTATTAAATATATTATATTCTTTTGAGATGTAATAGTAGAGCAGCGAAATATCATGACTTTTAATGAATATTGATTTCTTAAGTAAGAGTGCTTTAAAGATTTTCTCAACAGCTTGTTGAAGGAAGAAGTAAGCTGCCTTTATGTCATTCAACTCTATGAGCTTTTTAGCTCTTTGGAAATCTTCTATTCCTTCTTCAAGCCATAGATTATAGTCCATAAGCTATGTACCTCAACTATCTACTTCGCATATTCGGAGTCCTCATACTTAACCATGTATGCTGTCCCATAGCCTACATAGACTATCTTTGTTGGTCCAAGAGCTTTTATTATTTCAGGTCTATTCGTAGAGACTATTACTGTTACTCCTGCACTCTTCGCTATTGTTCCAAGTTTTCTAGCAACTCTTTGAGCAGTTAATGTGTCAAGATGGGCTGCAAGTTCATCTATTATTAATAGGTTTGGTTTTGAAGCAAGCATTGATGCTAGCTTAGCACGCTCTTTCTGACCTGTACTGAGTTCATGGAACTTAGCTCTATAGAATACTGCATCTGATAGCCCTACAGCATTAAGTATTTCTACAGCTGTTGATGCATTACCGATTTTTTTAGCTACATGTTCTAGTAAAGTTTCATCGCCAAATGAGGGTTCATGTTCTCCTGGTAACATGTACTCTAACTTAACGTTTTCTGGTGCTTTAACCATACCCGAACTTGGCTTATATTTTTTATCCTCAATATTTAATGCTGAGCCAATAATCATTCTTAATAGTGTCGTCTTACCAGCACCTGAAGCACCAACAACTACGACGATATCTCTGGGTTCAATAGTTAAATTAACGTCTTTTAATACATATCTTTCAACTATTCTTCTCTCAACACCAAATGCCCTGAGAACATCCTGTAGCTCCATGGGAAGCCTCGAAATATCTAGTTCACTACTATACATTTTAGATAAGTTAACTAACTCTATAGAAGACTTTAAAGGCTCTACTTTTCCGTATCTAGACCTATATAGTCTGCCTTGATGTTTTCTTGCTTCTTCATCTTTCTTCAAGAACTCATCGATAAACTTTCTAGCTTCACTGGTAAGTGGGTACATGAGTACTGGTCTTCCACTAGCTGTTTCCCACATATATATGAACCCTGCTTTCTCGAAGAATGGATTATATCTCGCCATTTGAGCTATGGTTTCAACGACATATTTTCTCCTCTTCATTTCAGGAACTCTACGTTCATTAATCCACTTTAAGGCAAGTTTAACAGCAAGAACCCCAAGACCATCACCTCTATAATCAGGATGAACAACAACTCTAGCAATTCTTGCTGAAGCAGTATTTGCTATCCTTAAAGCCTCCATAGAGATTTCCTCACCAACAATAGCTCTAGCAAGTCTCCTAGAACCATATATTCTCGCTAACTCCCTATGCCTTGCAATAATTTCCTTTCTCTTGGTATAAGCTAGAGGCCAATATGTTGGATGGAACCAGTCCCTAGGAAACACCTTCTCCCTAATCATCCTATCAATAATTACCTTTCCATTAATTATCCTCCTTCTATGCATTAATGGTATCGGAGTATCAACTCTAACATAAGCAACAATACGGGGTTCAAAGGGCTTTCTATCAGCTAGTTCAAGTATAAGGAATCTCGATGAAGGTAAACTACCTCTTATTTCTTGCAGTCTAGCGGGAACTTTGTGTTCGGGGCATCTTAGCTGTACATTTGATTCAAAGTATCTTCCACATACTGGGCATCTCCAAACAGCAACTATCTCCTCCCTACTAGCGTAATGGTACTGCTCTAATCCAACGATTTCAACATAGTCTCTCTCTGAAGCTGCTTCACGAGCAATAATTCTATATTCATATACAATAGAACCTCTAACTGGATCTCTATGAGGAAGTTTAACTTCCTTACTCCAAGGAGGCCAAATTCTAACCCATTCTCTGTCCCAGAACCTATCCATAATGTATTCATCGCTAAGTGAGACGTATTCACCATGAATATATCTAGGTTCTACATAAAATAATACTCTTACCTTTTCACCTTCATTAAGCCATTGAGCTATAGAACCAGTCATAATGAAGAGAACTTTACCTAAACCCTTGAACTCAACCTCAATAGAGCCATTCCATCTATAACCAGTTCTAGGGACATCAACTCTAATAATTCTACCCTCAATCCACGTCTCAACAGGAAAAGTCTTAAATTCACTGTGCATTCTACTCAAAACTTTCAATCCCAATAATGATAAATTACCATTCAGTATATTAAAATAACGTTAACAGGCGTCAATAACGGGTATAGAGAGCTTTAAAACTTATATATCCCTTGATAACACTCTATTTAACACATAAGGTGAGAATCGTAGAAAGTATTGGAGGATTCACGTAGTGATAGCCTTAATCTCATTATTACTAGTCATATTATTCTCAATAATAGTTGTCAGGCTTGGTAGTGTAGCGTTAAAAATGACCGGGCTTTCAAAAGATGTAGCCGTATTCCAAGCTCAATCAGCCTTCTCAGGAGTAGGTTTTACTACTTCAGAATCAGAAATCGTAGTATCACATCCCGTAAGAAGGAGAATTATACGTATATTAATGATGCTAGGTAGTGCCGGTCTTACATCAGCAATGGCGACATTAGTACTAACATTCATAGGTAAATCTCCACAAGAAATGCTATATAGAGGATTATGGCTATTAGTAGGACTTGTAGCCCTATACTTATTCGCTAGGTCAGAGCACATAGATAGATACATGAGTAAAT
>CAYPZO010000111.1:0-5734 GCA_964415135.1 uncultured Desulfurococcales archaeon | reverse complement strand
GAGGTTTACGTTATGTGTAATTTATGGTCCTAAGGATACTCCTAGAGAGAGTATTAGTCCTGAACTAGCAAGCAATTTGACAAAAATGTTGTTGAAGGAATCAGCACTCCGCTATATTAAAGAGCAGGGTATTAATGAAGAATATGGTATTAATGAAACTATGGTTAAGGAGTTAATAGATGAAGTATGTAGTAGGTTACCGCTAACTAATTGCGAGTTAAAAGCCCTAATTGTTGATAAAATATCGTCTCAAGCAGAAGAATATATGAAGGAATATGTGAAGAATGCGAAGGAAGTAAAGTTAAACATTACCTCGATTATATTAGATGTATATGATTTAGAAGAGAATGCGGTCAAGCAAGATTATGAAGCTATAGTGTTTAAATACTTGGACTCTATTGTTAACGATATTTTATCTAAGTCTAAGGAGCTTCTCGATGTACTTGTAAGTGAAGATAAGGATACTATCCTAGTGTCTATGGAGACTTATGAAGATCCTAACTCAGATACTGCATTTAATAAGGCATTAAAGGTTAGAGAGATAGCTAAGGAGATTTTTGAGAAGGAGGCTAATTGTAAAGTTTACCTTAGTGGTCCTAAGCCGTTGTTAACCGATGTCATGAAACATGCTAAGAAGGATAGAGAGCTTGTTGATAGGCTTAGCGTAGTATTAGTTGCAGTTATACTGTTTAGTGTTATTGGAGGAATACTAGCCCTCTTAATGCCTATGATGGGTATAATATCCTCAATAATAATTTCATCGGCTATACTCTACTTAACCATAGCTAAGATAACCGACATCCATATATGGTCTAGAATAGTAATGATAACTACCGCCCTTGGACTTGGCGTTGATTATTCAACATACCTTATGTCTAGGTTTAAAGAGGAAATCTCTAAGGGTAGAAGTAAGGAGGAGGCAGCTACCATAGCTCTTAGTAGATCAGCATCAGCAATACTTGCAGCCGCGACAACAGATATGGCTGGTTTTGGTGTACTTGCTATTGCATGGGACTTTCCATTCCTTAGAAGCCTTGGAGTAACGATACCAGTAGCAATATTCATGGTGCTTATGGCTGGTTTAACGCTTATACCATCAATACTAGCAATGATTGGAGGTAGTAAGGCCTTTTGGTGGCCTAGAGGAATAAAGCCCATCAGGGCTACAAGAAAGTCAAGGCTCGTAGAGAAGGTTGTTAATAGAGCAGGTATCGTGATAGCCTTATTCATAGTTATTTCACTTGCATCAGCATACCTCTACATTACAACGTTTAAGCCTTCACACGAATACTCAATAGCATTACCTGAAGGAGCAGAATCAGCACAAGGCCTTGAAGTTTTAAAGAAGGAACTTAAGCCAGGAGTACTCGCACCAGTCTACGTTATACTAGAGTTTAAGGATAATGCTACAAGCGAACAAGCATTAAAGGCTATTGAGGAAATATCTCAATTCATAGACCTACTACCATACACGACCATAGTCTATGGACCCACGAGACCCAATGGAACGACAATTCCATCAATAACGCTTGACACTGTTAAGGAGATGGGAGGTTTAAGGTATATTTCAGGTAATAAGGTGTTGTTAAAGGTAGCATTAAATGCAAGTCCTGATTCCGAGCAAGCAACAGAATTCCTAAGGGAATTCAGAAAAGATCTAAAGAACATGATCTCTAAGGAGTATAGTGGTTTGATTTCAAATGTGTATGTTGGAGGATTTACTGCAACTGAAGTAGATCTAGACATGTTCTTAGAGAACATCTTCTGGTCAAAGATATTCCCAGCAGCATTTATTGCAATGTTCATACTACTAACATTAACCCTAAGAACAGTTGTAGGAGCACTTCTAGCACTTGTATTAATTGGATCTACAATCCTATGGGGCATAGCACTAACAACACTAACATTCAAGGTAATATTAGGTATACCTATCATATGGTTCCTACCAATAATGGTATTCAGCATAATACTTGGTGTAGGAATGGACTACTTCTCATTCTACATGGTAAGGGCGATGGAGGAGTCGAAAAACAAGCCAGTTAAAGAAGCATTAGCAGTAGCTGGTGGTGCAGTAAGCAAGATAATAATAGGACTAGCGCTCATAGTATGTGGAGCATATGCAACACTCCTACTAGCAAGCATGAAGCTACTAAAAGAACTAGGATTCGCATTAACAGCAAGCATATTCATAATAAGCATACTAACATCATACACAGTACTACCAGCAATAATATCAAAACTAGGAAAGAAGGCATGGTGGCCAAGAAAAATAAAATAGAATAGCTCTCTCCTATCCCTATACTTTTTAAAATATTTTAAAATGTAGTATGGGAGAATAACTAATGGTAACCTTAATTGCTATACCCAATAGTGTTTACAGAAAGCCTCGGAAAAGCTGAAAAGGAAGGCGTAACTTTAGAAGAATATCTCCTTGAACTAATAATGCAAGATATTGACCCTAAGGATAGAGCCTACGATTATCTTGAAGCATCGTTTGAGCTACTAGCTCAGGCTATAAAGGAGTTAGAAGACGGAGATCTAAGGCAAGCTTCTGAAAAGTTATGGGGAGCTACAGTCCTTGCAATTAAAGCCTATGCTTGCTGGAAAGATCACCGAAGACTAACTAGTCATCGAGAACTTTGGGAATATAGTGAAGTAGTAGCTAGCGAGCTTGGGGAATGGATGTTGGTGGTATTTGAGCAAGCTGATAGTATGCATAGAAACTTCTACGAAGGATAGGCAAAGAAAAAGCTCGTAGAGGTCGCATTAAAAGTATTGAGAAGCTCATAAAGACTATAGCAGAAAGGATAGGGTATAAAATAAATTAACTTAAATGTCATGTTTTACTAGACAATTATAGTTATCTATCTTTTGACAATAATGTTCTAGAGCATAGTGTTTAGTAGTACAAGATACTCCCATAATTAATGGTGAGAAGAATGCCTTCACCAGTAATAAAGTTTGTAGCCATATTAATGTTAATACTCATCCTCACTATACATGGCGTAGTTATAGCATTATCTCAGCCTAAAGATAAGGAGATTAAAATAATTCATGGCGTTAAAGTTGTATTAAACGAGCCTGGCTTAAAGTACTATTGGGATAAGTTTAAGTCATTTAAAAACATAGTACCTGTAAACTATAGCATTGCTATAGAAGCTTATGCTTATAGAAGTCATTATGACCCGGATATAACGATTACTATGTCTTTACAAAGTCTTCAAAAACCAGGAGGTAAGGATCAATATTTAACTATAACGGCTTTACAGTTAGTGAGACTAGGGATAACTCTCCCTACAGTAGAAACCTCTTTCAACTTAACTTACCTAAAAGTTATTGCACAATCTCTCAACTGGAATGTTACTCTATACTACAATGTTAGCGAGCTTAGGAAAGAGGCTACAAGAGAAATGGCACACGTAGAGGCTTTGGCTTCAGTTAATGAGTCCATTTGGTGAGATAAAGGATGTTTTGTTATAAGGGTTAGCAAAAACGTATGTAATAGAACTTTAGCTTTTAAAATATCGAAGGGCTTCAATGAAGTAAAGGCAAGGTTATACATTATAGTTTCCCCTCTTTCCAATAATAGATGTAGAGTTGAAGTATGTAGGGTAATTTATGGGGTTATGGATGAGTGTAGAAGATATATTTCAGATGTTATTAACCAAATTAATGTACTTCTTGGAGTATTTGGTGTACTTGAAGTACCCATGATAGTTAAGGAGAACATTACACTTTCAAATGAGATAAAGTTAATTGATGCATTAAAATATGAACTTCAATGGCTTAGAGATAATAATATCATTGAGAATCTTAGCGATAATGATATAAATGAAATAATATTTAAGGCTAAAGATGGACTTTTTGGATGGAATAAGAGGTTAGTGTATTACGATGGTACGTAGACTCCATATCGTGAGGTAGTACAGTACTTTAATGGAACCTTACTTAAAGAACCTATACCTTTACCAGTAATTAACGAAAGCGTTCTACCTCTAGAGAAGAACAAGGGGATCCTATGAACTTAGTAATAGCGTTAGCTGTTTCAACAACTATAGCTATATCCTCATATATTGTATTAAGGAAGTATAGGTCTTGGTGACTAAGGTTATGATTGAAAGGGATCTATTAGTAGCTTATCTTAGGTTGTTAAAGCATGGAGATGTTAGTGTTAGGGAGTTTCAGAGAATTATGAATTATAGGAGTCCTGGGAAAGCTAAAAAATGTGTTGGAGAAGCTTGTAAGGGTTGGATTAGTTGAGAAGGTTGAAGGTAGTACATATAAGGCGAAAAGAGAGCTTCCTTTCCGTTGTCTACATACATTGTTTTAAGGGGTATGCTTCTACCTAGGTCTCTTCCAGTAACCTTATTCACAGCTTCATTTGCAGTAACCTATACCTTGTTATCAAGGCCTTCGCTAGAGACTATGGCGGCATTTGCTATAATAGTGTTTCCTCATTTTCTGGAAACGCTATGGACTTATTGGCAATTAAAAAGATACATTAAATCATAGGAGGTTTACTCTACTATTTCTAGGATTATCGAATACATTGATCCCATTTGTAGCTTCCATTCATATAGGTTTAGCTTAGCCGTTATGATTATCTTAATTGCATATGCTTCAAACTCTACGTTGTTTATCTATGATTATTGTCATAGTTGAATCTAATGGTAAGTTAAGCTTTATTACACCCTTTTGCATTCTTTGTTCTAACCTTAATCTCTTCTTACCATTTTTGCCTTTACTTAGCTTAAAGTGCTTCATGAAGCTTTTGCGATATTCCTATGTCTTTTCTATCCTTTACCTTAGCACGCTTATATAAGCATTTTAGATTTTCTTCAAAAGGTGTTACTGCCACTACTATTTTATTGTTACTCCTTCCTTAACTCTAAATAATGTCCCTACACATTCATTCTTTCAATTACGTGAACTTATGTTACGTTAGAATGTGTTTTAATTAGTCTTTCACGTATCTATACCTCATCTTATAACTCAAAGGGAGGAAGAGTAAACTTTTCTGCCACTTGATTACGTTTATGGCATAATGCTCTGAACAGTGGAGATCGAAGTCCTTATTGCAGATATTGTATGGTAAGATTTAAGTAAGACCTAGGTCTTACTTTGATTTGTGGTTGAAATGCTAAAAACTATTGTTTCTAAGAAAGGGCAGGTCGTCATTCCTAAGCCTATTAGAGATCAATTAGGATTAACTCCTGGAACAATACTTAAGGTACATGTTGAGGGGAAGAAAATAATACTTGAACCTTTAGCAGAACCTCCACCAGAAATATTTGTGGATGCAGGCTCTAAGGTTGCTGAACCTATATTAAGAGAGGCTAAGAGCTTAAGTGATAAGGCTTATAGATTACTTAAAGATCTAGGCGTATGCTCTTGACTCGAGTAGTAATAGATACTAGTGTTATTATAGAATATATTCTTAGGAAGGGTGTTCTACACGAACAAGCTAAAGTAGTATTTGATGCTATTTTAAGGGGTAGGCTTACTGCCATAATACCTCATCCCGTTTTATCTGAAACATATTATGTAGCTGCTAGGATTTACAGATTTCTAGGCTTAAACGAGCCTGAACAAAGAGCTGCTAAACTAGTGGAATGGTTATATCATTTACCTACGATATCTATTAGGGGTCTTGACCTTGACTTGGTAGTAGAGGTTGGACTTGTTAAAATGAAGTATGGTTTAGCACTTACCGATTGCTATGTACTTGCTTCAT
>CAYPZO010000110.1:2819-5840 GCA_964415135.1 uncultured Desulfurococcales archaeon | reverse complement strand
TATCGGTAAGGAGAATTCTCATCATTTTCAGTAGACCGTCGTTACCTCATCTACTGGAATTCTATTGTTCTAGAGGGGTTCATATACTTTACCTTTCTATTATTATTACTTGGAAGTCGTTTACATTGGTTCCTGTAGGGCCTGTGTATATGCCGTCTCCTAGGTTCTTGAAGAATTCATAGCTATTATTATTCATTAATATTTCCTCAGGATTTAACTCTAACTTTATGGCTCTATTAATGCTATGTGCATCAATAATTCCTCCGGCATATGGTGTTATCCCGTCTATTCCATCACTGCCAACACTAGCTAATGCAATACCATGATTATTGGCGAGCTTGAAGGCAGCGGATAAGGCTAGTTCCTGATTTCTACCTCCTTTACCCTTTCCTCTAACAGTTACTGTTGTTTCTCCTCCTGCCAAGATTATTGCAGGAGGCTCTACTGGTATGCCATGCATTTTGGAGTCTAAGGCAATGGATGCTAATACTTTTCCTACCTCTCTTGCTTCACCCTCTAGTAAGCTAGTCAATATAATCGTATTATAGCCTAAACCTCTTCCAATTCCAGCCATACGCTTTAGCGATACGATATTACTTGCTACTATAAAGTTATGTACATTGTTAAAGACCTTATCTCCGGGTTTAGGTGTTTCAGGAACTTTACCACTTAATCCATTTGATAAGTATTTTCTAACTGTATCAGGGACTTTATCCCATATACCATATTTCTTCAAAACACTTACAGCATCATTAAATGTTGTTGGATCAGGTACTGTAGGTCCTGAAGCAATAGAGGATAAGTCATCTCCTACTACATCAGATATTATTAATGAAACAAGCTTTGCTGGATAAGCATAATATGCTAGCCATCCACCTTTTACAAGTGAGATATGTTTCCTTACAGCATTTATTTCTTGAATCACAGCACCAGATTTTAATAATAACTCAGTTGTTTTAATGAAATCACTAAGCGTGATATTGTTTGCAGGGTACTCCATTAGTGCTGAACCACCACCAGAAACCAATGCTATAACAAGGTCATCCTCCTTAGCCTCCTTAACTAACTCAGATATTAATCTTCCAGCCTTAATGCTACCTTCATCGGGATAAGGATGACCAGACCATACGATTTTAATCTTAGTTAACTTGACGTGCTCATCCTTTAGTGTTTTTGGAGCACTAATGACTCCTTCACATATTTTATCTTTAAGTTTATCCTCTATGGCTTTAGCCATATTAATGGATGCTTTACCGAAACCAACAATAAAAATTCTTGAAGGTTTAAACTCAATGCCACAGACCTTAATTATTGGTCCCTGAACTTCTATGCTATTGTAGACTACCTTATAGGGATCAGCAGCTTTAAGTCCTTCCTCAATTAACCTTAAAGCTACTTTACGTGCTCTTAGACATTTATCACATACTTTATCTTCTCTAAGCAGTTCATCAATATTCTTTATTATTTGCCATTGATACGACATGTCATTAATTCCCCTACATTGTTAGACTGGCATTATTCCATGCTTCTTTGGTGGAGTTCTTATATTTACATCTCTCTTTGTTAGGAATGTTTCTAGAGCTTTAATGAGTATTGGTCTTGTTTCATTAGGTTCTATTACGGTATCTATGTATCCTCTTGAAGCAGCTACGTATGGATTTGCGAATTTCTCTCTATATTCTTTAACCCTCTTCTTGAGTATTTCTTCTCTTTCCTCAGGTGTTTTTGCTGCTGCGAGTTCTCTTCTCCAAATTATTTCAGCTGCGCCTTCAGGTCCCATAACGGCTATTTCAGCTGTCGGCCACGCTACTACGAAGTCTGCTCCAAGGTGTTTACTACCCATCGATATATATGCTCCACCATACGCTTTCCTTATTATAACTGTTAATTTTGGTACTGTTGCTTCCGAGTAAGCGTATAGTACTTTTGCTCCGTGTCTAATTATACCTCCATGCTCTTGCTGTGTTCCGGGTAAGTATCCCGGTACATCAACGAACGTTACTATTGGTATATTGAATGCATCACAAAATCTAACGAATCTAGCTATTTTATCTGAAGCATCAATATCTAGTACTCCAGCTAGGTATGCTGGCTGATTAGCAACAATACCTACGACGTATCCATGAAGTCTAGCAAACCCGACAATGGCGTTTCTAGCCCATAGGGCATGTACTTCAAAGAATGTTCCCTTATCAACTACTCTATTAATAATCTCGTATATGTTATAGGGCTTAAATGGGTCAGTGGGAACAATGTTGTCGAGTTCATAGTCTCTTCTTTCAGGGTCGTCTCCTGTTAGTATTCTTGGTGGATCTTCCATATTATTGCTTGGTAGGTAGCTTAGGAGGGTCTTGATTATTTCAATAGCGTGTTTATCGTCTTCAGCTACAAAGTGTGTACATCCACTCTTAGTTGCATGTACTTCAGCTCCACCTAACTGAAACTCATTAACTTCTTCACCAATAGCAGCCTTAACTACACGTGGACCAGTTATGAATGCGAAACTTGTCTTCTTAGTCATTATTACAAAGTCCATTAATGCTGGGCTATAGACTGCTCCTCCTGCACATGGACCCATAATCGCAGCTATTTGTGGAATAACACCTGATGCTTGAACGTTTAAGTAGAAGATATCACCATAGCCCTTAAGGCTATCTACACCCTCCTGAATTCTAGCTCCACCCGAATCATTGAGGAATATTACTGGTGCTCCAACACTTAAAGCCATCTTCATGGTCTTAACTATTTTAGCTGCATGCATTTCACCTAATGAGCCGCCCATGAATGTAAAGTCTTGTGCTATTATGAATGCCTTTCTACCATTAATAGTAGCAAAGCCTGTAACAACTCCATCGCCTAGACAAACTCTTTTATCCATACCAAACTCTGTAGCTCTATGTTTAATGAACATGTCTATTTCAACAAAACTACCAGGATCTACGAGTAACTCTATTCTTTCTCTAGCAGTAAGCTTACCCTTCCTATGTTGTTTCTCAATAGCTTCTTTACCACCACCAAGTA
>CAYPZO010000110.1:0-2719 GCA_964415135.1 uncultured Desulfurococcales archaeon | reverse complement strand
CATAATTCAATTAACAAATGGTAATGCATATTTGGTGGGAGTAGATATATCACTGCATAGAATTAAAGTAGAGAAGATTATGTTAAATAGACTACTAGGACCTAAGTTCATTGGAGATTTAATACAAGGAGACTCTACAACTCATTTACTCCATACCAGAAGAGCCTATATAGTGCTTGTGGATCCTGACTGTAGTGCCTTAGGAAAACTAGGACATAGCCCTGAAATTAGGTTATGGATTCGAAAAGAACATATTAAGCATTTCATGGACATCCAGTATAAATTATTGAAAAATGCATGTAAATTAGTTAAAAGAGGAGGTATAATAGCATATTCAACATGTACATTTACCTTAGAAGAAAACGAGGGAGTAGTCAGTAAAGTTATTGAAGAGGAAGGCTTAGAGGTTGTTGAACCTAAACTCAAACTAGGAGATGAAGGCATAGGAATCAAATATGCGAGAAGATTTTACCCACATAAACATGATGTACAAGGGTTCTTCTACGTATTACTTAAGAAATAAGATAATAAGGCTAAATAGTAGGTAATTTAATTATGGAAGATAATAGTGAGCTTAAAGCCACATAAATGGAGAATACTAGTACTAGGAGCAGAATTTGATAGAGCAGAGGTACCTCTATATAGAGCTGTAAGTAGGAAAGGAAAAACAACATTACTTAAAACACTATTATCATCTCAATGTAGAATGGACTGTAAGTACTGTGCATTTAGAGCTGGATGCAGAATCTATCCTAGAGAGAAATGGAGCATTGATGAACTAGTTAGAATTACCATTGAATTATACAACAAGGGCGTAATTAATGGATTATTCTTATCAAGCTCAATGTTTGGTGACCCTGATAAAGTTGTTGAAGAAGAAGTAGAGGTAGCTGAAAAACTTAGGGAAAAGGGATTTAGGGGTTACATTCACCTAAGGTTAATGCCAGGTGTAAGTAGGTATCTAGTAGAGAGAGCAGGAAGAGTAGCTGATAGAATAGGCATAAACATTGAAACAATTGAACCCAACCTATTCAGTGAAATAGCTCCAAGTAAGGGAGATTGGATCCAAGACATAATCAAGAGACTAGAATGGTGCATAAACACTTGGCGCACATTAAGGAATGAAATGAGAGGAATTAAAACAGGTCATCTTAGAGCTGGCGTAGATACTCAAATTATAGTTGGAGTAATGGATGAAACAGACTATGAAATGCTCAGAACAACATACTATCTTTACAGATCACTAGGATTAAGGAGAGTATACTTTAGTGCATTTACACCAATAGCTACAACACCCTATGAAGCAAGAAAACCAGCACCACTATGGAGAGAGTATAGATTATATCAAGCATCTGAGCTCATAAGAAACTATGGGTTTACACTCAACGACATAGAAAGTATTTTAGAAAACGGTATGCTGATGAATCGAGACCCCAAGATAGTTTATGCTGAAAGAAATAAAGATTTATACCCAATAGACCTAGAGAACACAGACATGAATCTATTACTTAAAGTCCCTGGTATAGGTCCTAGAACAGCTAGGAAAATAATCAAGCTACGTAACGTTAAAGGAAAGTTAAGTGTAGATGACCTCATTAAGATATTGGGGTATAGGAGGTATAAGAAAGTAGCACGATATGTATTATTAAAGAATAAAAAGCTACTATAATACTTTGAATTAACTTACACCATTCTGGTACTACTTAGAATTCAACTAGTTACGTTAATTATTTTTAATACGTGATAAATATTATACATTTAAAATCCTGTTCCCGTAAAATCTGGTATGGGTTTATCCCGTGGTGGATAAAGTATTTAAGACAATGTATAGTATCGTGAACTTCATCAATAGGAGCGTCCAATTAATTAAACCAGAGCAAGTAGAGCGAATGATAAACACGTTAGTTGAAACATACAAGACAGGTAAATCTAAAGTGTTGGTAATGGGTGCTGGTCGTAGTGGACTTGTAGGTAAAGCGTTTGCTATGAGACTACTACACTTAGGCTACAATGTATATGTTCTTGGAGAAACAATAGTGCCAAGCATAGGTAAGGGAGACCTTGTCATAGCTATATCAGGTTCAGGTAGAACAAAGCTAATAGTTACAGCAGCTGAAGCAGCAAAACATGTTGGTGCAACTGTAATAGCAGTAACAAGCTATGCTGATAGCCCCTTAGGTAAAATAGCCGATATAGTAGTTGAAGTTCCAGGTAGAACAAAAATAGCTAAAGAAGAAGACTACTTTGCTAGACAAATACTAGGAATACACGAACCACTAGCACCTCTAGGAACACTATTTGAGGATATGGTAATGATATTCCTAGACTCAGTAGTAGTTGAACTAATGCATCGACTAGGAAAAACTGAAGAAGACCTAAGAGCATTACACGCCAACATAGAATTATAGATTCCCTAAAGTTATAAGCGAGTTGCTCCTCTAGAATAAACTACCTTGCCGTTCACCAACACCATGTGAATTCTTGTAGCTGATAAGTCATATCCACTCATAGTCGTAATATCATCCTCAAGGACTACTAAGTCAGCATAATATCCACGAGATATACGTCCATACACGCCATGCTCCCATGAAGCTCTAGTACCACCCAACGTATATACATTTAATGCTTGGTCAAGTGTAAGTGCTTCATTACCTGAAATACAAGCTAGCGCTGCTCTAGTCATTGAAGCTGATATGCTAAGCCACGGGTTATATGGTTC
>CAYPZO010000109.1:0-5944 GCA_964415135.1 uncultured Desulfurococcales archaeon | reverse complement strand
GTTAAGTGGTTACGTATAGTTGCTTCACTTCTACCAAGTTCATCAGCTATTCTTGAGACTGGCATACCAGCTTTTTCTCTAGCAAGTGCTGCAGCTGCAACTGCAAGGCTATCAACCCATGTAAGTCTTTCTTCAGCTTTCCTAATCTCCTCAATAACGTCTGGTCTAAACAATGTTGCTAATAGTAGTGCTGTTTCAAGTTTATGAATATCACTTTTACCCATAGGTCTTAGTGGAATTTCCTCTGACACTCCATATCACCCAATGATACAATGTATCTAGTTGATAATTAATAAAAATTACCAACACAGAACACATGAGTAAAATCATTTGAATAGTAGGAATAAGGATATTATCACTAACAGTACTCCAGCTATAATGGATAGCCATCTATGATTCCTTACTATGAAGCCCCTAATAGTCCTCCTTGAAACACCTAACACTATTAACACTAAAATCAATACTAATGGAGATACGAACACTAAGTTATAATAGAGTAAGAGGATAAAGGAGAGAAGCCAGTTGCCTGGAGTTAACAGGCCTAAAAATACTATATAGGGACCAGCACTACATGGTAATAGCATAAATGATGCTAAGAGGCCTAAACCAAAAGATAATAACATATTCTTCGCAGATTTGGGAAGAATACCTACTAGCTTTCCCTTCAAGACTATTCTCTCTCTACCAGTAATTGCCGACAATATCACCCATATCCCAAAGAATATGCCAACTAATGGTAGGATGTATCTCGGTATACGCGACATCAATGTTAATAGCCCTAAACCTAATAACATGTATCCAATTATGAGAGCAGCTATGAAGCTTAACCCTATTTTTACAACTCCTAAGTACTTAGAGCTACTCTTAGTGCTTAGAAACGCTATTGATGCTGCTATGAGTAGTAGTATGTATAAGTACATTGTACATGGGTTAATGGAGTCGCTTAAAGCTAAGATGGTTGCATAGTATAGTACGTTAGTTCTTAATGGGATACTTTCTTCCCTTGGTGTAGTAGTCGTCTCAGTAACATTACCGCTAATAGGGCTAGTACCGCTAAGCGTACCAGTATTTTTCCCTAGATTAGTTGATGTATTTTGCTGACCTGCTGAAGCACCTTTAGCTATGTGAGCTATTTCTGCAACTTTATCTAGTATGCGGGGATGAACTATGTATGATTCAAGAGGCATGTAAACCACATAAGCTGCTTCACCACTAACTATAGTCTTAATAGTTTCCTCATCAGATATACCAGAGGTTATCGCATAGACTTTAGAATTATTAACGTATAGTATTAATGGTATATATCCCGTGATGTTAAGCAATGTAATTATCTTTCCAAACTCAATTAAATAAGATTTATTACCTAAATCCCTAAACTCGTATTCTACGCCAAGCTTATCTAAAACCTCCTTAGCCTCAACGCAAGCCTCGCATTCAGGCTTACCATAAACAATAAGGTAAACACCATTATCTTGGCTACTGGACTTAACTAGTAACGGTAGGAAAGCATTGAGTAGGAGCAGTAAGATAAAAATAAACTTAAAGCCTCGCTTAACATCCCCCACTTCTCCATCACCTTTAATACACTATATGAGTTAGTGCTATAACCCAATATAGCTATATTAGGATTTTTACCTAATTATCTTCTTATACATTAATATCCATGTTCTCGGCCTATACCCTCCATTAATTTCTTCAAGTAATCCCTTATCCCTCAACTCATCTATTATCTTAACACTTAAACCCATTTTTGAAAGTATTTTACATAGATCTAAATACGTATATTCTCTCTCCTCCAATAAGCTAATTAGGTTAACGTAGTCTTCTCTAGGTTTAAGAGGAATTAATGGTAATTCTACTGGTGTAAATCCACTTTCGTAAATATAGTACGCCTTATCTACTCCTAATAGGCTTGCAATGAGTAATGCATATCCTGTTTCAGCTTTAAATCCACCAGTAAGGTTTATTGCAATCTTATAACCCTTATCCCTAATCTCCTTTACCTCAGATGCAAGCCTATCCAGTAGGTTTAATACTCCAAGCTCAAATACCCTACCAAGATGTTCAACTCTAAAACTCCTAACAGGTATCGCCTTTAACTCAAAGTACTTCGACAATAGCTGTGCTGCAAGCATTCCTCCATCAGTATCAGTGTATATCAGGGTAACTCCACTAACACTATTCTCCTCCAAGTAATTCCTCATAGCATTAAGCTCAGCACTAAACTTAAACGGATCACTAGCCAGTAGCCTAAAATACTCATTAAACCTAGACTTAACCTCATCTGTTAACCTCATATCAGGATTAATAGCTAGCCTACTAAGCTCCTTATCCCCAAGAGTACCTGCAATATTCCTTAAACAACTCGTACCAACAAGAACTATATGCCACCAACCCCCAGCCATAAGCTCATCCACCTACCAATCACAATATAAATAAATAAAGTATTATATAATTATATGAATACAAAACCTCGCACTACGTAAACTTTCTATGATATGTTTGAGGCTCATAGCCCCTAAACGTTACGTAGTGAGTCTTAAATGCTGGAGACTTAACTACACCTACACCATCAGGAGCATACTCTAACTCGCCTTTAAACTCCCTTAACCCTATCCTATCAAGAACCTTTTCCTCACACCTTAACCCTATCTTAGTATTAGCTAACTGTATTATGAGGTCATTTAAATCACTTGGCCTATGAGTTGCAAATACCACACCTATACCTCTAACCCTACCAAGCCTAGTAATCCTGTTTATAAGGTACTCAACAATATCCTTATTTATCTCACCCCTAGCTTGAGGGAAGTAGTTATGTGCTTCATCAATTAATATAAATACAGGCTTAGACTCCACTCCCTTCATAAACGCTTCATCCTTCCACTTAAACAATTTATTGAGTATACGGTAGACAATAACTGTTTCAGTTAACTGTGACTTAGAGTATAGTGATGAAAACCTCAAGTCAACAACAATAACATTACTATTAACAAATAAGTCCTCATAGTTAGGCTCAGTAAATAATAGCCCGTATAGCTCATCATTAACCCTAACGTTAATGTGTACATCTATTAAACCCGTCTGAAATATCATAGCTAAACATCTATACATATGATTTAATGTCTCCTTATGTAAGTTGAGTTTTTTAGAAATATCATTAATGCTCTTTGAAAGCAGCATCAAAACACCATCAATTTTATTCTTCTTTGCACTTAGATAATCTAATACCATAGGCAGGAAGTTATATGCTTGTGGAGTAATAATTGGTATTAAGTCCCTAACCTCGTAGCATACTTCACTAAACTGTAAAGCCCATGGAATAACATTTAGCTTCTTAACCCCTTCAGGAACATCTAATTCAACCTCAACTCCCCTAACAATAACTATATGGTCTTTAACCTCATATACAGGATTATACCTAAACTTAACTCCATGAAACGTATTTTCAATAAAATCTTTAGTGAATTCATAAAAGTATTCATCAATAAAAACGTATAGGTCATTAAACCCCTTAATTCTACTTGAAAGCTTATCCAGTATATTCTCAACGTAACTCCTAGTTACTGGTAAAATAATGGTTAACTGATCTAATGGACTAAGCTTTCTATCAACTACATCAGGATTTTCTAGCACTAAGTGGAGGTAATCTCCCTGTAAATCAAATATTAGGGTAAGTGGATCCCTATTGCTAAGATCTTGATTTACAGCTAAGGCCATGTTCTTTAATAATACTGTTTTACCACTACCAGTAGTACCAACAATTAGTAAGTGCTGGTAAAGTATGTTTTCAGGTAACCTTATATCAACATCGTATTCTATTCCACTAACATACAACTTACCAATCCTAATACCACTAATTGGAAGACTAAGCATACGCTCAATAAACTCATTCTTAGGCTTAAACACGGGTGATTGAGGATCAACAGGAGTATAAACTGGAGTTACTTCACCAATAAATTCTCCATTCTCATCCACCTTGCACTCAGAGATAAGCTCAACTTCAATTCTTAGAGGAGTTGTAAGAGCAAATACATCGACAGGTGAAGTTGTTGGTGCAGGAATACGTGCTTCAGCAAGAATATCAGAACGACCAATACAACGAATCCTACCCAAAAATACTGTAAGTGTCAATGGATTTAATATTCCAATAAAACTACCAATAGGGAAGTAGTAGCCACGATTAATAGACTTCAAGTACTCATTAAATGGTATTTCAACCAATATAGTCTTTTTATCAACCATAACCTCAACAGGCTTAACCCTACTAGTAAAACCAATAACATCACCAAATTTAGAGGCAATCCTATGAGCAACCTCAATCCTCTTCCTAGTAAAATCTATAGGCCTAGAGACATCCTCGACCAAACCTACTCCTCCTCAAGCTCTCTTAATACACTAGCATACTTATTACTCTCATCATAAGTTAAATTCAATAAACCATAAGACCTATTAACAATCTCCTTATAGAGTGCAGCCGTAAGCCTCCTAGAATATCTATCAGGAATTTCAATACCAACAGGTATACCCCTAAAACTAACATTAGATGAAACCCACATAACAAGAGATTCAATGTAATCCTCACCAAACCTTTCATAATGCCTCTTCAATACTTCAACTCTAAATATACTATAACCTCTAGGAGTATTAAGGCAAATATACCAGAAAACCTTAGGGGGCATATAATCTAAATCATAGCTTACCGTGAATGGTCCAAGAACAATACCACTATAGTATTCTTCGCCCATAGTCTTCCTGGCAATAAGCTCAACAATAACGGGATCCTCAACACTACATCCAACATCCCTACTATAAACCTTCCTAAAATAATCAACAACTCTATCAACTCTACACAACTTCCTACTATACTCACACCTCTTAACAACACCAATAACAGGTCTACCTAACTTCTTAATAATTTCTACACGACGACGAATAAGCTCCCTAAAAGCACCAACATACCTAGAATCACTACCCTTCAAGAACATTACCGGGGGAGTAGGATAAACAGGACCATCAACAAGAACAAAGTCAATTAAATCAACATACCTTGAAACAATATTAGTTAAACCATAGTTTTCAAGCTCAAGCCTAAGCTCATCACAAATATTATCATCCTTATAATCCTCAACATATTTCTCGCCAACAACAGACTTAACCCTAACACCACTAACAGACTCCTCAACACTAACCAAAAAATCCCTAAAAGACTTCAAAGCCAAGAAACAAGCACCAACATTACCAACACCAGGAACAACTACAACACCCATAGGGCCAAAAACACTTAAACCACAAACAAACAACCTAAAACCAATAAAACCAATAGACCTAGAAGAAGAATCAATAGAACAAAAACAAAAAGAACCCTTAACACCACGATCTAAGCTCCTAACAAACTCGCTTCCACCCAACATACCAACACGTCCAAAACCCTCAATAAACTCATCAAGACTCCTCTCAGTAACAGGAACAAGAAAATCGGGAAATCTAGATTTAACAACACCCAAACACTGAATAACACGATCAATAAAACCCAAAACACCAGACAAAACAAACCCCAGACAAAAATAACAAAAGAAACACTTATAAACCCTATTTAAATATCCCCAGACTTATAAGCTTTCTTCAACTCTCATCTAAGAGATAGTGCACTTAAATCATAACTTATAGCTAAGCCTGATATATTTATAAATCGTCGGAACAAGTAATACTTGGAATATCGGGATCATGCGGCACACCAAGAACCCGTCTCAATAAAGTGAATAATTTATAAGATATCACACAACTATGTAACGAAATTGAACTTATGGAGCGGTGCACGAATAAAACTTAAATACTAGTAGGATACCGCATGGAGGCTTACTTCACGTTTCGCAAAACTTATTAAAACACAAACAAGTGATAATAATAGAACCCACCACCCATAAAACAACAAAAAGAATTGAGA
>CAYPZO010000108.1:4847-5955 GCA_964415135.1 uncultured Desulfurococcales archaeon | reverse complement strand
AAACTTCATGAAGAGTTCTGGAAAGCAGCATCGGGAAGCGTAAAGGAGGCTAAGGTAGCCGTATTTTTCGCAGAGTACATAGAGTCCATAGAAGAGAAGATAGTCGCTAATAGTGATGGAGCATTCATTAGGAGTAGAATACCTAGGATTAGAATAGAATACAACCTAGTTGTAGACCACCCACAAAAAGGCACACTACAGAGGTTTGAGGAGTATGGTGCAAGTGGAGGAATAGAATGGCTATATGAGTGGAAGATAAGTGAAGAACTAGAGAAAAACACAAAGAAATACGAAGAAGTACTACTTAAAGCCAAAGAGCCTCCAAAAGAAGAAATAGACGTAATAGTTGGAAGTGAAGTTGTAGGACTAATAGTACACGAAAGCTGTGGTCACCCAAGTGAAGCAGATCGTATTCTTGGTAGAGAAGCTGCACAAGCCGGTAAGAGCTTCATAAAGCCAGGAATGTTAGGCGAAAGAATAGGTAACGAGAATGCCACAGTAATAGATGACCCAACAATACCTGGTAGTTATGGATTCTACCTGTACGATGACGAAGGAGTGCCTGCAAGACCAAGATACCTATACAGAGAAGGAATAATATACGAACACCTACACAATAGATGGACAGCAAAAATCTACGGAGTTGAAAGCAATGCAGCTGCAAGAGCCATGGACTATAAGAGCGAACCAATAATAAGAATGGCGAACACATACCTAAAACCAGGAGACTATAGTTTTGAAGAACTAATCGAGGACATAAAGAAGGGAGTATACATTAAGAGCTACATGGAGTGGAACATAGACGATATACGATGGAGCCAAAGATACGTAGGACTCGAAGCATACCTAATAGAAAACGGCGAACTAAAAGACTACGTTAGAAACCCAGTACTAGAATTAACAACGAAGGCATTCTATAGTAAAATCGATGCACTAGGAAAAGAACTACGATTCTATGCAGGTACATGCGGTAAAGGAGAACCAGCTCAAGGAGTTCCTGTATGGTTTGGAGGACCAGATGTACGTTTAAGAAAAATTAGGTTGGGGGTGGCTCCAAGATGAAGGACATAGTTGAAATAAGTAGTAAACTAGTTGAAAGAGCCCTAAG
>CAYPZO010000108.1:0-4747 GCA_964415135.1 uncultured Desulfurococcales archaeon | reverse complement strand
CCAAGATGAAGGACATAGTTGAAATAAGTAGTAAACTAGTTGAAAGAGCCCTAAGCGAAGGATTTGACGAAGCAGCAACCATTATCAGGAGAAATAAGAGGACTATGGTTAAGATAGCTAATAGCGAACCAAGCGTAATACAACACTGGACTACCACGGAAGTAGACCTATACCTAGTCAAGGACAAGAGAATAATAGTAGTATCCCTAGAACCTAGTAGCCTAGACGAGGTAAACAAGTCAATTAAAGAACTACTAGCAATGGCTAAAAACATAAGGGAATCACCACTCTACGCTCCATTACCAGAACCAGAAACGATACAACCAATACCAGAAATGGTTGATAAGAAGATCCTTGAAAGCACAGAAGACCCGAGCAAACTAGCCGAGCTAATCATAGAGACAGCGCATAGAGAAACTAAGGTAGACTATGTTGCTGGAATGATAGATTTAACGTATGGCGAAAAAGCACTCGCAACATCAAAGAACGCTAGATTATACGAAGACTCTACAAGCCTACAATCATACCTAAGAGCATTCTCAGGTGAGGACGGTAGTGGTCAATGGGCTGTAGGACTAAGAAAACTAGACACCAGGAAACTAGAAGAAATGGCAAGCATAGCAGCAAGATATGCAGTTGAATCACGTAATAGAGTGGAAATTGAGCCTGGAAAATACGATTTAATACTATCACCAATGGTGTTTGGAAACCTATTAGACCTAATAGGATGGATGTCATCAGCATTCGCAATATTCATGGGAGCATCAATATTCATGAAGAACAAGCCAGGAGATAAAGTAGCATCAAGTAAACTAACAATAATAGATGATCCAAGAAACCCAGAACTACCAGGCTCAACAGCTTTCGACGACGAAGGAATAAACACCTACAGCAAACCAATAATAGAAAACGGCGTCCTAAAAACAATACTACACAACACGAAAACAGCAACGAAAGCTAAGACAAAGACTACTGGAAACGCAGGATGGATTGTACCACAACCATGGAACCTAGTAGTAACTCCAGGAGACTATAAATTAGACGAACTAATAGCAGAAGTGAAGAGGGGAATTCTAGTAACAAATAACTGGTATACGAGACTACAAAACTATGTTGAAGGACTATTCTCAACAATAACAAGAGATGCCCTATTCCTCATAGAAAACGGGAAGATATCAAAACCAGTAGCAAAGCTAAGAATTGCAGATAAATTACCGAGACTTTTATCAAATGTTGAGGCGCTTGGCAAGGAAGTATATGATATATGGTGGTGGGAAGTAAGAATACCAACAAAAACGCCATACATACTAGTAAGAGACGTACATACATCAAAGCATACTGTTTAAAACTAAATATGCATTTTTCTTTCCCAACCTCCACACATTCTCTACATAAATATTATATCTATACGTGTAAGGTGTGGAGTACAGTAGACTCATACCTTGTTAATTGCTCTACACAAAATCTTTATCTCTATCTAGTTTATCAAAACCATTCCCAGAGGGAGAGCAGTCATGGATGCCATAGTTGCTGACAATCTTGGTAAGAAGTATAAGAATGGTGTTTGGGGTGCTGTTGACGTTACATTTAATGCTAAGAATCATAATATAACCGTTCTTCTAGGACCAAATGGGGCTGGTAAGACAACTACAGTAAAAATGCTAACAACAATACTCAAGCCAACAAAGGGGAAAGGACTCGTACTGGGATACGACATCGTAAAAGATCCCTGGGAGGTTAGGAAGAGGATAGCACTATGTCCACAAGATGTACGTGTAGATCCTAATTGGACTCCATGGGAAGCAGTTAAAGGATTCCTTGTAGCACGTGGATGGAGTATCAGAGATGCTGAACAGGAAGCTAGGAAGTGGCTTGAAGAACTAGAACTATGGGATGTAAGGAATAGGCCTTCGGTACATTTAAGTGGTGGTCAGAGGAAGAGAATTGCGGTAGCAATGGTTCTTGCAACTAATGTGGACGTACTATTCCTTGACGAGCCGACTTCAGGATTAGACGTTGAGGGAAGGTATAAGGTTTGGAAAGCACTAAGAACAACAACAATAAAGGAGGGAGCAACCATACTATTAACAACACATGACATGAAGGAAGCAGAAATCATAGGAGATAAAATAGTACTAATATCTAAGGGCAAGGTTATAGCTGAAGGAAGTGTTGAAGAACTAGTATCAAAAATACCTTACTCCTACAAAGTAGTTGTTAAAAACGTTAAACAACCCTCTATCCCTATAAATAATAATAGAGTCCTAGACCTAGAGGATAGGTTAATAGTATATGCAGAGTCTAGAAGTGAAGCATTATCAATAGCTTCAAGCATTGAAGCAGAAACAGTATCTATAAGCGAAGTTGGACTAGAAGACGCATACCTATACTTAACTAAAAAGAGGTGAAGGACATGATAGAATCCCTTAGAAAAATATATGGAATAGCATACCTATCAAGTAGGTGGATCATTAGGCAGCCAGTATGGCTAATACAAAGCGTCCTCTCGCTCATAGGATTCGCAGTACTACTATATGCTTGGGGTGGATTAGAAGGGTTAAAGCACATAATAATTGCATGGATTATAGGAGGATTATGGGGTACGGGAGTAAATATTGTGGGACAAGAAGTTGGATGGCATAGAATGATGTACCTCCACGACATGTTCATAGCAAGCCCCGTAAAACCAGTACATTACCTCATAGGAGTATTCACTATGTCACTAATCTTCCCTATCATAGAACTACTGGTAATGATGCCATTAGCATACATGTTAAACGCGTGGAACATATTGTTCATATCCTTGCTCATGGGGCTCCCAGTACTACTAGCTAGTATAATGCTTGGGCTAATAATCGTAATGAGGATAGAGAAACCAATAAATATCTCAGCAATAACAAACCCCATATCATGGCTTCTAGTAATACTACCACCAGTCTACTACCCAGCATGGATATTACCAGAACAAGCAAGAATAATAGCACTAACAATACCGACATCAGCTGCAGCAGAAATAGCAAGACAATTAACAGGACTAGGAACATCAATAAACATACTATACCCAACAATAATCGTGACAACATGGGTTATAGCAGGAATAATACTAGCATCAAAAACAATAAAATGGGGACTAAACTAAATAAAAACAACAAGGCGTGATTAAGCAATATCGTGAAGAAATAAGCCCTAAGACCTTGAAATCATCTCCCTTAACATTATTAGCATAGATTTATGTACTTCTAATGGAAGTGAATCAGCAGTCATATCAATTAAGCCCGTTATCCCATCAATAGCACCCTCATAAACGGTAAGTAACATCATTAACTCCTCCTGTCTTGGAGTATGGAGGGTTATGGACTTATTTCTAATCCTACCTATAAGTCCGCTAATTGCATAACCACCCCAATTACATACCGAGGCAACTACAAGTGAATCAACTTCAGATGAAGCGGCAATGCCTCCACCACATGGGCATTGACATTTACTTCCATAGGGTATATATTTCCTAACAACATCCTCTATCACCCCCATACCAACTTCATTACCGCCATCACCAATACCTACAGTAAATATTCCCCTCCTTCTAGCTTCTTCTATGAGTGGTTCAACCTTAGCGTGAAGGTTGCTTATATTTAATCCCCTCATATTATGGTACTCACCCTTAACATTACATCCAGCCTTCTCAATAGCTATTATAGCTGAAGGAGAAAGTTCGTCAAGCAGCTTCTTTGCCTCATCTAAGGCTTTACTCCTATCCATAGTAAACCCAATAATCGATATAGCATACCTATATTTTTCTTCTAGAAGCCTATCTAACTCAACAACGTTTAATCCAATACCTCTACAAGCAGCTGAAACAACTCTAATGGATTGTTCAATGGGTTCAGTAATAATTACGGGAATTGCGCCTAAGGCTATATCGACGGCTCTAGCGAGAGCTGCTGCACCTAATGGACCATCGGTTTCCTGTATTCCGAGCGGAAGAATTCTAAACCCAGTTAAAATTAAAACAACATCACCTTCGCTAACATTTTCAACAATACCCCTAGCTGCTCTAAGAGTAAGCGATTCTCCATACCTTTCGAAAGCAGCTTCATAAAGCTTACCAATTACACCCCTACCATTAATATCAACGGAGATAAGCTTATCGATGTTAAGGCCTAAAGCCTCCAGCTTATTCATATCTGGAAACACCAGTAACTAGACTATGAGCACCTAATTTAAATACATGAGTAAATAATTTAAGACAATAGATTAAAGGGGAAGACTATGAGTATTCTCGGAAACTATAGTAAAGCACTTAACTTGACTTGGAAGGTTATAGCTTTAAGTATCGTAAACATAATTTTTAGCCTATTAGACTTCGAGGCTATTAACCGTGCATTAAGTTTTCGTGGCATACACATTGGATTTAAGTTTCATTTACCAACAATAATAGTAAGGTTATGGGACCTTGTATCCCTTCCCGGAGGACAAGGATATAGTGTAACAACTCGATTAGCACCCATGGAAGGAATGCCCATAATACTATTCATACTATTTATGTTACTATTAATGCTCTTAACATCTATTGTAGCTTATATATACCTGAGAATCATAGTTGTTAAAGCTATAGGAAGAGAAGTTACATTAAATTACATTAGAATTACAGACTTATTCCTCTTTCAACTATTAATAATGGCTCTAATGTTATTAATAGTGCCAATAGCCTTTGCCAACATAGCGACAGGTATATTGTTTTTCATCT
>CAYPZO010000107.1:3896-5983 GCA_964415135.1 uncultured Desulfurococcales archaeon | reverse complement strand
GTGCTTTACTATAGAAGAGTTGATGTCCTGTGAATGTGCTTAAAAGAATTGAGAAGCAAGTAAAATTAATTGATGAGTTAGTTAAAGAATTGAGGTTTGAAACTAGCTATAGAGGTGTTGAAAGACTTGTTCAATTGATATTACAAGCATTATTAGATTTAGGGCTTATGATTATTTCAGCTCTAGGGGGGAGAACTCCTAAATCCTATTCAGAAATAGGTGTCATCTTACATGAAATTAAGGTTATTAATAGTGATGAAGCTAAATTATTAAAATCCATGGCGGGGTTGAGGAATATACTTGTACACTTATATGCTGTTGTGGATAGAGAGAAGATATTGAAATTTGCTAAGAAATTACATGAAGATGCTCCTAGGCTAGCATATAAGATGTTTAGTAGGGTCTCTACAAGAAATATAGATCCTATTGAATCCGTTGATGAAATTGTAGATAGGCTTCGAGAAGTACTTAAAGGTAGGGTTAAGGCTGCTTTTCTCTTCGGTGGCAGGATTAAGGGATATACACTTAAGGGGGACTATGATATTGCGGTATATTTTGGTAGAGATTATGGTCTTCTAGAGTTAGGAGAACTAGTTATTGATATAGCTAATGCTCTTAAAGTAAATGAAGATAAAGTTAACGTGGTATGCCTAGATTCTGCGGATCCAGAATTAATTCTAGAAGCTGTTCAAGGTATACCCATAATCATGGATAGTCAGGAAACTCTGGTTGACCTTAAAGTAAAGGCTCTAATAAACTTACTAGATGTTAGAAAAGCTAAGATCTAAGTGCATTAAACCCTCATACATTATGAAATAACCTCCCCCTACATAGATGATGACTTACCTCAAACCTTTATTACAAACTCTATCTTGTTAGAACACCACTTACCCAAAAGCTAGGGGCATTAAGTGCGCATTATCACAATCTTTACTGTAGGTGAGTTTGTGGTATAAGAGATGACAATGTATTTATCTTCTCAATCCTCCTTCATAAAGTGAAAATATTTATTAGATTCTCGTAACTGAGAAGTAATGTACCGAGATCCTAGGTAATGATCTATGGGGATAAGAGGAAGGAAGTACAAAATTCCTATTGTAAAGTCATTTTTTAGACTAATTTCATGAATTTTATGAGGTTATTGAGGAAACATATGTGCCAGAATTAAGGATAGCTTTAGGGTACGTGTTTAGGGCTAGTAGGGATAGGTATAAGCCCATGAAATTATTATCAGGTAAGGAGGTTTGAAGATATTGAGGTTCTCTTAAGGTTTATCAAGCTTAAGGAAAAGATAGATGATATTGTGAAAAGGTACTTTAATAAGAAACATTAAAAGTCTGTTGGGAACTTTAAGTAAATGCGGCATGTCGTGAACATAATTATGGTAAGTATTATAAATGTACAATTTATGATAATAGTTTAGGTGGGATATTGAAGAGATTTGGTAAGTTTATGCCATTAAAGGTTTGGAAATCGAAGTTTCTTATAAAGAGGTTTGGTAAGTTCCATAAGCTTTCTAAGTAGTTGGAGGAGTAATTCATGGGTGTTAGAGTTCATGTGGAGATAAAATATGATGGTAGAATCATAGAGACTTCTGCACTCGTTAATAGTGGTTATGAGTCCGATGAACCTGAACTTCATATACCTTTAGCTTTAGCTAGGATTTTAGGATTTAAGCTTGAAAACCTTAAAGGTGAACGTTATAAGGTTGTAGGATCCGAGGTTACAACGTACGTCCTTGGAGAAGTTTGGGTTAGAGTAAAGGCTAAAGATAAAGTAACTGAATGGATTAAGGCAAAAGCAGTGAGTGTCCCCGGAGAATATGAGGTAATACTAAGCGATGCACTTACCGAGCAATTAGGTATTGAAATAATAAAGCCTAGAACAGGACTATGGAGGCTTAGTGGAGAATTAAAGGTTAGAGAAAGCGTTAAGGCAAAATACTGGGTTGAGTAATACCATTATTAAATACCAGATCAACATAGGAGAAGTGTATTAAGGACATTATTATAAAAGAACCTCGCCCACTTATTACCTAGGTAAAAATTAAACCTTATGGTATGTAATGTACTTTTACTCCAAGCTTT
>CAYPZO010000107.1:0-3796 GCA_964415135.1 uncultured Desulfurococcales archaeon | reverse complement strand
GCTTTTTTCCAAATAGAGTTAGCTACTTCCTTTAATACATGATCTATGGATATAGTCTCTTCTACTAATTTATTCCTAACTTCAATCCAATTATCTTCTTTAAGGACATACTTCGCTAACGATGAAGCATCAATAACGTTCACGATCCTCCCTTATAAGCTTAGTAGCTAAACCCTTAGGTGTTGGTGGAAGTTCTTCTAAGAGTCTATCAATTTCATTCAAAACCTTAATTCTCTTGTACACACGAATTTTCTTTTCTATAAAAGCTCTAATCTCCTTAGGCCAATCGACAATATCTTTAAGTTTATCCATTTCCTCCTTTAACTTCTTGGGTATTCGTATACTTAGCACAGCACTCATAGTCTACGCCAGCTAAATAATATATGTATACGTGTACTTAAAACTTATACTTAGATTTTATGTAGATTATATCTGTCTACGTGGTGAATAACTTGAAAAGTACTTCAGCATCTCCATTCCCTTACGCATTGCATAAATGAGGAGGAGGATTTTTATTTTGCCCTTAACTTAGCTATTGATAATACGTATTCTATTGGTGTAACTGTTATTGCTGCTACTTCTTGATATCTAAATACTCTCAATACCTTTATGTAAATAATCCAATCTGGTTCCTTCAGCTTAACTTTTCTATTTATCTTTTCTGCAATGTAGTTTATTGCATCTATTGTTCTTGCTCTTAATCCTGTACTCCTCCAATATAGGTGTCCTTGCATCGTTATACGAAATGTCTTGACTTCTGGTATCTTTTCCGCTCTATTCCATACCTCTTTTGCAACATCCTCTACGTATGGTTCCGTTACAACGTCAACTGGTATGACCCTTAATATGGGGGTGTCTTTGGGTATTTTCTCTCTTATAACATCTACCGCTTTATAGGGGTCATCGACGTATGCTAGTATTCTTGAGGGACTTGTATCGATTATCCTGATGTTATCTAGCATGAATTCTAGTTGATCTCTTGCCCATTTATAGTTAATATATGTGGGCTCGTGAGTTATTATTAGGTTAAATCTTGGTTTTCTCAAGCTATCTTACCTTTTCACGTAGTTATGTTTTAGTCTTAAGGTTAATTATCTTTATGGTTGAATCTTACCTTAGCTTTAGTAGGTAATAAATATAATTGTTATAAAGCTTAACCTTAACCTAAGGAGAGGTATCATCCTTGACTATGCATGTAGATATTCCATTCGTAGATAGAGTGAAGGAACTTAATGTGCTATTGAGCTTGGCTCGTAGAGGACGATATCTTCCATTATATATTTATGGTCCTGAAGGTTGTGGTAAGACTAGATTACTTATTGAATTTGCATCTAAGTTAAAGGAGCTAGAGGATTACCTTGTAGTATATATTGATGCTTTGAGCAGTACTTCTATATCTTCATCATTGATATTTACTAGTTCCCGTATAGTTAATTACATTAAAGTGTTTCTAGAGAATGTTAATCCTCCTTTAGGTAGGTTTTTGGCATTATCCCTAGATAAATTAATTGAGTACATAGAGGGTAAGATAACTTTACGTGGTAGACATGTAGTACTGCTCATTGATGATGTAGCTACATCAATAGGTTTAGATAAAGTTTCTTGGTATGTTAAATACCTTCAGGAACTAGGCGAAACTATATTATCTAAGTATCGTGTAAAGTCGATTCTAATTATTGCTACTACTAGTGAAGGTAAATCATTTGATCATATTAGGAGGCATAGCTACGCTGATATACGTCTCTTATAGAACCTAAATAAGAAGGCTGCATTAGAGTTAATGAAGAAACTAAACATATGCAATGATTCATTATGGAATATAACTGGTGGTAATCCACGTGCAATCATTGAGATAGTAAGGGATTATGAAGGTAATGTCAATGAATGGGTAAATAAGATACTTAAATTAAGAGTAAAACCTCTAATCAGTATTGTTAGGAGTAAAGGACTTGTAGACCAGTTGCGAAGAGTATGCAAAGATATAGACCTCCTAGTTGAGTTGCACGAGTTAAGAGATATACTCATAAATGAGAACATGGTCTTATATATTGATTCACCCATGCTCGGAGAAAAACTTAAGAGAGATGAGGCAATAGGTATTGGAGAACTCTATGCATGGCAATTACCAGTATTTAAAGACCTAATTTCTAAATACTTATGAAGAACCTAAGAATAATTATCTTAGTTAATAATGAGAAAATAGAGTACGCTGATATACTATTAAGTAGAGGAGTTAGGAACCATCTATGTTCCGCAGAACATAACTTCAATATTAGTTTATATTTTGTTTTCAAGAGTTTAAAGAACTAAGTATATTTTCAACCACTTATTTTATTTGAGTATGAAATAATTATAATTGGCATCATCGTTAACTATATATTAGTTAACGGTTACAAGTTAACAGAAGAGGAAACTTGAGCGTTGTAATAGGTGTAAGGATTCCCCGTAAACTTAAAGAGGAGCTTGAAAAACTTGGAATAAATTATTCAGAAGAAATACGTAGGTTCCTTGAACAAAGAGTTAGAGAGGAAAAGGCTAAACTCCTTATTAAGAAAATTGAAGAGTTTAAGCGTAATTTACGCCCCATAGAAGAGAACTTATCAGCTAAATTCATTCGTGAGGATAGAGATAGAAATGAGCAATCACTTAATAGTTGTTGATTCAAATATCCTAGTTAAGTGGTTTATCCCTGAAAAATATTCCAAGGAAGCATCCATGTTAAGAGATGACCACATTTATGGTAGGGTTAAAGTAATAACCCCTACTTATGCGCTACTAGAGTTTAGTAATGCTCTTAGAAAGTATTTCCTATATGGATATCTCAGTGAAAATAAAGTTCTCGAAGCATATGAGCTATTAATCGGTGTTGAAGTATATTTCAAAGAAACGGACAATAGTTTAGTTCAAGAGGCTATAAAATACAGCGTGGATAAACATGTAACAGTCTATGATGCTTACTACGTAGTCTTAGCAAAAAAGCACAATGCAACCTTCATGTATACTGCAGACGAAAAACTATTGAATAAACTAAGTAACATTGAGCAATTAGTAAGGCATATTAAGGAATATCCTAAAGACAGGATAACACTACTAAATATTACATCATAGAATTAACTAGATAGGAGTAGATTATGCATAAACCCTACGTGTTAGTTTATGTTACTGAAACAGTTGATGGCCGTATTGCTAGTAGAACTGGTTTTAGTAGGCTAAGTTGTCCTTATGATTTAAGGAGACTTCATTGGTTTAGAGCTTGGTGCGATGCAGTAATTGTTGGTGCAGGAACAGTCATTAAGGATGACCCCCTGCTTACAGTAAGATATGTTAAGGGTAGGAATCCAATAAGAGTTGTAATTGATGGTAGGCTTAGAATTCCATTAAATGCACGAATAATTACTGATAAATCAGCTAAAACCATTATATTCACCTCCACGTATGCCGACAACAAGAAAATTAGTAAATTAAGGAGTAAGGGCGTTGAAGTATATGTTGTAGGTGAAACCCCTAAACTTAGTATTAGGAAAGTTCTTGAACTACTCTACTCAATAGGTATAAGACGTGTCCTTGTTGAAGGTGGAGGTGAACTCCTTTGGAGCTTCTTTAGTGAAGGCGTTGTAGATGAAGTTAGGGTTACCATAGCACCCTACATCTTTGGAGGTAAAGAGGCAATTGGTATGGTTATGGGGTTAGGATTCAAAGATACTAATGAAGCTATTAAACTAGAGCTTAAGGAGATCATGTTATGTGAATGTAAAAACGAAGTTCATATAGTATGGAAGGTAATATGATTTAGAAC
>CAYPZO010000106.1:1586-6042 GCA_964415135.1 uncultured Desulfurococcales archaeon | reverse complement strand
GTTGAGGAGATGAGTGAATGTGAAGGTTACATGGCTTACAGATGCTGATGGAACATTATGGTATGAGAACCCCATGATCCCCTCACTTATGGAGACTTCACGCTTTATCTCAAATTATTCTAACTTAACAGCAACTGAAGTATTCGATTACCTGATAAAAGTACACGAGTATAGGCTATTTAATGGAGAGTATATTGGAGCATATGATTGGGAAAGCATAACCATGTATACTATAGAAAGAGTATGTGATGATAAGTCAATTATGTCGAAAGCATTAAGAGTACTATATGAAGCTTTTCACGAAAACTTAAGCCATATTAAACTCTTAGATGATGTTTTAGAAGCATTAAAGTATGCTAAAGAAAACAATATCTCCATTGTAATAGTATCTAATGGCCTAGGAAAATACATGGATAAGGTTCTAGAAGCTTCAGGGCTAAGCAAATTCATTGATGATATAGTTACACCGGATAGAGTGAGAGCTTATTGGGCTCCGCCAATAAAGCTGTTTAGACCAATATTCATACAAGCAATGAAACTCGCTCCAGCAAATAGATATGTAATGATTGGAAATAACCTACTATTCGATATCATTGGAGCTCTAAGGAGTGGCGTAGATAAGGCATACATTATAAGACAAAGAGCAAGAGATAACCTAGAGGAAGCAATAAGGGTAGCAAAAGCACTAGATAAGGAAGTTAATGTACAACTAGATGGAAGTATACTTAAATCGCTAGAAATAATAATTAGTAAAAATAAGAACAACAAAAATACATTATTTACATACGTTAATACATGGAACGAAATAATAATTTACGAAGAAGGTATGGGTATATCAAGAAAACCATATTAGTAATGCTTAAATGTATGATTATAAACAATTACATCGATGGAATACCTAAAATAACCTAACATAAATTAACGTGTTGAAAACAATGAAGATTAAAACTAAGAAACAAGGCGAAATAATATGTAAATCGATTATGTTACTCACGTTAGTTCTAATGATATTTGTAAGTAATATTAGTATAACTTATGCTCAGCAAATAGCTAAAAGGCATAATGAGGAAATAAGTCCTGAATACATAGTATTTGAACCTGTAGAAATTATAAAGCTATCTCAATTATATAATCTTACATCAACTATATTAGAAGAATATGGAGATGAAATAGATCCAGAACTAGCAGTAAAACTACAAGAAATAAGAGAGGATATTAACAACCACAATATTTCTGAATTAGATAGAGATTTATCGGAATTAAGGAGGCTGATAATGGAGAATAGCGAACTCTACGCTACAAAACCTAATGAACTTAAAGCATTACTATCAATACTTGCATCATATAAAGGGATGGGAGGATTCTATCAAGGTACAATTAATTATTTCGAACCCTACATACTCGTAGACCCTAATAAAGCAATAGATGTAGCAAGACTATTAAATGCAAGTTTAACGAACTTAAATGATATAGAGGTAATAAACAATCTACTTAGATTAGCTTCACTGCTCAAGGACACGGATCCAGAATTATCAAGACTACTAGGTGAAACAGCAAATGCATTAATGAAGGGAGATTACACTACAGCAAGCGAGCTATATTCTAAAGCTTATGTTCAATTAGAAAATGCTTTAATGAGACTATTAAGAGAGGGCCGTATCTCGTGGAGCGAGTTAAGTGAAATACTCGAACACTTACCAACAACTATAACATCTGATGGAGAAATACTGAAAATGACATCAGATATACTAGAAACATTATTAGGAATAGAAAGTAAAGAACAGAAGCCCGTGAGCTCATCAACTCCTCCAAGTACGGGAGAATCTAAGAGAACAGGGCTACTTAACTTAGGAAAAGTATCAAGTGTACTTAAGATAGGATTACCTACACCTAAAACTACAGGGTTTATACCATATATAGATCCAATGACACTAGCACTCATTATAATACTGCTTACAGCAATACCATTAATATTAAAGTTTAAGCCCTTAAGAAATACTATAGGTAGAGCCGTAAGCAGTATAAGGACAAGAATTAGCCTGAAGAGAATTGAGAAGGAGGTAGGTGAAGACTTACATCCTGTTATAAGGTATTATCTTATGGCATTAGAGGTTATGAGGCGTAGAGGGATACCAAGACTAAAACATGAAACTCCAAGGGAATACCTAGCCAAATTAACTGGTAGAGTTGAGTATAGATATTTAAGGCCATTAACCTATACTTTTGAGAAAGTTAAGTTTGGAAATAAGCCTATAGGTGAGGATGAAGTCAAGGAGTGTGAAAGAGATTATAGTGAATTATTAAGAGGAGGACAATCACGATGATGAGGAAGAGAACTTTTACAATACTGCTCGTACTCGTAGCATTTATTGCATCGATATACTCGCCAATGAAGGTGTTACCAATAAAATTACCAATATCTTCGCCTTCAAGTCCCTACAACACTGCATGGAATGGTACATCAGAATTCTACAATGCGTTACTATACGAAGGATACGAAGTATACGTGATAGAATACCTAGATCAGTTAAATAAGTATATTCAAGGTAATGATAAAGTATTGTTCATAGTAATTGCACCCGATAAACCCTATACAATAAATGATCTAGAGACCATAAGGCATACTCTCGAAAGGGTAGATAAGTTTTCATTCCTAATAGCAGATGAAAATATTACGTCAAATAACTTACTAGAGAACTTCTTTGGATTAGCTATAACTGGAATACCAGTAGTAGATGAAAAATCACATTTTGGAAGACTTTATCCACAGATGGTATGTAAGCTAAATGGTACAACATATAAGTTGCTACTAAATATAGCCTCATGCATAGCAATATTAGAGGAATATTGGGGTCCATGGGTACCTAGTAAAGGCTTGTTAAAAATACTAGGTAGTTTGAGAGACAAACCCATAGTAGTATATGTCGCTTTCGAAAATTATGAAGGAATAGTGATATCTGATAGCAGCATATTCATAAATCAATTCTTCAACAAGGAGTACCTAAAGGAATCACTAAGAGACATAATTCTTCGAGAAATTCATGCTTATACGTATTTCCATCCTACATTAAGTGAAGAAGAGGTATCTAAACTAGAAGATGAAGTTATAGAGAGGTTAATTAAACGTGAAATTAATAACAGAGAATTTGCACTCGCCGTTGTTAAATTTCTAACACACGGTGATAAGAGCTATAAGGTAATAATAGATGCTTCACATTACAAGGAAGTAAACTTAAGTACGATACTTAACGTACCAATACCCCCAATAGGACTACTACTTGCAATGCTATTAACAATGGGTCTTAAGGCAGTTGATGCAGCATATATGGCGCTCATAGAGAACTTACCATTCATAATAAAGATAGTAACATTAGTTCTAGTAATATTCCTCGCATATAGCGTGCTTAAGAGGCTTGGAGGAAGAATAGGATTTGACGAATCAATACATAAGCATATTGAAGCAAATGTCTTACTAGAAGTAGAGCTCCCTGGAAGAAGAATTTATGATGTAAAGAAGTTATCTAAAAAGGATGCTATAGAACTACTATCAAGTCTATATACTATCCTACGTAGGATAGCGTTAAAGGAGTTAAACATTGATATAAGTGAAGTGGAGAAAGAGGATGTACAGAGAAGGCTTAGAGCAGTACTTAAGGATAAAACAGAGAAAGCACTTAAAACAATAACGAAGTTAAGGAAAATACATGAACTACACATAGGTAAGAGGAAGTTTATTTGGCCTCCAATTCTGTTCTGGAAACGTACATTATCTAAACTCATATTAAATTCCGAAATGATACTTGAAGCTATGGGTGCAACAATAACTGGTAAGCCGGGTGTTAAGGGTGTCGAGTATAGGCTTAGAAAAATCTGAATTAGAGTACGTTAAGAACGTAACTAATAGGATAATAGAGGAGGTAAGCAAGATAATTGTTGGTAAGGTTAGAGAGATCAAGATGATCCTTGCAAGCCTATATGTTGGAGGACACGTATTACTTGAAGGAGTACCAGGAGTAGCAAAAACAACACTTGCAAAAACACTTGCAGCAGCTCTACAACTTGAGTTCAAGAGAATACAATTTACACCAGACCTACTACCATCAGATATTATTGGAACCATGGTCTATAACCCGAAGACAGGAGAATTCGCTGTAAGGCTTGGACCAATATTTGCAAACATAATATTAGCTGATGAAATTAATAGAGCAAGCCCGAAGACACAAGCAGCACTCTTAGAGGCAATGCAGGAAAGACAAGTAACAATAGAAGGAGTAACCTATAAGCTACCAGATCCATTCCTAGTACTTGCAACACAAAACCCAATAGAACTTGAAGGAACATACCCATTACCAGAAGCACAGCTAGATAGGTTCTTCATGAGAATATTCATAGGATATCCAAGTAAGCCCGAAACCATAGAGATTTTGAAGAGGCTTAAGAGCATATATGAGTTCAA
>CAYPZO010000106.1:0-1486 GCA_964415135.1 uncultured Desulfurococcales archaeon | reverse complement strand
CCACCAATAATGCTATCGCCTAGAGGTAAAGCATTCATAATAGTATCAGCACTACTCATAGCCCTAGGATTCATATCACCGCAACACTCAATATTCCTATCACTATTCATAACAGGGCTAAGCCTAACACTCCTACTAATAATAATGAGGTATACCATACAAGTAAAAGCAAAAGCATTAAGTAGCATAAAGGCTGAGAGGAAGATAAAGGGTAAGTTCATTGAAGGAGAACCACATACCGTAACCATAAAGTTCTACAATCCAACACCAATACCATTATATGGTGTAGAATTCATAGACCAACCACCAAAAACGTTCAAAGTGCTAAAAGGATCAACAACAGGACTACTAATACTACCACCAAAAGGAGAATCAAAACATGAATACACAATAAAACCATTCATAGGAAAACACAGGTTTAGTAAATTAAAAGTAATTGTAAGAGACCCTCTAAGCCTATTCTTCGTAGAAACACGACTAGGAGCACCAGCTGAGTTCAAGTTTAAGCCAAAAGTACTACCATTGAGGGAGAGAAGACTACTAATATCAATGATAACAGCACCTTTCGGAACATCAAAAGCAAGAATAAAAGGAGTAGGGCAAGAATTCACGGATGTAAGAGACTACATACCAGGAGACGACTTCAGGTACATAGAGTGGAAGGCAACAGCAAGATCAGGAAAACTAAAAGTAAAAGAATATGAACTAGAAGCACACCTAAGAGCAATATTCATACTAGATGCAAGCAAGACAATGTACTATGGAGTGATAGGAAACACAAAACTGGAGTTCTCGGCAAGAGCGATAGCAACAATAGCAAAACTACTCCTAGACCGTGGAGACTACGTAGGACTAACAGTTTATCTTGGAGGAGATAAGTACAAGATAGTTCCAGTAAGACATGGAAGAGTACATATCTACAGGATACTAGATGCACTATCAGAGATAGAACCATATAGTGAAGATAAATCAATGCTACCACAAGTAATAGCTAAATCCCTAATAAGAGGAACAAGCTGGGGATACAACCTAGTACTCCTAATAACAGACCTAGAACCATATAATGAGGAAATGTATAAGAGGATAGTAGATGTAGTTGCAAAAGCTAAGGAGCTAAGAAACCACATATGCATAATATCACCATACACGCCACTATTCGAACTAGAAGCACTAGACGGATTCAGCAAAACACTACATAGAATTTATGTTGCAAGAAGCTGGGAAACAAGAGAAGCATCACTAAAAATATTTACATCAAAAGGAATACCCGTAATAAACGTAGGACCACATGACATAGTTGAAGTCATATTAAAGAAAATTGAGGCTTTGAGACATCATGTCCCGCTTTAAACTGACAATAAAGCCAGGACTAATGAACATATATGCACTAATACCATTCATAGCCTCCATAGTTACATCAATCTATGCGATATACTCATTAGTACTAGTAAACGCTGAAGTAATATCAAGAAATATTGTTGAAGCA
>CAYPZO010000105.1:0-6049 GCA_964415135.1 uncultured Desulfurococcales archaeon | reverse complement strand
CGCAAGCATTCATTGCATGGGTATTAAGTCCTGAAGGACAAGCTGTATGGATGCATCCCAATATTAACAGAATGCCAATAAATCCAAAAGTATTTGAAACCGAAGAAGGTAAGAAGAGACCTGATTTAAAAGAGGCATATGAGTTTACACTTAAAGCTTCAACAATAAAGTTTAGCGATGAACTAGCACTAAGCTATGAAGAGGCTATGAGATGGTTCTACCATGCAACAATTAAGAGAGCTTACGATGACTTAAAAGAAGCATGGAAACAAATAGCAAAAGCATACCTAGACGGAAAGATAACCGAAGAACAATTCAAGCAATTAATTAAAACACTTGCAGACCCAACTAAAATAGAGTTTACGGACCCTAAGACAGGAAAGAAAATGGTATTCGGACAAGAAACAGCTCAATACGTAAACAAGTACATTACTGAGCCAGAGTACAAGACTAACCTACTTAAACAATGGACTGAAGCAGCAAAAGAAAGATACAAGAAAGCTCTTGAGCTCCTCAATGAAATGTTAAAATCACCAAAACCAACAACACCAACCACGACACCTACAACTACACAATCCACTACAACACCAACAACTACGCCAACAACAACTCCAGCACCCGCAGGACCACCAATGACACTCATAGCAGTAATAGTAGTTATAATAGTGGTAATCGCAGCAATAGCAGCAATGTTTATGAGAAGAAAGAAGTAACATCGTAATTAGAGACCTCAATAAGGTTAAACCGGTCTTAAATTTTTTAAGCTAAAATACAAAAGCCTTTTTCACGAACATAGGTGCTACTCGTCATGGGCTGGTCTTTAACTAAGACTATTAATACATTACGTAGAGAACTAGACGCCCTAACTAGTTTCCAGGTAGTAATATCATATATTGTATTAATTACCTTCCTCGTTATACCTCTTGCATCAATACTGTACAAGGCGTTTGCTGGAAGTGAAGGATTTACATTAACGTTCTTTGAAAGCATGTTTTCTGATCCGCGAATGGTATCTCCAACACCAAACCTTAACTTCATAGTTGTTGAGGAAACACCCTATTACACGTACATAGGAATTGGGTCTAAAGGACCTAATTTTGGAATTATCCTAAACTCCATATTTGTTGCAACAGTTGTAACGATAATTGATTTGATTTTAGGAACTATAGCTGCATTCATTATGGCTAGATACGATTTTCCGGGGAAAAGTATTTTTAGAATACTACTAGTTGTGCCATTACTAGCTACACCTTTCGTAAACGCTTACGTCATTGGTAAGGTTCTTGGAAGAGCAGGACTACTAAACCTCTTCATACAAAATGTTCTTGGACTTAAGAATGTTATTATAGAGATAGCTGGATTACCAGCAGTAATACTAATACAGTCTCTTAGCTTCTTTCCAATAGTATATCTCAATGCTCTTGCAAGCTTCATAAACATTGATCCTTCAATGGAGGAGCAAGCTGAAAACCTTGGAGCACATGGATTTAAGCTATTTAGAACAGTAACACTACCACTAGCTAAGCCGGGTATTGCTGCTGGAGCAACTCTAGTATTTATATTTAGTATTGAGGATCTAGGAGCCCCTATAGGATTATCCGGAGCGTTCGGTCATGGATTACATCAGGAGGTTATGTCATTTTACATCTATGAGCAATTTAAGGCAGCTTTATCTCTAGAACTCGTTGATCCCACGGTATATGCCGTAGCAGTAGTCATGTTGTCCATAGCTATAGTTGGCTTCCTTGCAATAAAGAAGTACATATCCTTAAGACAATACGCAATGCTCTCTAAGGGTGGTAGGTGGAATCCAAGAGTTAGAAGGCCTGAGCCATGGAAAATGGCTGTAATATATGTGTTCCTAATACTATTAATATGTGTTGCTGCATTCCCTCAGTTCGGTGTTATAACATTAGCGTTTACTGATTGGGCACAATCAACTCTCCCGACTAAGTTTACATTGGAGTACGTGCAGTCGTTGTTTGAGAAAGGAGAAGTACAGGTAGCTATTAGGAATAGCTTGACATACTCAATACTAGCAACATTAATGATAGTTCTTGTTGGTAGTAGTGTAGCCTATGTAGTATCTAGGAGGAAGGTATTCGGTAGAGAAATATTAGATGTATTATCGACAATGCCTATAGCAATGCCGGGAATACTTGTAGGACTAGGATACATTGTGTTCTTTGGAACGTTCTTTGCGGAAACCCCCCTAGACCCCTTCCTGTACCCTGGAACATTACTAATATTCACTTACACTGTTAGAAGAATGCCATTTACTGTTAGGTCGATATTTGCAGGGTTACAGCAAACTCATGTAAGTTTAGAGGAAGCCGCTATGATTCTTGGAGCTTCAAGAGCACGTACATTCTTAACTATAGCATTACCGCTTATAGCAGCTAATGTTATAGGTGGAGCGCTATTATCCTTCGTGTACTGTATGAATGAGGTTAGTACAAGTTTAATGCTTGGTAGTCTTGATGATACTCAAGCGCCGATAACGTATCTTATGAGTAAGTTAATTTATGGTAGTGCAGCTGTAGGTACAGTTAGTATTACGGCTGCACTAGGAGTGATTCTCATGACCCTTCAAATAACAGCTATTACACTATCAAACTATATACTTAAACAGAGAACAGCTTTCCTAGGTGTATAAGGTATGGTTAGAGTAAAGCTGGTAAACGTAGTAAAAAGGTTTGGTGAAGTAGTAGCTGTAGACCACGTATCAATTGATGTAGAGCACGGAGAATTATTTACACTCCTAGGACCTAGTGGTTGTGGTAAAACAACAACACTTAGAATTATAGCTGGACTAGAATATCCCGATGAAGGTAAAGTATATTTCGATGACGCTGATGTAACTAACCTACCTCCATACAAGAGAAATACTGGAATGGTATTTCAAAACTACGCCCTATGGCCTCATATGACCGTGTTTGAGAATGTAGCTTATGGTCTTAAGATAAGGAAGTTGCCTAAGGAGGAGATTAGGAAAAGAGTTATGGAGGTATTAAGGCTAGTTAAACTTGAAGGTCTTGAAAATAGGTATCCAACACAACTTTCTGGTGGTCAGCAACAAAGAGTGGCACTAGCGAGAGCCTTAGTTATAGAGCCTAAAGTCCTATTACTTGATGAGCCTTTGAGTAATCTTGATGCTAAGTTAAGAGTTGAAATGAGGGATGAAATTAAGAGAATTCAAAGGCAATTGAGAATAACAACAATATACGTTACCCATGACCAGGAGGAAGCCATGGTCTTATCGAATAGAATAGCGATCATGAACAACGGTAAGATAATGCAGATAGGAACACCTAAAGAACTCTACGAACATCCAAGGAACTTATTCGTCGCGTCATTCCTTGGAAAATGTAGTATAGTTAAGGGAGTTGTTGATAGCTATACAGGTGATGAATATATAGTAGTTAGAGTTGGAAGCAGGAAAATAACTGGAGTAGTCCCAGCTAGTGACCTAAAGGTAAAGATTGGAGAAAAGGCTATAGCTGTGTTAAGACCTCACGAATTTAGCTTAGAGCCATTAAAAGAGCCATTTAATGTTATTGAAGGTATTGTCGAATCAACGTCATTTGTAAGCTCTCACGTAGAGGTTAAGTTAAAGTTTGAAGGCCAAAAAATAATAGTGTTCTTAGACCCTGAAATGGATGTGCCGCCGGGGAGTCCGTTGAAGGTATATGTTCCATGTAGTAGTGTTAAGGTGTTTCCAGCTGAAATGGAGGAGGCAGCATATTCAAGAGAGCTTAGATACTAGGGTTTCCTAATAGGATTTAAATTCCTAGCTCCCTTCTAAACTTCTCAATATAGGCGTCGAAGGTATTGTTCTTTTGTAGCCATGCTCCATACTTGTATAGTGCCCATACGGCTTTTGCTGCTCTTTCAACTGATAGATACATTGGTATCCCTAACTTCTCTGCCTTACTTGCTTGACTCCATGTATACGTTCCTCCTGTAGCTGCTCCAACTATTGGTATTGGTGTTTCAAGTTCCTTGTTAACTTTCTTAACCCTATCAACGAATTTCTCTACTAATTGCTCTGTTAAGCCTGGAACCATAAAGTATGGTATCCATATTATTGCATCAACTTCACCGCTTCTCATCAATATTTCAACTGGTTCTACTAGGTGTCCATCAAGTGCTGAACCTGTAACATCTACTGGATTGTAGGGGCTCGCTATTGGTAATAGTATTTTCCTTAACTTTTCAACTGTTTTATCTGATAGCCTTGGTACAGTTAAGCCTAAGTCAACGCATGCATCAGTTGCCATAACTCCTGAGCCACCACCAACTGTTAGTATTGCTACTCTACTACCCTTAGCTGGTGGTTGATAGGCTAATGCTAATGCCATGTCGAAGAGTTCTTCCATTCCGTAGGCTCTTAGTACTCCTGTTTGCTTGAAGACAGCATCGTATATTTGGTCTGCACCCGCAAGACTACCTGTATGTGATGATATTGCTCTAGCACCTGCCTCGGTTCTACCAGATTTTAACGCTATGACTGGCTTGTATGGTGTTGTCTCCTTTAATGCCTTAATAAACCTCTTGCCTTCTTCAATACCCTCAATATACATTGTGATAACTCTGGTGTCAGGGTCTTCACGTAGATATGCTAATAAGTCTGCTTCATCAACATCAGCTTTATTTCCAAGGCTAACGAACTTACTTATACCAATACCCCTCATAGCCGCCCAGTCAAGTACTGCTATACCAAATGCACCACTTTGTGATAGAAAGGCTATTGGGCCATGGGGTGGATATCCCTGTCTCTCAGGATTTAGGAAGGTAGTATTTACACCAGTTTTTGGTACGTAAACTCCAACAACATTTGGTCCTACTAATCTCATGTTATACTTCTTAACTATTTTAACAAGCTTACGTTCAAGTTCAGCTCCTTCAGGACCTACTTCCTTAAATCCACCACTAATAACTATGAGACCCTTAACACCTTTCTCTCCACATTCCCTTGCAGCTTCAGGTACTTTTGGTGCAGGTATGGATATTACGGCAAGATCGATGTAGTCAGGGATGTCTAGTATTGATGGATAACATTTAAGCCCAAGTATTTCAGTTGCCTTAGGGTTAACTGGATATATCTTACCCTTGAAGTGTCTCTTAAGGTTATTTACTATCTGATATCCTACTTTAGCTGGATTTCGAGAAGCACCTATTATTGCAACGGTCTTAGGGTTAAAGAATACTTCAATTTTAGGATCATACAAGTATATTCCCCAGAGAACTTGAATACATAAACCTAATTAAATGTTTATCCCATGCCTTTAACTATACTATAATCCTACGTGTTCTCTACCTATCTCTTTAATTAACCTCTCAATACATTTACGTGTATTACAGAAAACACCTACATTAGCTACCCTTACTTTCCTAAGACCCTTAGACTCTAAGACCTTATATGCTCTAACCATTTCATCATATGTTGGAGACCTATACCCTATTAGCTGGTATTCTGGGAAGAATGCTAGCAATGTAATTGGGAGATCCTTGTCAACCTTGACGAGAAGTTCTCCAAACTTCTCTATTTGGTCAAGCTCCACGAATCCGGGAATGTATATTAAGACCACCTCTAATACTATACCTAGATCTTTAGCTAGAAAGGGTACATCAAGAATCCACTTATTAGTAGTACCGCAAAGCCTCCTATACTTATCCTCGTCATAAGCCTTCATATCAAGCCATATAGAGTCAAGACCTGCAGAGTATAATTTCTCGAGATTCCTAGGCGTAAGACCATAACCATTAGTTTCAATATGAATCCATAGATTAGTCTCCTTCTTCAATAACTTAAATGTCTCAATATAAAACTTGGGTCTACAGTAAAGATCACCACCAGTAAATGATATAATGTTTCTTGCAGGACCATATCCTTGAGGAGAAAGCAGTATTTTATCGCTAGAAAGCTTACGTGGACAAAATGGACCCGGCTTACTGAGAATCTTACATTGACCACAATGAGCGCAAAGATCGCTTGCATGCCACATAGTAGCTCTTGATCGAGGCTCGTTGACGGTTACTATTTCCT
>CAYPZO010000104.1:2830-6082 GCA_964415135.1 uncultured Desulfurococcales archaeon | reverse complement strand
TCTCTTAGTTTTGCTAATTCAATTAGTGTCATGGCTGCTCCGGGTCCACACATTGATATATTGTATTCTTCTACTACTTTGTATAGTCCTTCGGAGTCTAGGTTTACTATTTTTTCTATGGCTAGTTTATCTTTTCTTGTGGCTATTGAGTGTGGTTCGTAGTGCGTGAAATCTGTGGTTGCTATCACTATGATGTCTCTTTCTAATGTATTCCATGCTTCATGTATTGATCTTGCTAGGTCTTTAGCTACTTCGGGTGTTTGCAACATTAGAGTTATGGGTACTATTTTGAATTTGTTTTCGTATATGAATTGTAGGAAAGGTAATTGTACTTCAAGTGAGTGCTCATAAGCATGTGCTCTCTCATCGGGAGCTGCTATACTTGACCTTTTAACTATTGCGTTAGCGAGTTCTTCATCTATTTCTACTTCTCCTAGTGGTGTAATCCATGATCCTTTAGTCATAATTGATACGGCCGTACCGAAGCCTGTGTGATTGGGTCCTATTAATATTACTGTTTCTGGTACTCCTTCTTCTGCAAGTCTGTAGTAGCTATGTGCTGCTATTGGGCCGCTATACATGTATCCTGCGTGAGGGACTATTACTCCTAAAGTTATTTTCTTTCTTTCTTTACTGGGTTTAGGTAGTTTTCCTGGACCTAGCTTATGTGTGAAAGTCCATTTTATTTGTTCTTTTAATTTCTCTGGTTTATATTCGTAAAATGTTCCTGCTACTGCTGGGTATCTTTTCATCTCCTCACCTTTGCTTCGAATTCCTCTACTGGTACTGGTAGGTCTTCGGTAGGCTTTAGTTCTCCTCTTTCTCTGAGAACTTGTCTTGCTAGGAGCCAGTATAGTAGTGCAAGTGATTTCCTACCCTTATTGTTTGCTGGTATTATTAAGTCTAAGTATTCTGTTCTATTATCTGTGTCTGCGAAGGCTACTGTTGGTATTCCCATTTCGGCTGCTTCTATAACTGCTTGTGAGTCCGCTCTAGGGTCTGTTATTATGACTACATCTGGTTCAAGGTACCATTCTAGTCTAGGATTAGTGAAGGTTCCCGGTATAAGTCTTCCAATTATAGGTTTGCATCCTGTATATTTACAGAATTGTTGTACTGGTTTTTGACCATATTGTCTTGCTGACACAGCTACTATTTTTGACGGCTCGAATCTTGCTATGAACTTTGCTGCTATTCGTAGCCTTTCATCGATCTTACTCACATCTAAGATGTATAGGCCGTCAGGCCTTACTCTATATACGAATTCTTCCATGTATTTAGTACATATGTGTGTTCCTATGTGGACTCCTGCCACCAGATACCTATCTAATGGTATAAGTAGCTCTACTGTTTTACTTGTTGTTTGAGCACACATGATGTTCAACCCTTATATGGGTCTTGTATAGTGAAGGACTTCCTCTATTAGGTTTACGTGAGATATGAGCATTCTTCTACAGCAGTACCTTTTTACACCTAGATCATCTAGGACTTTTTCGGGGTCTTCTCCATTCTTTACTCTTCTGTAGAATTCCTCCCATTTATCTCCTATTGGTGCACCACATGTAAAACATCTTACAGGGATTATCAAGTCTATACACCCTTATCTATAGGATTTCTGCCATCTTCTTCTTGCGCTTCTTCTCATATATTTTTCTGGTTCTGTTCTACGGGGGTCTCCGCTAAGCATATACCTATCGTATTCTAGGTATATTTTCTTTAATTCTTCGCTTTGGAAGTACTCTACTAGTCCTCGTGCAATAGCCATTCTAACTGCATCAGCTTGACTCATGATCCCACCCCCCTGTACGTTTATCTTTATATCTACCGTCTCCCAGAGCTTACGTCCTGCCAGTAGGAGTGGTTCAAGCATTTTCCATTTAGCCATTTCTATTGGCCAGATTTCTATTGGTACTCCATTTATCCATACCCTACCTTTACCTGGCTTTATTAATGCTCTTGCTATTGCTGTTTTCCTTTTTCCGGAAGAAATTACTATTTTCATTGTGTGATCACCCTCGGTTTCCAGCCCATTTGTTTTGCTATTTCTCCTATAGTAATGTATTTGCCTTTAAGTTTATTAGCCGATATTTCAGGTATTGTTTCTATCTTTTTACCTTTTAATTCTTTTGGAACACCTATATACACTCTGAGCCTTCTTAACGCCTCTCTTCCTCTAGGACTATCCTTGGAGAGCATGCCCTTAATTGCGGCTCTAATTATCCTTGACGGAGTTCTTGGTCTTCTTATACCCGACTTATATGGGTTTCTTAGCGTTGATATTCCAAACAATAGCTTATATGACTCTATAACCATTTTAGGATTTCCACTTACTACTGCTTTCTCGGCATTAACTATTGTTACCTTATAGCCCATTAGTAGTTTCTTAGCTGCAATACTTGCCAATCTACCTAATATTAGATTTGATGCATCAATTACTATCTCTGGAGGAGTACTCATGGTGTTTTCACCTCATTTATTCCATAATTTTTACATTGCTTCCCTTGGGGTTTTCTTGTACCAATTGTAGTATGTGTAGTACTCTTCCTCCTGCTTCCTTAATTTTCTTTATAGCTGATTCTGAGAAAGCTATTGCTGCAACAGTTACTGGGTGATTAATTTTTCCTATCCCTAATACCTTACCTGGTATGACTACCACATCTCCTGGCTTAGTATATCTATTGATTTTACTTATGTTTACTTCAGCTCTTATTCTTGTTGGTTTATTGAGTCTTTCGGCAATATCCCTCCATATAGGTGCTTTATATTCGTTAGCATATTTTATTAATTGCCTTATTGTTTTCCTTATTATTATGTTTGTTGATCCTGTCCGCTTCATCCGCGTTCACCTAGTGCCTTTTCTATATCACTTAGTAGTTTTTGTGCTTTTTCTTCTAGTATCTTTGATGCTTCTATTAGTATTCGTTCTGGTTTAAGGGCACCTGTAGACTCTATGTATAGTAAGAATTTATCATTATACCACGAGATTTTTAATGCATTAGTAGGACATTTCATTATACATTCTCTGCATAAGTTGCATTTTAGGGGGTTAGTTAATACGATTTTATTATCTCTGAATTCTAATACCTTCTTAGGACAAACTTCAATACATATTCTGCACTCAGTTCCTTTACACAGATTTTTTCTATGCTCTATTATTGGTATGTATTTGTGTACTGCTACTGATGCTGGTGACCACTTTGCGTGTTCTTTTCCTCTTCCAAGCCTTGCTCTTGCTTCTAGTGAAATTTTTTG
>CAYPZO010000104.1:0-2730 GCA_964415135.1 uncultured Desulfurococcales archaeon | reverse complement strand
TGCTTAGACTCTTCTACCACGTCTTCCACCAGGTCTTCGTGTACTATCATGTGGTATTGGTGTTACGTCTTCTATTCTACCTATGATGAACCCTGCTCTTGCTAGCGCCCTGATCGCTGCTTGTGCTCCTGGTCCTGGAGTTTTTGGTCCATGTCCTCCTGGTGCTCTTACTTTTATGTGTATTGCTACTATACCTCTTTCCATTGCTTGCTGTGCTGCCTTATTTGCAGCTAGCATTGCCGCGTATGGTGATGGTTTTTCTCTATCGGCTTTTACCACCATTCCGCCTGATGCTCTAGAAACCGTTTCTGCCCCTGTTAGATCCGTTATATGTACTATTGTGTTATTTAGTGAGCTATATATATGAGCTACACCCCATTTAAGTTCTCTAGCGTGGAGGGCCATGATCTACACCTAGGCTAGAGGTTTGTTAAGCCGTAGATTGTTGTGCTTGTTGTCTCTTTAGGTAGAATGGACTGGTGGGGGCGTAGTCTATGAAGTCTTCTTCGTATCTTTTTACGAGGTATCCTGGCGCGTTGACTCTTCTTCCATTAATTGCTATGTGTCCATGAACTATGAGTTGCCTTGCTTGATATATGGTTCTCGCGAGACCTTTCCTGTAAACGATCGTTTGTAGTCTTCGTTCGAGTATGTCTTCTACGGTTAGTTTTAACGCATCATCTAGTGTAGCGTTTTCAGGCAGTAATCCTGTATCGTATAGCCTTTTTAGTAGTTGTTTTTCAGCTTTTTCTCTAATTTCTTCTGGTAGTGCTAGGAGTGATCTTGCTCTATGTCTTATCCTCCTTAATATAGATTTAGCTTTCCACAATTCGCGTTTGTTTCGTAGACCATACTTTCCCATAAGCTCCATTTCTTGTAATAGTATTTCCTTTCTCCATGGATGCCTGGGTCCTTCCCATGTTTTTCTTGGTTTCTTGGGGTCGCCCATTTTATTTCACCTTAGTTTTACTTCTTTCTCTTCTTTACTCCTACGGTTATTCCTGTACGTCCTGTTGTTCTTGTTCTTTGACCACGTACCTTTAGTCCTAGTGCATGTCTTATTCCTCTCCAGCTCTTAATTCTCTTTTCCCTTTCAATGTCCTGTCTTACTACGTAAATCAGGTCTGCTCCTATAAGATGTTTATCTTCTCCTGTTTCATAGTCTTTTCTTCTATTAAGCATCCATGAAGGCAGGTTTACTTTGCTTATGTCCTCGAGCGCTGATTCTATTTTCTTTATTTCAGCATCTGCTAGGAATCCTATTCTTTTTTCGGTGTCTATCTTGAGGCTTCTACAGATGGCATAGGCTAGATTTATACCTACGCCTTTGATTAATGCTAAACCGTAGGGTACCTTTAGTCTACCATCTATGTCTGTTCCTGCTATTCTTACTATGTACTTGAATTCTGTTGTCATAGTGTTAGCCTCTTACCCTTCTGTACAGCTATTGGTAAACACTTAAAAACACGATATATAAACCTTAATCATCGTCTTCATATTTAGATGAACGTGAATTTTAAGTACTCTGGATAGTAGAAAATTTATTGTACAAGCAATCATTATTTTATACTATAGGGTGTTCTACTTGTCATCAGCATGGGAGAGATATAAGAGATTCCCCGTAATCTATAAGATATTAATAGGATTTATCTTAGGAATAATTGTTGGAGCGATAGTTGGTGAACCTATAGCTGTCATTAAGCCTCTAGGAGACCTGTTGATAAGATTACTGAAAATGATTGTAGCACCTATAATACTATTCTCATTAGTTGTTGGTGCTGCAAGTATTTCACCTAGTAAGCTTGGAAAGATTGGAGTAAAGATAATGGTCTATTACCTGTTCACTACATTAATAGCGGTATCTATTGGTATACTCATTGCTACAGTATTCCAGCCAGGTACAGGAATACAGCTTGCAGGTGAAGGAAAGAAAATTACACCTAAAGCCCCACCATCACCTGTTGAAGTATTATTAAACATAGTGCCCACTAACCCGTTCGCAGCATTAACTGAGGGTAAGGTATTACAGATAATATTCTTCGCTATAGTATTAGGTATAGCTTTAGCATATCTTACAGGTAGTAAGGATGAGAGACTTAGAAATGTAGGTACAACAACTCTTAGAGTATTCGAGGGGTTAGCCGAAGCTATCTATAAGATTGTTAGAGGTATATTAGAGTACATGCCTATAGGTGTTTTTGCATTAATAGGCTACGTGGTAGCTATACATGGACCTAAAGTTTTAGGGCCATTGGCTATAACTGTAGTAGCATTATATGTAGGACTCTTCCTCCACTTATTGCTAGTATATGGTGGTATATTAACAGTATTTAGATTGAATTTATTAAAGTTCCTAAAGGGAGCAAAAGAGGCTATGCTTACAGCATTTGTTACAAGGTCATCTTCAGGGACATTACCAGTAACAATGAATGTTGCTGAAAATAACTTAAGGATAAGTAAATCCATATATGCATTCACTTTACCTCTAGGCGCAACTGTTAATATGGATGGTACAGCAATGTATCAAGCAATCGCTACAATATTTATTGCAAATGCCTTAGGTATAGCATTAGCTCCTCATCAACACTTTATGATAGTTCTTACAGCAACATTAGCATCTATAGGAACAGCAGGTGTTCCGGGAGCAGGGTTAATAATGTTAGCTATGGTCTTAGAAGCTGTAGGTTTGCCATTAACTGATCCTAATGTAGCATTAGCTTACTCAATGAT
>CAYPZO010000103.1:1262-6176 GCA_964415135.1 uncultured Desulfurococcales archaeon | reverse complement strand
TCGCATAGCAATAACTACAGCTGGACTAGTAGCAGATGCACAAATGCTTGTAAGCCGTATTCAAAATGAAATAAAATACTATAAGCTAACACTAGGAAGACCAATAAGCGTGAAAACAGTTGCATCAATACTATCACTAATACTACATAGTTCAAGGTACTCCCCTTACATAGTCCAACTATTAGTAGGAGGATATGATACAGCACCAAGACTATATATGTTAGAATTCTTTGGAGCTATTACCGAAGAAAAATACACAGCTACAGGGTCAGGATCCCCCATAGCTATAGGAGTAATTGAAGGTGAATATAATCTGGAAATGAGTATCGAAGATGCAGTTCAATTAGCTGTTAAAGCAGTAAAATCAGCTATGAGTAGGGATTCCGCGTCAGGGGAAGGAGTAGACGTAGTAGTAATAACTAAGGATAAATATGAAGAACGCACAATTAAATAAGATAGGCAACTGATATACCTTAACTTTATATTTTCTGAAACGTTAAGTAACCACAGCATAAAGAAAGTGGAAAGCACTAATATTCTCTATTATGACTAAAGGGGTACAAAGATAATGGTACATGAAGTTGATGTTAGAGCGTTAATTCGAGAAACCATACTAAAAATGATACCCAAAGCAGCAGTAGTAACTAGGATAGAATTTGAAGGACCAGAAATAGCAGTATATGTTAAAAGACCAGAGCTGGTAATGGAGAATGGAGAACTAATAAAGAATTTAGCAAAGAAAATAAAGAAAAGAATAGTCATTAGAACAGATCCGCTCTATAGAAAGAGTAAAAGGGAAACAATTGAGATAATAAAATCGCTAGTACCCAAGGAGGCAGGTATAAAAGAAATAGAATTTGATGACGTAATGGGGGATGTAATAATAAAAGCTGAAAAACCGGGACTAGCCATAGGAAAAGGAGGAGCATTAAAGAGAAAGATACTCGCACAAACGGGCTGGAGAGCACAAATAGTAAGAGCACCACCACTAAAATCAAGAATACTAGATGCCATCCTCTCCTACCTCGTTGAACAAAATGAGTATAGACAGAGATTCCTAAGACGAATTGGAGAAAGAATACATAGAACAGTCCTATTCAAGTCAGGAAGAATAAGGGTAATAGCATTAGGAGGATTCATGGAGGTAGGTAGGTCAGCAATACTTGTTGAAACACCTGAAAGTAAAATCTTACTTGATCTTGGAATAAATCCCGGAGCTTCTAGTCCACCACACATGTTCCCTCAATTGGACTTAGATGAAGTAAGAATAGAGGAATTGGATGCCGTAATTGTAACACACGCGCATCTAGATCATTGTGGGCTAGTACCGCTGCTCTTCAAGTATGGATATGAAGGACCCATATACACGACTAGAGCTACAAGAGACCTCATGGCATTAATGCAACTAGACTACTTGGATGTTGCAAAGAGGGAAGGAAAATATCTACCCTATAGCGATAAAGAAGTAAAGAGAGCACTATTACACACAATAACCCTAGATTATAATGAAGTAACTGATATAGCCCCTGATGTAAGGCTAACATTCTATAACTCAGGACACATCCTAGGAGCAGCAATGGTACACCTACACATCGGAGAAGGAATGCACAACATAGTTTACACGAGCGACTTCAAATATGGTCTAACACGCCTACTAGAACCAGCTAATAGTACATTCCCAAGAGTAGAAACATTAATCATGGAGGCAACATATGGCGCTCAAGACCAGCCATCAAGAATAGAAGCAGAAAAACAACTAATCGAAATAGTAAAGAAGACGATAGAAAGAGGAGGCAAAGTACTCATACCAGTATTCTCGGTAGGAAGAGGACAAGAAATAATGTTAGTACTAAACTACGCTATTAAGAACAACATGCTCAAAGAAATACCAATATACGTTGAGGGAATGATAGATGAAGTAACTGCTCTACATACAGCTTACCCTGAATTACTATCAAAGGAAGTAAGAAGCCAAATATATAGAAACGAAAACCCCTTCACAGCTGATTACTTCAAGAGAATAGAAGGACGTGAAGCTAGAAAGGATATAGTTGAAGGAGAGCCGTGTGTAATACTAGCAACATCAGGAATGCTAACTGGAGGTCCAGCAGTAGAATACCTAAAATTACTCGCACATGACCCTAAGAACTCACTGATATTCGTAAGCTATCAAGTAGAAGGAACACTTGGGAGAAAGATAAAGGATGGAGCAAGGAGTATACCTATGATAACAGAGGATGGAAGAATAGAAATGCTGAAAATAAACATGGGGGTCTATAGCATTGAAGGATTCTCAGGACATTCAGATAGAAGGCAGCTACTCAAGTTCTTGGCAAATATTCAACCAAAACCAAGAAAGATCATACTATGCCATGGGGAACCCAGTAGCATTATGGCACTTGCCAATACTATAAGGAAAATCAAGACCGCCCTCAATTTACCCCTAGATGTTGAAGTGATCACGCCATTGGTGCCAGAAAGCGTTAGATTACTCTAAGAATTACCTTATTCTAACTCTATTGACTTTCTTATTCTGCCAAGAATATCTCCTAATTCTTGATGACCTTCCAAAGCCGCAGGCCGCACAATAACCTTTAGCAACATTAAATGCGTGTCTACCACATCTCCTACATCTTATATGTGTTTTACCTTTACTCATTTTACCAAATGAGGGAGTACCCTTACCCATGATTTATACCTCCTTAGTCATAGAATTTTAACTTACATTGAAGGAGAAATTAGTACTACATTATCTCCTCTAATAACTATAGTTCCTAACTTCCTAGAAGAACCATCCTCTCTTAGTTCTTCAGCATCCTCTAGGACTATGTTAAGATGTTGATCAAAGCTCTTTAATTTACCTCGAACTTCCCTACCTCCCTTTAACCTTACAAGTACTATTGTTCCTATAGACTCGACAAGCATCTTCCTAGCAGATTCAGTCATACTCTCAAACCTAGCACATAAATCATCTAGACAGGGTTAAAAATATTACTTTGTAGTAAATTAAACGATTAAGGGTTAATCATGAGCATTAAGGCAACCAGGCATTATCTGTCAAAGAAGGAGACCAAGACGTTAATTAATACCATATTAAAGCTATACCCTAGTCATGCAGATATTGTAAGAGATGTAGAAAAAATCGAAGAAGCTTCAATAAAAAATCCACCAATAAAAGTGTATTTAATCAATGATATAGCAGCATATGTTCAAATAGATAATTTATTGCTACCTACATTGGTACTCCTGTATATTGCCATTTCTAGAATGGGTGTTAGGGTAATACTAGAAGGAATGAAATATGTCGTAGTAAATGAAGGTGCAGTAAAACCTATATTAAGAGGAGCTGATGTTATGGCGCCTGGCATAATAGACTACACGAAATTCAATAAAGACGATATTGTTGCCGTGTTGGAGCCTAAGGAGAAGAAACCCATAGCAATAACAAAAGCACTAATGGACATCAAAACGAGTTTAATGCCTTCTAAAGGAAAGGTACTAGAAAATTTACACTATATTGGAGATAAGATATGGAAGATATCGCTATCGCTGTCTAAAATTGGTGGACCGGCCGGGATTTGAACCCGGGACCTCCGCCGTGCGAGGGCGGCGCTCTTCCAGGCTGAGCTACCGGCCCAGGAACCATAAAATATATTGTCAGGTTAATAAAGATCATGAATTAACTTCTAATTGGTTTAATTAATTTTTAGGCCTGTTTTCTTTTAATGATTATTCCTTTCCTAGCACCCAAGTATTTACCGTCTTTAACTACAATTGTTCCATTGACTACCACGTACATTATGCCATCTGGTGGTATCCTGGGCTCAAATTCGTTTCCCCTAAATCCTATATTTCTTGGATCAAAGACTACTAAGTCTGCATAATATCCTTGCTTAATTAATCCTCTGCCCTGTAGCCCTAATTTCTTGGCAGGCATATATGTTACTTTCTTAATAGCATCTTCAATACCTAATACCTTTAATTCATACACATATCTTCTTATAAATCTAGGAAAACTACCATATGTGTTTGGGTGTGGCAGGAAGTTGGGTATGGACCTTAACTCCCACTTGTAGTCTACAGAGAACACGTCAGTACATACCATGGATAAGGGATGCCTTATAAGTTCAATAACTTCATCTTCATACATAAGCGACTTATATGTAGCTCTAGCGTTAGGATCCTCTATTACTAAATCAAATAGTATTTCGAGAGGATCCTTATTTAATTCCTTGGATATCTCATGTATTGTCTTACCATTATATTTTTCATTTGCATGCTTTAGAATTAATATCTTCATTGACCAGTATGGATCTATCCTTGGATTTACGTACCACCATTTTCCTTCATTTATTACATGTTTTACCTCATTTCTAAAGTCTTTCATCTTTAGAGCCTTACCTAAAGCTTCTCTTGAACCGAGCTCTCTAACCCATGGTGCAAGAAAATCAGCTAAGTACTTAAATGAAAACACTCCTCCCGTGGTATTAGGTATTACATCAAATGAAACATTCAGCCCTTTATTTCTTGCCTCATCTATAACCTTTAAAGTAGCCTTAATGGCAGCTATAGCTAACTCCTTAGGAGGAATCGGATATATAGTATAACCTGAAAGAAGATGCGAGATTTCCAGTTTAACTTTAGCTATAGACGCTAATTCTATAGCTTCTTCTATCCCTTTAATCTTCTCCGGTATGGAAAATTCCGTACGTTCCCTCCTTACACCCGTACGCCTCCAGTGTGTTGAATATATTCCTCCATATTTAGCAACAACCTTGAGCAATTCAGTTAATTCTTCTTTGGAAGCATATGCTCCTGGCTCATAATCTAACCCTGTAGAGAAACCCCACACACCATCCTTGAAAGCTTCTTCAACAAGTGCTTTCATCTCCTCTATTTCACGCTTATTAGCCT
>CAYPZO010000103.1:0-1162 GCA_964415135.1 uncultured Desulfurococcales archaeon | reverse complement strand
CAGGAGAGAATCCACAATTACCTCCAACAATAGTGGTTATACCTTGAAGCAAGAAGTTAATTGCATCAGGGTAGAGGAATAAGGTTTCGTCTCCGTGAGAATGCATATCAATAAATCCTGGACAAACTATCATGTCTTTAGCATCAATAACTTCCCTAGCATCAAATGAGGTAAGCTCACCTACATGCATTATGATGCCATTCTTTACGCCTATAGATGCTCTGAAAGGCTCTTTGCCACTACCATCAACTATAATACCATTAGTTATAACTATATCAAACTCCTCCTTCATATAAAATACCCTTGAGTAAGTACGAAGTACTACAATATAAGTATAGATTACTAAAAAGAAGCATTGAAATGAGATTGAAAACTTTAAATTTAAGAAAATTAGAAACTAACTGTAGGAATAAAGATTCATGGAGACCTATAGCATAGTATTAGACATACTGATATTAATAGTATGTGCTAAAATCCTTGGAGAACTGTTTGATAAGTTAGCCTTGCCCAGAGTCATAGGTGAGGTATTAGCGGGTATAATCTTAGGACCGTCAATACTATGCCTGATAATCCCTTCTTCTGAAATGCATGTACTAGCACTAATAGGAGTTCTATTCTTTATGACATCAGCAGGGCTAGAAGTAGATTTAAGGAGGCTTATAGCTCATTTCAAGGAAGGGCTTGTAGTAGCACTTATGGGAGTAGTAACCCCGTTTTCGCTGGGTATGCTAATAGGATTTTTATATGGATTAAACTTCATACAAGCCTACGCATTAGCTACATGTCTATCGATAACAGCTATAGGATTAAGTATTCGTGTGTTTATGGATCTTAGAATGCTGAAAAGTAGAGCTGCATTAACTGTAATTAATGCTGCTGTAATAGATGACATTATAGGATTAATATTAATGAGTATAGCCTTCTCACTAGCCAGAGAGGAAGAAATAACATTACATACAGCGACATCAGCACTTTTCTCATGTGTCGTATTCATTGCGTTAAGTTTCATGCTGGGAATCATGATATACAAGAACATCAGATTTAGAATATCCATAATTAAGTTTTTAAGGTTAGGAGGTAGAACCAGCGCTTCATTAAAACTAGCTATTTCAATAATATTTATGCTGTTATTTAGCTTATTAGCAAAAGTAGCAACATTACA
>CAYPZO010000102.1:3940-6253 GCA_964415135.1 uncultured Desulfurococcales archaeon | reverse complement strand
CATGGTAAATACTTATACCTAGACATAGACGACATATACATCTACGATAAATATGGACGAATAATAGCCGTAGCCTACCTACCCCTAAACAAAACACATGCCCTAAACATAAATAAATGGCTCCTAATGAACAAGTACGCAGCACCTAGAAACTACCCTAACGAGTTCAACCCGAATAGTTGGAACCTCTACATAGAAATACCAATAACCACAACATCAACAACAAAGAAAAATACTAATCAGGAAATAATAACAATTACAGCACTTATATCCATACTATTAATCCTTACAATAATACATTTAAGGAGGAGAAACAAGTATAAGGGAACACTCTAGCCATAAACTCCTTTCCTTCTCTACAATACCCCCAGATGGATTTCCGCAGCCCTTATATCGCACCAACCGCACACTGTTTGGAGGGGTTTAAGTGAATATAGGGATCTCCCTACCCCTAGCAATGAAATGCAATGGACGTAGAGTATCACTACTTAGAGTAGCGTTAAGAAATATTCCTGGAGCACTAGCTAAAATCTCAACACTACTAGCAAATCATAACATCAACATATTGTCCTCAATAATAGACGCGCCGCTAGGCAAACCCGAAGCACTAATGATAGCCTTCATAGATTATAGTAAAACAAAAACACCACTAAGGGAAATAGCATCAAAGATAAAAGACCTAGACGTAGTCATTGAAGCCAAGATAATTAAACCACAACTACCAGGAATCATAATCAACGACCTAGCATACCCAATTAAATGCCTTGAACATAGATGTATACTCGTACACGTAGACGGAATAAGAGCAATACTAGAATACCTCTACGGAAAATTCGGGTACGCAGCAAAGACACTAATGTACTATATAGGCTATGGAAGCATAAAAGAAGTAGTAAGAAGAATTAAGAAGACAACAGGACTTAGAGGAATACCCCTACTTGAAGCATGCCTAAAAATGTTCCAAGCACACGGATACGGAAAATTCCAAGTAACACCATCTAAGCTTAAACCAATAATCCTAGTAAAAGCATATGAACTATTCGAATGCGTACCATTTAAAGGAAAACTAGAAGAGCCAAATAGCCAACTATTTAGAGGAGTTCTAGCAGGCATGGCTGAAGAAGTCTTGAGAAAAGAAGTTGAAGTAATAGAAACGAAGTGCATAGCTAAAGGAGACCCCTACTGCCTATTCGCAATAAAGCTCCATGGAATGTGATATAAGATAGTAATTGTCAAGGATTTTCTTCGCCTCGAGCAAAGGGCTTCTACACCTCAGCAAATAATCGAGACTAAACCATAAATTACAATTTGACAAGCTTCACGGCGTACCCCTATACCATGCAATAGCATCCTTCTCAGCATTAACATATGACTCCATAACCCTACCAATAACAATAACGTGGTCACCAGCCTTAACCATATCGACAACCCTACACTCAAGAACCACAGAAGTCTCCTTTATTATCGGCGCCTTAACCCTACGACCAGGGACAACAGTTAAACCAGCAAGCTTAAACTTATTAACATTCCTACTAGACAAAGTCCCAAAAACCTCAATAGCCTTATCAACAAGATCCCACCTACAACATGGATGGCGAACTCATTAAACTCACGTATAAGCTCAAAAGCATACCTCAAAGGAGCAATAGAAATAGCAACAAGGGGAGGATCTCAAGAAACTCTAGTAAACCAAGCAGTAGTCATACTAGCCCTACGCTCACCATCACCAACAGTAACAATAACCAACGGATAAGGAACACGCACCAAAGCCTCATCAACCGAAACCAACCTCAAACCACTCAAACTCCTCATACATTTACTCAAGCTAATCTATAAGTTATGTAGAAGAATGAATTTTAAACTACCCTACCATGTTGGTAGGCATATACCATCACAACAGAATTTAATGACCATTACTTATACTCTCTAGAGAAACTAGGTAACGATTCCTATTCTCCCGTTAAATTTAATCACTTCCTAGCACAGATATAATGACTTAGAGGCGAGGTCATTTGTCTACAAGTAAGGAAAAGCTATTACTTGATGAAATACGCGAACTTAGAGCTATATTAGAGCATATTGAAGCCCTACTAGAAGAACGCCTCCTTGGAATAGATGAACCCCTTCCAGACGAAGTCGAAGCCATTAAAGAGTATGAGACTAATAAAGAGAAGGGCACGATCGAGCTCGTCAGTCTCGATGACGTTCTAGGTAAACAAAAATGACTAGATACGAAGTCTACCTTACAAGAAAAGCTCTAAAAGAACTCAACAATCTAAACCCACAACTAAGAGATAGAATTCTAAAAGCGCT
>CAYPZO010000102.1:0-3840 GCA_964415135.1 uncultured Desulfurococcales archaeon | reverse complement strand
GATTACCATATATATGGTTAATATTAGCTTTTACACAACAGCGTATGCCTTCCCAATGACAAATGAAGCTTAATCTATAAAAGATAAACAAGGATGAGTTGATGATTAAATGTAAAAACACCTAAAGAAGCGAACACTAATTCAGAAACTTTCTTCCACCTAATAATTCAGGGAATTAAGGAGTTTAAAGACCCCATAGAGGGAATTAGAAAAGCATTCAACAAGATAACCAAGAACCATACCTGGTTTAGTTCATTAAACTTTATTGCATGCAATGGAGGAAAACTCTATGCACTAAGATACGCTAGGAATATGTTAAACTACTACACATTATACTACATCGAGAGACCACAAGAAGGTATAGAAGTAAACAAGATATCCGAAAAGACGAGGCAACTAATATCTCTAAAACTAGCCCTAGGAGAAAAGCAGTCCTAATAGCATCAGGAATTATGAGCATTGACTTCTCTTAGTCTCACGAGAACGACTACGCCTGAATATTCTACTTCAGTTGTACGAGTTAACTCGCTATAATTTCCCCAATACCCCTACCACATTCAATACTTAATAACATCAACTCTTTGTGATTCATTTCTGAAAATTAATCTAATTCTCTTCCTACCTGCTAGTTATTAGAGATCCTATACCCAGTGGTAGTACTCTTATATAGTAGTACCAATAAATTTACTCTCGGCGATAACGCTTGAACATAGTAAAAGTTACTAGAAAAAGACAAATAACCCTACCCAAGGAAATATGTGATAAGCTCAATATAGCTCCTGGCGATTACGTTAAAGTATACATCAGTAAGGACAATAAAATTATAGTTGAAAAAGTTGTAGGTCTTAGCCAATTAGCTGGAATCCTTAATCCAGGCTACCCAGTCAAAGGACTAGCTGAAGAATTAGATAAGGAGAGAAAACATGGTGAAAGATAATAGAGGATTCTACGACTCAAATATACTAATAGCCTACCTCTTCAAAGAGGAAGACAAATTCAACATCGCTAAAGAAGTCCTCGAAAAACACTTCATAAAGGCATTATCAATAATATCCATACATGAAATCCATATGTATAGCGTTAGATTTAACGTTGAAGACAAGTTCATGAAAATAAAAGAAACACTACACAAACTATTCAAAATAATCCCCATTAACCAAGACATATGTGTCAAAGCATCACACCTCAGAAAAGAATACAAGTTACCCGAAGTAGATTCACTAATCCTAGCTACAGCAATACACCACAAATACAAACACTTCTACAGCTTCGATAAGGACTTTGAAAAACTAAACAATAAGATAATTGAAGGAGTAAGGATACACTATTTAAAATAATTACAAAGGTAAGTTCTACTTTCCCAGATAATGATAAAACTCCAGCATAAGCAGATCCTATTCATCTACTTTGTAATATCCTCCATAGACGTTGCTTTAGCAACTAATTGAAGACATTTAACACCTATATTCAATAACCTCTTTGCAGTATCCCGATCAAATGTCATATCCCCATATCTTGTACCCGTATATGCATGCTCAATTAATGCAAGTGCAAATCTATACCTCCTGGTAAATTCGGGTATTCCTTTATCTCCTGTTTGCTCATATACATGGGACAACAGAGTTCTTATACTATGTACTTCAGGATAATAGCCTGTAAGCTTTAGTAATACAGCCTTAAGATATAATTGTAGTGCTTGCTCTAGATTAAAAACAGCAATATCATAACCTCCTCTCCTAAAATGAAATAATGCACCTTCCAGAAAACCCCTAGCCCTCCTAATTAATAAATGAATTCTTTCAAAACTCAAAGCCCCTAAACCTCAACATACTTTATCTTTAGATACTTAAAATACCATTCAGCTTCCTTTGGAGTAACGATATGGAATTCAAATGGGTTTGGCTTTGGGAATTCTAATCCTAGCTCATCTTCTATTCTCAATTGCAGTTCCGTCTTTTCTTTAAGTGATTGAGGCGCTTTTCCCGATACTATTAGTACATCTATATCACTTGAAGCAATAGCCTTACCCTCAACAACCGAGCCAAAGACGTAAACCCTAGCATCAGGTAAATACTTCCTCACAACCTCCTTAACCCTCTCAGCCCAAAACCTCCAATCCCTTATCATCCTATACCTCTCCCTCATATGCTCAAAAACCTTCCCACTAAACGCCATTCTACCCACACATAACCTATTTCCCTTAAATTATCTATATAACTTAACCTCCCTACATCTCCCATACATCACTATAAGACCTAAAGTATTAGAAATACTAAAATTAACTTCAAAAAACAATTAAAAGCATTGAACTTAACCTCCTAATTAGGTAATCACTAATTGTTAATGAATATATGTTTGATAAGTCATCTTATTATCTAGTTATTATTTTAATGCCTATTCTATCTATTAAACTAGACTTTGATATAATATCTTTATCGAATGTTACAAAGAGTTTTGCTCCAATAACTTTACATGCCGCTACATGGAGTAAGTCTAGTGTTCGAAGTTTTAGAAGTGGAGCTAGTTTAAAAGCATGTAACAGTACTTCATTAAAATCAACATCAACTATCCTCGCACCAATACGTTTAATAGAATATATGGAGAGAGCTAACGATTCATCTAAGCCAGCTCTAGAATAAACTGAAGCAAGCTCAACTAATGAAAGCTTACTAACAACTCTATCTCCCTCCAAAGACTCCAAAAGCTCAACAGCTTTACCATGATTTGGATCCCGTTCATCAATAAAAGCTATAATTACATTAGTATCGATGTATATCATCTACCCCTATCCTCCTCCAAAAACTTCATAAGACCCCCATGCCTAATCCTATAATCCTTCTCTTCAAACTCCTTAACCTTCTCATATACCCGATCCCAAAAACCAACCTCCTCGAGAACCCTGCTAAGCCCTTTCTCAATCATAATATTAAATGCATGAGACCTACTCCTAGCAATACCATACCTAACCATCCTATCAGCTAACTCAACAAGCTCCCTACGAACCTTAATAGACACAGTAACAGACATATACCAGATACACCCAATAATAAGGGAATACCTCATAGTATTTAAACCAACAAGAAGATAAAGAGAAGGACAGCTTATTTAAAAGATCATATACTTTACACTCAATACACGACGCCCTTTGTTGGAGAAACAACTATTAAATCCTTCACCTTAAACTTCTCCTTAATTTTCGACCAAACCCTTACTATCTTACCCCAATCCTCAATATCTTCAGTAACCACTACATCTATACCATTCTGTGCAATTAATGCTGCATGTAGAGAATCATAAGTTACACCCGATAGTTTAGCTACCTCCCTAGCATAGCTAAAGGTCTCCCTATTCAACTCCAAAATAGTTAACGGTAAGTCCAAGTAAGAGTTTACAGCTTCATAAGCTGCCTCAACATTAAACCTCGATAACACGCCAAAGAGCTCAAATAAGACTAAATGAGAACCAAAACCAGTAAACTCCCCCGATACAAGCATATCTAAAACATTATAGCATTCCCTATAGAAGTCTGGATGCTTCAAGGCCACGTAGACAAAGACGTTAGTATCAATGTAAACCAGCTTCCCTCTCAAGAGATTCCTCAACAAGTCTCACCACATCAACCCTCCTAGGTCCACCAAGAAACCTATCAGCAATACTAGAAAGCCTCTCTAAAGCACTAGAACCCCTAATAGGCTCCAAGACAATCTTACCATTAACAACCTTAACTAGCAATCTATCACCAACACGAATCCCAAGAGCCTCCCTAACCTCCTTAGGAATAGTAACCTGAAACTTCCTAGTAACAACAACTTCAACCAAACCAATTCCCTACAGTACTAC
>CAYPZO010000101.1:0-6259 GCA_964415135.1 uncultured Desulfurococcales archaeon | reverse complement strand
ACTGCAGCAGTTGTTCGTGATAAGTCCACTGGAGAATGGTATCTTGAAGCAGGAGCTCTAGTATTAGCTGATGGAGGCGTATGCGCTATAGACGAGATAGATAAAATGAGAGAAGATGATAGAGTAGCCATTCACGAAGCAATGGAGCAACAAAGCTATCATAAAGACTTTGAAATACTGCTTGCTGATGGTACAAAGGTTAAGATAGGCGAGTTTATTGATGATCTCATGACGAGACAGAGAGATAAAGTGATAAAGGGAAAAGACACTGAGATACTGTACGTAAACGACATATACGTTATGGCATATGATATAAATAAGAAAGCAATTGTTATTACCAAAGCAGATAGAGTAAGTAGACATAAAGCACCAGATAAGTTCATTAAAATCACCTTTAGTAATGGAAGATCAATAATTGTCACTCCTGAGCATCCTATTCTCATTTGGAATAATGGTAGGATAGAGACCATTAGAGCCGATAAAGTGAAACCAGGTATGATAACAATAGGCGTTAATCACTATGAACTTGTAAATGATGATGACAAGCTAAAGACGCTATTAAAGAAACTAAACATAGATGCAGAGACTTTAGGTAAGTTTATAGGATTTATATTATCGGATGGCTTTACATATGCTAACCCAAATAATAACTATTATGAAATAGGATTCTCTAATACGGACATTAAATTGATTGGAGAATTTGAGGACATCCTCAAGAAAATGAAAATTAAATATTCAATAGAAATACAAAAAAGGAACCGTAAAAAGCCTTTATACACTATACGTGTCATTTCAATGGACTTCTTTAATACGCTTAAAGGATTTATGCCCGAAATATTTATCGATAAGAAAAATAGGTTAAGAGAGAGACCTTCAAGATTAAAGAGAATACCTAGAATAGTATTTAAACTCCCCGTTGAGGGTAAAAAGGCATTTATAAATGCATTCTTTAAAGGCGACGGATTTGTAGATAATGAGAGAATAGGATTCAGGACGTCTTCATGGAATTTAGCCCAAGACCTACAAGATATACTATTAACTCTAGGTATATACTCCTATATAGAGACAGAGGATAAACCTCGAACCTATTATAAGGTAATAGTATCCGGAACGCCTAGCATTGAAAAAATAGCAGAAATACTCAGTGATGATCATAGGATTAATAAAATAATCAAGCTATTAAATAGATCAAGAAATAGACGTAATTATAGAGACGAATTACCTCACGAAATAGCTATAATTCTCAGAGATGATGCCAATGAATTAGATATTAATGACGGATACTTAACTAATATTGCAAAGCGTAAACATCAAATTCATAGACTTAAAGCTATTGAATACATAGAGAAAGCTAAATGCATTATTAAAGAGATGGAAAAAGCTCTAGAGGATGGAAATATACAATCCTTACGAAGAATTGTTAAGCTAACAGAGTTCTCAAAACTTAAGAATATCCCATATTCCACGCTAAGATATAAGCTTCTCGTGAAAAGAGATGATAAATTACTCAAAGAATATATAAATGCAGCTAAACAAAAGATTAATAAACTTAAGTCTAAAATCCTAGATATCGAGAATATCATTAATGGAAACATTAAATTCATCAGGATAAAGAATGTGGAAGAAATTAGAAACAGTGATTCACAATGGGTTTACGATATTACTGTTGAACCATACCACTTGTTCGTATCACATGGATTAGTACTACATAATACTATTAGCATTGCTAAGGCTGGTATTGTTGCTAGGCTTAATGCTAGAACAGCAATTCTTGCAGCAGGCAATCCCAAGTTTGGTAGATATCTAGAAAATAGAACTATAGCCGAAAACGTTAACCTACCTCCAACAATACTATCAAGATTCGACTTAATATTCATTATAAGAGACAAACCCGAGGAAAAACATGATATAGGACTAGCTGAACACATACTACACGTACATAAGGACATAGAACGAATTAAACCAGAAATACCACCTGATCTCCTTAGAAAGTACATAAGCTATGCAAGAAGGTATATAAGACCAAGACTTACTGAAGAAGCAATTAAGGTACTTGAAGACTTCTTCATAGAAATGAGAAAAATGAGTACAGGTTCACCCGACTCACCTATTTCAATAACTCCAAGACAACTAGAAGCATTAGTAAGATTAGCAGAAGCACACGCTAAAATGGCTCTAAGAGATTACGTCACCATAGATGATGCCCTAGAAGCTATTAGATTAATGAAGGTATTTCTAGAAAGCGTTGGAATAGATGTTGAAAGCGGGAGATTAGACATAGATGTCATAATGACGGGTAAACCTAGAAGTCAGCAAGAAAAACTACTTAAGGTAATCGAGTTAATTCAGGAACTCGAAGAAAGTGAAGGATGTGCAAGAATAAAAGAATTAGCAGCAAGAGCTAAAGAAGTAGGAATAAGTAGAGAAGCCCTAGAAAGAATACTGAGAATGCTGAAAAAAGAAGGAAGCATATATGAACCAAGACCTGGATGTTATGCTGTGGTTAAGTAAAATTTAACCCTGGGGCAAAGGAGTTCATCACATAGCATATCAGAGCTGGAACGCTCGGGCATAACCAAGTAATAGGTCTAACTATTTACCTAATAAGCTTATATAATCCATCTAGTTAACCCTATAAAGAGGGTAATGGAAAATGAGCAAAGAAAAGAAAATAGTAGTTAAAGTTAAAGATAAGGAGATTGAAATAAATGAAGAAGTACTACAAGTACTCTATGAGTACATACATACGCCAATGACCCTTGAACAATTAGCTGAGAGATTAGGTTTAGAATCATGGGATGAAGCTTACGAATTCATAAAGAAAGTACCAGCATGGATTATGTGGACTCCACCAAGTCTATGGAAATACAGGAAATACTGGAACTGAAGAGAAAGCTAGAGGGAATGGTGGGGCCGCCGGGATTTGAACCCGGGACCACCAGCGTTCCGGGCGGGGATATCTCCCCAGGCTGGCATCCTACCAAGCTAGACGACGGCCCCGATATCATGTACATCCTTATGCTTACACACTCATAAATTTACTTGCTAATAATACATTATCCTATAATATATACATGCATTTTAACATAAACAAGTTGACAGTTTAAAAATATTTCGCTAGGTAATACCACATGAGGTTATACAATATTATAGTAAAATATGCAATTGTTTCTAATAGGTAGGATAATACCATTCAATTAAGGTATTACTAGCCAGTAAATAAACCTCCTAAAAGTGCGAAAATATAGACGTAGTGATGCAAATGCCAATATTCTATAGATGTAGTAGATGCAATACAATCCTTTACCAATTCATAAGGGTAGGTCAAGACTTCTATGGTATTCCCACGCCCTCAGAAGTACTGAGCATGTATGCAGGTTTTTGTCCTAAATGTGGTGCTAGATTAAGAAAGCCTACCCTAGATAGTATCACAATAGAGCATATAGATGAATATATCAAAAGAATGAGAGCAAAATATGCTAGAACGCCAGCTATACAAGGAGTTTCTGGATTAGCTGGATTAGCTTCTCAAACGAATTAAAATCCATATTTTTCTTATACTTCGACAAAACTTCAATAATATTCTCCCTAATCCTCATGACATCGTGTCTTTCAAGACTCGCTATGTACAATAGTAGACTATGAGGATTTACAAATAATGCATTAACCAAGCAAGTAACGTTATGGGGTTTTCTACTCATACTAGCAGATTCAAAGTCTATAATATATACACCTTTATTAGAGATCAATACGTGTTTCCAAGGTCTTGAAAGCTCTCCATGATCAATACCTAGTCTATCTAATATAAACGCCTTAATTAGTAGCTCAACTACAACCCTCCTTATATCACTTATATCGCTTTTCTTAATGAATTCACCCAAATGCAATCCATGAATGTATTCCATTAATATAAAGTCGCCACTACATAAATAAACATAAGGAGTAATCCCATAAAGGGATGCCTTTGTTATCAATTTACATTCATGCATTAAACTATCTCTTCTAGAATCAAATCTCCTAATCTTTAATATAGAAAAAGTATTATTATATGAGGTCAACGCTATGACGCTTGAAAACCCCTTGCCAAGTACATTTACTCTCCCGATACTAATTCTACCATAACTAATTATGTGATTAATACCATGTGTCATTAGATGCTTAATTCTATTCTTACACTCAACATTACTTGCTTTATGCTTAGGATAACATACTATATCTACACAATTATCTATTTTAATTAAATCCAGTGAGGCCTCTTCATTAAGAATTCGTAAAGGCATTTTAACCACTCAATACCGTAAGTGAATGTTTCAATTAGTTGACTATTACTAATTACCTTTATATTACAGGTCCTTAAATGCTTAGGTGTAAATATCTCGTTACTCTTATTGTAAATTACCTCTCTTATTGTTCTATACTTTCTAGGTCTTAATACTCTCCATCGACCATCGTCTCCCATCCAAGGACCTATCACTTCTTCCTTTCTCACATATTTATCTTTGAATCTTTTAGAATGCTCTAAATTCGTAATTGGAGGCCCTATATGTAGTTCATATTCTGGCAGTTTATCTTCAATTGTTTCCAAGAGTATTATTGCTTTATCTATTTCATTTGACCAAGCACTATAATCTATTACACTAAATCCCATAGATTTTAATACTCGTACAAGATTTTTTAGAACCCTCTTAATTTCACCCCATAGTGTATCAGGAGGTATTTTTGGAATATCTATCACTATACCTAATACATGGGTCTTCCTACTTGCTAAGATTTCTGATATTTTTCGCTTATATTCATCGATATTTAATTCTGGAGGAAAGAAGTATTCCAAACTAGGCCTACTTAGAAAACTTCTTGCTGCTTCAATAAATACCATTAAATTCCTTAATGATAGTGCTGCAGCTACATTTCTCTTCGGATCAACAGGGTCTATGACTATTAATGGTTGACCCTTAAATTTCTTTAAAAGATAATTATGTTGACTTGAATTATAATGTTTTTCTATATCAATTATTATTGGAGGTTCCCATGTTGAAGCTTCTCTTAATAAATTCAGAAAACTACCATATTTAATTATGAGGAGTTCAGCTAAATATCCTGAAAATCCCTGAACTTTGATTTCAGCTCCATAAACTCCAATACCTTTAAGAAACCTCTTTAATAATCTGACTTGGTCTTTACCTTCTTGTGTTAATTTTGAGATAACATATCTTGTATGGAAAGGCGTTCTATCCACCGCGCTTTTTAATTGAGATGGATCCGTTATCCTAAAAGCAGGAACTACATCTACAAGTATATTATCAACATGTACCCTAACATATGGGTGTTCAGCATAAGCTAGTTCTAGGTTAAGACCTTTTAGGGCATTAATTATTAATTCTAGTGCTTTTTCATGTAACCATTCTCGGGGATATTTAGGTTCAAATAAAACAAAAATATCTAGATCTAATTCATTGGAAAGCCATGTATCTTTAGCAATAGACCCCTGTAAAGAAACCTCAGCATAAATGCCTTGTTCTATCAAGTATCTCTCGATTTTAGATTTAATGTTATGATATATGTTATACACGCGTTCGTAGTCTTCTTTCTTAGGTTTAATTTTGGATAAAACTGTTATCAATATTTCGTTAATACTCATTATTCTGCTAATACCTCTCTTAAAGTTCTATATATGGGTCCTTTAGGAGTTAGAATGCTCTGCTTTAATTTAATACTCTTCACCCTCATAGAGCCTATGTCGTAATCTCTATACTCGTCAAGGATTTTTATTAATGTAGGGAGATTTCGGGTTCCTTTAACTCTGGCAATTGTTATATGTGGTACAAACTCCTCTTTTTCAGGCCTAAAACCGAGTCTTCTAAGTCCCCTTTCTAGTTCATCTCTAATGCACTTTAACTCTTTAGCACCCTCAGAAACTCCTACCCATATTACCCTAGGTCTCGTAATTCTAGGAAAGCATCCCAGACCTTTAATGCGTATAGTAAACTCATTGAATTTTATCGATTTCATTAAGTTATATATTTCATCAACGAGCGTCTCGGGTATATTGCCAAGAAATCTAAGAGTTAAGTGAATATTTTCGTCTTCTACAGGCTTCATGGGAACTCCTGTTGAAACTACAAGATCTCTAAGCTTAATTATCTCCCTAAGTATCGCAGGGTCATCTATATCAACTGATATGAATGCTCTTATTGCCATACCAAACCCTCCCTCATCAAATGTTGAAAATTTTCCTTTAATTTCCTTTTCCTTATTAGTA
>CAYPZO010000100.1:0-6273 GCA_964415135.1 uncultured Desulfurococcales archaeon | reverse complement strand
ATAATCATTAACGCAGTAACTAGCCTAGCAGGACTAGAAATAACAACACTTGAACGTGAAGACTGCATTAAAGCTCTAGAACTAATGGAAAAATACGGCTTAGACTATGAAGACTCCCTACACCTAGCAGTGGCGATAAGGGAAGGAGCAGTAAAGATCATATCAAATGATAAAGACTTCGATAAAACGCCCATTAAAAGGTCATTCTAAATAAAATCCTAACACTTCCCCCTCCATAGCCATATAGAATCCTCTCCTTGAAATAGAGACCAAAATTAATTCCTTAGCTACGAGTAAACCTTAAAACATAACAATACTTAACACAAATAATCCTTCAAATATCCTCCTTGAACTCACTAAGACCCTTAACAACAATAGCCCTCCTTAAAGAATCCACAAATATCCTATAACACTCTCATACCCAAGCTACGATTAAGACCAGCTTTGAATAGAGCTTGAATAATGGTAAATCAATGAACTTATCTAGATTTTAAGTTTCTTTAGGAATTTTGAGAAAGGAGTTATTTCAATGGCGACGATCTTCTTATCTTGTATAAATACGTGAATATAATTGCCTACATATTCTCCATAAGCAGAATCCTTGTCTCCATTAAATCTAATATATAGGAGATCAAGGTCAGGATTTAATGATACCTCCAACACCCTCCTACACATGGTTAAGTCTGACACTTCCCTAGATATGTAGACAATTATACTCTCGATAAGCCTTTTAATATTAATATTTAATTTTAGTAGATTCTCGTACATCATCTCCCACATCTCGCTCTACAATAGCTATCTATAAGCATGTCGACACCTATACTATTTGGTAAATGATCAAAGCTTATGAATAATAGGTGTACATTCCGCTCGAACAGCTCCTCAACCTTATTTATGCGTCTAATCAAGTATTCTCTAAGCCCATACCTAGAAACGTTAAGTATCATCCTCAAATAATTGTAGATACCTTCACTAACTACAACGTTATTTACATAACCTTCTCACTTATTGAGTTGACTCGAAGTCAAATAACGTGATATGTTATGGTTAGATTATTGGAATTTATATTAACTAGCACTAGTTGTCCTTAACCATCACTATTTTATTGATTATTTGGCTTGCCTTTCTTGCTATATCCTTAAATTTGCCTAGTAGTTTACTATCATATGTTAATAGCTTAGAATTTGTAGCCTTAGCTAAAGCTACATATACTGCATCATAAACTGTGACATTGGCATTAAAAGCTATCTCTGTAGCCTTATCTAAAACCTCCATACTATTAATTACATTTAAATGCAGAATGCTCAACGCCTTCAACGCATTAATGACGTCCATTGAGGTAAGCCCCTTAACGTACCTCAATGCATTAGCAAGTTCTACAAAAAGTAACGAGGGAACATAGATAACTACTCTTCCACTCAAAAATAAATCCCTAATTCTACGCATTTCACTAGACTCCACTTCCTCTACAAACCACTTAACAATAGCGCTCGTATCAAGAACTAAGCTAACCCCCATCTACGATCCCTAAACTCCCTAATAACCTCAACTAAAGGCTTTTCAGGCTTAGCTTTAGCAGAAATCTCATTCATAATCTTTAAAGCCCACTTAATCTCTTCCTCTCGAACCTTCTCCTCAAGTGCCTTACGAATAACTTCACTCCAATTAATATAGCTAAACTTATCCATACGCTCCTTAAGCTTCCTAGGAATCCTGACGGTAAGCTTAACAGACATAAGATTACCAGACAAAATATGTACAGACAGAATATATAAGTCTTTAACTCATCACCTTTAGTACATTAATACAGTCCAAGAATAAGTAAAGTCCAATTAACTCTAAATCACTAAATTTTCAGTATGTCATCCTTGCATTTAACATAAGCAACCCTAGATTACGTAGCCCTCAGGTTATTGTGAAGTTGAATTCAACTCGGCAAGTCACTTACTTTAAGTATGGTAATACAATATAGTCAATGGGATCAGTATTTCTTAACTTATTAACTAGTCTCTCATCGAGAGTATAGATTTTTGTATTTAATTTCTTAGCCAAAACTATGTGTGCTGCATCATATACTGTAATGCCATAGTTAATCCACGCAGCAGATAAAGGTAGGGTAATATCAAGAACCTCTAAAGAACAAGCAATAGGTGTCGTAGACGAAGATCCAGGAAGAGCTCAGCCAAGAAGACTCTCGTCCGAGTACAAGTTACCCGAAAACATACCAGAACATGACATAAGAATATATGCCCATAATAACCTAAGTAGCTACGTCATAATGCTTTGCCCAAGACTAGAAGAATGGATTCTAGAAGCTTGCAAGGAAGCCCAAATAGACCCATTAACCTACGGGCTTCCAAGAAGACCCTTCTCAAAAGGACCAAAATTCTCTATACTTACCTTACCTCCATTAATTTATACCTCTTATCTCCCTAAGGATACCTTCAACTTAACCAATTATTAACTATAAAGAAGCATTCAAATACCTAAGAACTTCAGTTCTACTTCGCAGTACCTTAAATGAGGCATTAAGGCTAAAATTTCTTAAAAAATAACACTTTTAACGGGTTACATGATTTGAAGCTACAAATAGAGAACTTTAGAGGCATAAAGAAAGGAGAAGTCAATCTAGGCAAATTAAACATCCTCATAGGAAGCAATAATTCTGGAAAAACAACAATACTAGAAAGCCTATTCCTACTACCTAACCCTCTTAGATATGTACCATACGTTTCCACTACTCCTCACCTCATGTCAGCAGTAGAAGTCTTAAGCCATGTACATGAAACGTCGGGTTCTCGAGCCTTCATTTCTCTGTTCTACAACTATAGTAGTAGTATTGCAAAAATTTCTTATACGCAAGACCCTATGCATGTAATGACGTGTTTTCAGCGCATTGGAGATAGCGCCGAAATATATGTTCTAGATGACAGATTATATTATGTTGGATTGATTCGTATTTCGTCAACACATATTGAACATCTAGGCAGAGTGCAGCTAGCAGTCTATGATGATAGACGTAAAGTTTTCACACGTCAACCTGCATATATAGATAGAAATATTCCATCGCAGTATTTTGTTTCTAAAGTAGGTGAGGCGTTATACTTCCATCCATTAACGATTAAGTTCATGTGGGATTACTTGAAAATTAATTGGGTTAAGCTTAGGAGTACAGGTCTTCCAAGTAGAATAGCTAAACATGTAGCGGAAAGCGTGGGTGGAGACTATGATGATCTTTTACTTGAACCATTTATTGGTGGTCAGCAAGCCATATATGTTAGGACAAGGGATGGTCGTGGTATTAGGCTTGGTGATTTAGGTGATGGTGTTCAAGTATCCCTTACGTTAATGCTAATGTATGAGTTCATTAAGCCTAAAATACTCTTGATAGATGATATAGAGTCTCATATGAATCCATACCTATTGATGCACGTTACTTCTTGGCTAAGAAAAGTATTGGATAGCGGAACCATGGTTGTATTGACAACGCATAGCTTAGAAGCAACTAAGGTAATATCACATGCATTAATAGACTATAACCCACAAATAACGCTACTATCGCTACGAGATGGAATATTAAAGTCTAAGAATCTAAGCATAGACGAAGTAGAAGAACTTGAAAGAAAAGGACTAGATGTAAGAGTTATGGAGGGTATTCTTATATGAAGCTAAGAATACTAGCACCACCAACATGGAATGTATCTAAAGCACTCTACCAATGGTCTAATAGATTAAGAATACCCTTAGCTGGCATAAGGCCAATAACTTCGGCAATAATCATAGGTAATGGAGTAGCAGATGCCGTAATATACCTTATACTAGCACATAGATTAAATGGTAAAAGCATAGTAGGTATTACAACTGCGTGGCGAGAAGAAAGTTCCATTGAAACAACCCTAGAAATTATTAGAGGTAGGAGAGTAAGTAAAATCCTAATTGCGCTAGACCAAGAAGAAGAGCAAGAACTTAATAATTTTTGGAAAAACATAGAAAAAGCATTCAATAATCACGGCATAGAATTCAGATTAAATGAAAGTAATGACAGGATACGCGTATATACATGTGTACATGGAGATATGGAATTCACTACGATAATAGCAGTGAACGGAGTGGATAATCCGCACTACTCTAGACACAGCATTGAAGATCACCTATTGGAAGCCTTAAAAACTTGGTGTAAAGACGAAAACATACTAAAGCTATTAAGTAAAACCAGCAAACCACTGGATCCCAAAAAGCTATGGAATGAAATAAATCAGGAATATAGAAACATACATTATAGAACCTATCAGGAAATCACAACAATGCAAATCAAGCTCCTAGAACAAATATTCCCCCAACAAATCAAAGCACTCAATTATTTAGCATAAACGAGATGTACTATATAATAATCAACCTTAATTCAATAGTGTAAACTAATGATTATATAGGTAATTAAGTTCTATAGACAGTACATTCTGACACGATATTATCTATTCATTAAACATATCTCCTTAACTTTTCTCACTCCCTCCCTTGTTAGTCCATAGCTTTTAGTCCCACCTTTCCTATAGATTAAGCCTCTCCTTTCAAGTTCTTTTAAGGCTTTTTAAGCACTGGCCATAGTCTCCTATTTACTTTGCACTTTATTGCTTTTACTGGTACATGACGATGGATTGAGAAACCACATAGTACGTATAAGGCGCAAAGAATGGCGTTTAATTCCTCTTCGCTAATTCTCAACGTGGTTATCCACCTCTATATTCTGGTAGAATATTTAAGGTATTTATATATTTCTACCAGACCGGCAGAAGACTTATATATAGAGTTGAGTTATACTAGCATAGGTGGAACATGCATCCATACGATGCTTCCATTAGGTGATGGTTTTGATTGCATCTATTCTAAGTAAGAAAATCATTACGTCTAGGGATAGGGTTATTGGTTTCCTTCGTATTCGTGCCGAGAAGTCTAAAAAGAGACTTCGTGATGGAAATAGTAGGGAATATATTACCTATAGAGCTACTATACCCAAAGAACTTGTTGAAAAACTTGAACTAAAGGATGGAGATTTAATGTTAATTATAGCTATGAAGCCTAAATGGTACCATTTGATGAACTGGTATGACCAGGAAGTAAGAGAAAAATTAGCACCACTACTCCCACGTGAGGTTAAAAGAGAGTTAGTAGAACTAGGGCTAGCCCCAAAAGAAATACTAAAATAAAACAACTACCCTGCATTTTTAATAGCCATTACAATCACTCAATCATATTAGTGGGAAAAATAAAACTTGTTTCAATACACCAGCTCTCCATGAAAATCATCTTTTGACAGTAAGATAGTCTTAGCTTACATGTCTTAATTATGTTAGAATCCATGACAGATTAGCCTTGCCTTAGGTGAAAACTGCAGTGGACATGTATATTCATGTTCTTGAGAGCATGCACTATCCTTTTAATGTGACAAGAGAAAATCATCCTAGGGGCAGCTACGTGAGTATAACAGTCTCGCTTCCAGAGAAGGTACTTAGGTTGCTTAAGGAGAAGGCAGAGGCTGAGGGTAGGTCAATAGAGGAACTCATACTTATCAGCTTACTAGACAAGTATGCCATCAATGATCCAGAAACAAGGGCGGAACTATACTTAAAGCTTAGCGAAAAATACCTCAGTGAAGCCGAGAAACTCCTACGTAGAGAAGACTATCTACAAGCATCTGAGAAGGCATGGGGAGCAGTAGCTGAAATGGTGAAAGCATTAGCCGCAAAGGAGGGGATAGACTTGAAGAGTCATGGAGAACTACATAAATATATCGCTAAGCTAGTGGAGAAGATTAAGGATATAGAACTTCGAAGATTATGGTTGGTAGCAAACGAACTACACAGGAATTTCTGCGAAGGCTGGCTTCCACCAGAGCTAGTCAAAGGCTACGTCGAGGACGTAAAAGAACTCATAAACAAGCTACGAAAACTACTAACGCAAGTTCCACAAACACTAAAGCCCGTAGGAGTAAAAATACACAGTACCTTATTGAATTATCTGACAATAATTTTGACACTACTATAGTTCAAATCCATGTTTTACTTTAAGCTCATCGAAGAACCCGACTATAGACTTAACGGAAACTACATAATTCTACTATTTTATCGGTATTAATTTCTTAATTTTTGAGGCTATTGTCTTGGATATTGGTTCTAATATGTTTTTGGACGCTCTCCATATCTCTATACCTACTACTTCTCCATTCTTACCTAACTCTATGAACACATCTTCATCTACCTCTATAGTGTCTTCTAC
>CAYPZO010000099.1:2086-6323 GCA_964415135.1 uncultured Desulfurococcales archaeon | reverse complement strand
TTTAACTGCAAGAAATACGTAGACCTACCACCAACAGTAGTTGCAAAAATACCAAAATGTCCTCAATGTGGCAACCCGTTATCGTACATTGAACAATACAGTAAATGGTACTGCTATAACTGTAGAAAATATGTTGAAATCTAAGTTTACCAAAGAGTTCATCAAGTGCATTAAATATGACCCTATGATTACCATCGCGGTGTTAACGGTAAGGATGAAGTCACATACTTAGTAGTAATTTCTCGATATACTCAAAGTTGAGAGTATTTATTGTTGCTCTATAAATTTTATCCATCTCCAGTAGGAGTATATTGATTTTATCTAGTCCGCGCTTACATTTAGCTTTCTTACCACGAATGCTCCCTAATGCCCTATCCAATATGTAGCACCTAAATGCATCATTCCATAATATGTCGTGAAGGAAGGTTGTATATACTCCTTGTACCTCATTTATAGATCCATCTAAGTCTATAGCTGGCTTCATATTTCTTTCAATTACTTTTCCAAGAGGCTTTGAACTTCCATATATAGTTCTCCCTCTATGGATTTCATATCCGGTTAACGTACTCTCTATGTCCCTAATCATAGGCTTCACCTTTGTATGAGCAATTATCTTCTCTTTATACATTATTGTTATATAATCTTGTACACCTAGGGTTTCCACATGTACTGGCGCTCCTGACTCAAGACCATATTTATCAATAATCCTTTTACCTAGGAGTTCGTGACCACCGCAGAGACCTATAATTACTGATCTACCAATAGCTTGTTTGATAGCCTTATCTAACTCGATTCGTTTCATCCACATCATTGCATCTATAGTTGACCTAGCGCCTGGTAGGATAATAATGTCTGGGTCTCCGAGACTTTTCCTAGATCTAATTATTTTTAAGCTAATATCCTCGTATCTAAGAGGTTCTAAGTCATTTAGATTAGTAGCTGTAGGGTATGCTATTAGAGCTACATCGACATCTCCATACCCGAAGGCTTCAAGGTTAAGAGAGTCTTCAGGCCATATACGGGCGTTATTAATGTATGGGATGACGCCTAGGATTGGTATGCCTGTTTTATCCTTTAACCACTTAAGTGCTGGTTCTAAGATATCTAGAGAGCCACGGAACTTATTGATAATGAAGCCACGTATTTTATTCTTCATAGGGCATGGAAGTATCTCAAGTGAGCCAATAATAGACGCAAAAGCTCCTCCACGTTCAATATCTGCCACAAGAATAGCAGGTAAATTTCTCTCTATAGCAATCCTGAGATTGGCTATATCTCTGTCAAGGAAATTAGGTTCAGCAACAGAGCCAGCACCTTCGACAACTACTATATCATATTCTTGCATAAGCTCATCAAAACACTTCAACGCCTTCCTCCAAGCCCAAGGCCTTATATGATCCCAATACTCCTTAAACGTGTATATACCAGTAGGTTTCCCACATACAATAACCTCAACATATTCATTACCAATAGGTTTAAGGAGGATAGGATTCATAGACGAGGAAGGCTCAACACCAGCAATGTACGCCTGCATAGCTTGCGCAATAGCTATTTCGCCGCCATCAAAAGCTGGATAACTATTCAAAGACATGTTCTGAACTTTAAAAGGAGCAACCCTATAACCGCGCTTACGGAGATGATATAATAGAAGGGCTGTAACAAAAGTCTTTCCCGAACTACTTGATGTCCCGACAATGACTACGCCTTTACCCATATCAAAGTACCTCAAGCACCTCAATACACTACCTGCAACACTACATTATTATTACATTAAGCTAGGAAATATTGTTTTAGCATTAAGGTTAACTAAGACTATTAAGACATTATTGCACAAATCCATGAACGGAACTAGTTAATAGTTAAAATACTTTAACCATGATATTTTCCTAAATTTCTCCTCAAGGGAAATCGTGTATTCTAGTCTCTTACTTACGTCCTTAATCATGATTAACCTCAATAGGAAATACAGGTCACCTATAGAACCTGCTAAATTAGATAAGCCAAAGATTATAGAAAAGAGATCCCAGCGAAAGAACAATATTAGTGATAAAGCCATAGGCATGAGGTATACTAATGCTAGCTTAACCCTATACTCGATTAAACCTCTTGGATTTAATATAAATATAGGACCAACAATAGATATTCCAAAAGCCTTAATCTTCACCTTAAGAGCTATAGCCATAAGTAAGTGTAGAAGCTCATGTAATAATATCATTAGTGCTAATGCACTTAATACTATTATTAAATCCTCCAAATAGGCATCACTTAATTTATCTCGTAAAGTCTAGTAATGTTCTTTGCTGCTTCTTAGCCTTCTTATAAGCCTCTTCTAAGCTTTGAATTCTCCCAATTAACTGTTGTGGAGGTTTAGGTTGCTCTTCTCTAATCAAGTACTTAAAGAATTCATCCCTAATAGGTTCGTAGACAAGCTTATAGAATCTTTGAGGATCCTTAAGAACCCATTCAGGAAACTGTTTTACATACTCCAGTGCAGCCTTCCACGCTTTTTCGGGATCCATTATCTTCCTAAGCCTTCTAGTAACCTGATTATCGTAATCTACTGGTGTTTGCTCTTTCTCACCTATAACGTAGTATCCACTTTTACTTACCTGGACACATTCACCTAGAACTTCAACATATCCTTCAGGGCACTTAGCCTTCTTATATTCCTCCAATACTCTTCTACGTAGTACTTCTTCTAGTTTTATTTTCCTCCAAGCGGATGTATGGGGACCATAGTGTTTAGCCCATGCATAGAAGATTGCCCTATTTAATCCAAAGCTCTTAGCCTTGTTCATATCCTTGTGGATTGTGTAGTATCGGGCTGCTTGTAGTAAAGCCATCACCTGAAATCTACCAATACCTGAAATCTTCAATAATTCCTCAGGCTTAATTATTCCACCTAGAGAAGTATCTAGTACTTAAATAGGGTTATAAGTGTAAACCTACGTTAAAGTTACATGATTTCTAACCTTATGTCAACCGCTTCAATATCTTCAATTACAGCTCTATATCCGCCTATAGTAACTTCACTGCCGTCACTTAGCTTTAAAGTAAATGATCTTATAGAGTCTTTTACATCAAATGTAACATTCTTTACCATACCCTCAACTTCGATGGGGGACTTGTCTTTAACCTTTATTCCCTTAACCTTAGCTTTAACCTTTAGCCCCTTCTCTAGAGCTTTTTTAATTACTTCAAGAGCTAGCCAATGCTTCTTTAAATTATATACCTGTCCTTTACTTACTATAGGCTCCTTTATCCAATGGGCAATTCTCCAAACGCTGTGATAGTAGAATTCTTCAGCCATACTAAATAATCCATGCTCATTAACGTCTAACACATAGTTATCCATTAACAGTAGGAACCTTGATGCATCAACGAGTATTATATTAACATTACCTGTAGGTAGGTACTTAACTAATAAGTTAGGTACACTACGTATCTTCCTAGAAAATGGTACTTCACGTGAATGAGCATATACTGTTACAGCATATACTCTAGTTGAATTACGTGAAGCCTTCCTAGCTACTGTTCTAATAATTCTTCTATATATTTTCCTATTAACAGCAATAACTACTTCCTCTTTAGCTTTTTTAAGTATTGTCTTAACCTTATTTAACCCTACTTCAACGTTATGAGAGATCCATAAATTAGGTCCCTTACCTTCGTGCTCCATGTTAAATAGTCTATTTAATTCTTCACTAATTATCCTTCCAGTTTCACTTAACTCCCTTATATGCTTCTTTACAAGTAATGGTATAGCTGATGCTGGAGGTAATGCTCTATATTTTCTAGGTCTTTCAACGGAATATTCAATGAGCCCCCTCCTAGCTAAGGATTCAAGCACATCATAAATTCTAGGCTGAGGAACACCTGAAGATGAAGCTATTTCAGATGCTGTAGCTTCTTTTAACTTAAGTAATGCTATATATGCTTGAGATTCATAACCCTTTAATCCTAATCTTTCAAGAGCCTTAACTAGGTTATCTAATGGGTACTTCATCGCTATACCCCTACTCTGTTCCCTACAATATACTATAAATGAGATAGAAAAAGCTACCTATTAATTAATGTAGTAACATGCATAAATCAGTCGTTTACGTAATAAATCATAGGCAGATTAGAAGTTAGATTAAGAATGTTTACTACTTGGTTTCATGAACTATCTTGCTAAGAAATTCAGCAAGCCTTTTAACGTTAATGAGCATTTCATGAGCTTTTCTCCTTACGTTAT
>CAYPZO010000099.1:0-1986 GCA_964415135.1 uncultured Desulfurococcales archaeon | reverse complement strand
AACATACGTTATGGTATTCGCCTATACTCATTTACATTTAATGAATCAAATTACCTAACTGCAGAGCTAGCTCACAATATAGAGGACATGAAAATAACGAGCATATACATATGTAGTGACTCCTATGGCAGTAGATATCTTAATAAACTTGAGGAGTTAATTAAAGAACATAATATAGAATACAAGGTGATGACTCTATGAAGAACATAGACTTTGTAATAACTGTTGATAGGACATTAATGACCAATCACCACGGTAAGGAGTTTATAGGATTTATGACAACAAGTCCAGCTATAGGACTACCAGAATGGCTTTGGATGCGTATAGCAGCGCCTAAACCCAAGGTAGATGACTACGGCAGACCCATTGAAGCACCCTATGGTTTAAGAAAAATTGAAGCAGCATTAATAGATGCAGGATTTAATGCGGCAATAATAGACCCCGACTACATACATAGGTACCTACCTAAAGCTAAAGCACTACTCATAGGACATCACGACTTCTTTGCTTTTTGTGCCCCAAGTAATGTTTGGTGGGCTGTTACAAAGAAAGAACCCGTTAATAGGAAGCACTTCATGAAGCTAATGAACTCGGAGCCCATTAGGAAGTTCAAGAAAAGAGGAGGTAAAATTATAATTGGTGGTCCAGCAGCATGGCAATGGCTTCACGTAGAAGATCTTTGGGAAAAATGGGGTGTAGATACAGTTATTGATGGTGAGGCGGAGAAAATAATAGTTGATATAGCACAGAGAATTATAGATAATAAACCATTACCAAAATATGTATACATATCAGCACTTGAAGTTCCATCAATAGACGAAATACCAGTAATTAAGGGTGCAAGCGTTAATGGTCTTATCGAAATTATGAGGGGCTGTCCTAGAGGATGTAAGTTCTGTTCAGTAACGTTAAGGCCATTAAGGTATATTCCAATAGATAAGGTAGTTGCTGAAGCAAAAGTTAACATGAAATATGGTAGAAAACAGGTAATCCTACACTCCGAGGATATATTATTATATGGAGCTTATGGAGTTAAACCAAAACTAGAACCATTACTAAAGCTCCATAAGGCATTATTAGAGCAGGGTATCGACGCCATAGGTTGGTCACATGTAAGTCTTGCAGCAGTAGTTTATGGTGAAAGAAATGGGAAAGTACTATCAAAGCTTATGGAACTAATATACTCAAATACAAATCAAGACTACATGGGAGTACAAACAGGTATTGAAACAGGCTCACCCAGATTAGCAAAAATAATAATGCCAGCTAAAGCAGCACCCTATAAACCAGAAGAATGGCCGGATGTAGTTGAAGAAGCGTTTGCCATAATGGCAGATAATAAAATACTGCCAGCAGCAACAATAATACTCAATCTACCAGAGGAAATACCTGAAGACATAATGAAAACTCTCGAACTAATGGACAGATTGAAGAATTATCCAAGCCTAATAGTGCCAATGTACTTCGTACCCTTGGGTGTATTAAAGGATAAGAAAGCACTACTTAGCTTTAAGATAAAAAGAGAACACATTGAGATTATGTGGAAGTGCCTAGAACATTCACTTAGATGGGCACCAAAACTTGCAGAAACGTATTTAGCAGGAACGCCTTTCGTGAAAATAGGAGTAAAGATCTTCCTAAAATACGTGGAATGGAAGAAGAAGAGCATAGAGAGAAAGGTAAAGGAAATATTAGAAGAAGCAGCTAAAGGAAAATACGAACACAAACCAGTAACACGATAAGAAACCACCCCAATAGAACACTTTCATAAAATACTAACATTCACAACGGGAACGATAGATAAAGCAGCAGCGTAATCTTCTACTAGTTCATGAATATTAACTCTTCCTTCGCGAATTGCATCAATAAGTATTTTTAGAAGATCAACATAGTAGAGGAAGGTCATTCCGCTATCACATGTAATTCTCCAATACCTCTTCTTATCCTTCTTAACCCTGGTTATTCTCTCTTCAAGAACATTATTGA
>CAYPZO010000098.1:0-6396 GCA_964415135.1 uncultured Desulfurococcales archaeon | reverse complement strand
TGTATTGTTCAAAAATTGATCCCTTAGGAATGAATGGTGCTACAGCTTCTGCCAGCGCTCTCGCTTCTTCGTATCTCATGTAGTATTGTCTTATGAATGCTTGCGTTAATGCTTCTATCGGGTCTCCTGGCATTGACTTAACTACTATGAACGTAAATGTTACTGCAACATATATTGTTATAAATGCCATTAATGCGCGCTTAACTATCCATCGCACTTATTACTCCCCTAAGTATGTAGATGAGGACAACATATATTAAGTTAATTAGGTGATAGATGATGAAAAAAGCAATTTATTTAAAATGAATTTTACTTTCTCCTGGCGAAGAATCCTATAGCTACTCCAATTATTAGACCTACTATTAATAGTGCTATAGCTATGTCCCAGCGTGCTACTTCAGTTGTTACTGTTGTTGTTACTGGTGATGTTGTTGTTACTGTCTTTGTCTTAGTTACTGTTACTGTTGTTCCTGGTAGTGTTTCTGTTATTGTGGTTGTTGTTGGCTTTGGTACAGTTACTGTCTTTGGTGGTAGTGTTACTGTTACACCCCAGAACTTGGGGTTAGGTACTACTGCACCTAGTCTTATCATGAATGCTAGTGCATCTAAGTGTCCTCCAGCCGCGTTCTGCCATAGCATGTAGTTTGGTTTAATTGATGGATCTGGCCATATGAAGTGTTCCTTATTTGCGAATAGTACTAGTCTCTTCTCGGCAATTGGGAATTGTGGTAGGTAGTAGTTTGCTGCATAAGCTAGCTTCATTGCAGCTTCTTTCTGTTCTTTCTTGTCAAAGCTCTTTACTAGTACTTCTACTAGTTCTTTAACATCTACTTCTTCATTTCCGAAGTATGGTAGCTTTAGTTTTGTTGGGAATTCTGGTCCTTGTACTTGCGGGTTTCTTGGCCTATTATTTACCTCAATCCACATTCTCTCGAAAGCCGCCCATGGGTAAATCATCCATGCTCCGAAGAAGTCTATTGCTAGATCGAAGTTTCCTCCGAGGTACCACTCATCGCTCCAGTAGCTTGGTGATTCGGGTGTTCTAAACTCTATTTCGATTCCAAACGCCTTTAGTTCTTCAGCAACTTCTGTCATAGCAGCTACCCAGTCAGTCCAGCCGCCGGGTGCTATCATTGTTAGCTTGAATGGCTCTCCATCAGGTGTGTACCATTTACCTCCCTTCTTTGTGAATCCAACTGACTTTAATAGTTCTTCAGCTTTTGATGGGTTGTAATCATATCTTTCAAGTGCTCCAGCTGCTATTAGGTCTCCAACCCATTCATCTTCAGCTAGCTTTAATAGTCCTGTTGGGTAGTCTACGGGCTCGAATAGTCCCGCTCCCGCCGCATCTGCTACCTTCTTCCTATCAATGGCGTAGGCTATTGCCATTCTTACTTCACGTATTCTTAGCCACTTGTTCTTGAAGTTGAATACTAGAGCGAATCCTGATAGGTCGTAGATTGTAACTATCTTTGCAAATGGTTTAGCTTCTAGTTCTGATTTTACTTCAGGTGGCATCATAAAGCAGTCGTAGTCTAGTTTACCTGCTCTGTAGTAGTCCCATCCCACTTCGTTACTTGTTATGTATGGCATTATGATCTTGTCTATGAGTATTTTATCTGCTGCCCAGTACTTGTCGAATTTCTCTAATACTACTTCAGATGGCGTGATCTTTACGAATTTGAATGGTCCTGTTCCAATTATTGTGTCTGGTTCGAATTCTATTAGCTTCTTAACTACTTCTTTCATTTCGTCTTCTGTCTTTGCTTTAGCTATTTCTTCTGCATACTTTCCATAGATGTGATAGGGTGCTACGATTCTACCGTCTACGAATAGTAGGTAGTGTAATAGTAGGTATGCCCACTCCTTTACCTTGAATTCAACCGTGTAGTCATCAATGCATTTTACGTCTTCAATGTACTTCCATACTGGTCTATTTAGTGCTTTGTATATCATGAATGTTGTCCATACATCCTTGCTTGTGAATGGTGTTCCGTCATGCCAGTAGACGTTCTTTCTTAAATGTATGATTATCTTGTTTTCCGCTTTTCTTACCTCCCATCCTGTTGCTAGTTCTGGTACATATTCATTTGTCATTTTCATCCAGAAGGCAAGTCTCTCATATACTAATCCTCCTATGATTATAGCGCCTGGGGCGAATGGGTTAAATCTTCGCTGTGGTGGTGGTTGCCACCAGCCGTGGGTATAAAGTACTACTTCTTTTTGTGCTATTGCCGTTGCTAATGGTATTGCAATTGAAGCTAGTACTGTTATTAATAATAGTATTGAGACTATTTTAGCTGATTTAAAGTCCATACTTAGATCACCTTATATCAAAGGTCGTCTACGACTTTATTGAAGGTTATTTATATGCTTTTCTCATATAACGGATATGGGGAACTTATTTTAATTTTACTAACTACTTAACTAACTGTATTACCAGTTAATTAGATTGTATGATGTATTATTATCGGTAGGTAGTAGCCTCGTAGTTTTCATTACTCTTCTTGAAAATAACACTACTACCAAGATAAATGTTAAGAGGAGGATAAGAGCTATAATATTCACTATAAATGAGGGTGAGCCTGGCTTTAAGTGAAAGAAGGCTATTATTGTTAGTATTAGGAGTGCAAATGCTGCTGTTAAATGATATTTAATTAAGGCATCGTTCATTTAATTATTTCACCTCTTAAGGTAAAGCCAGCATGCTACGTAGTGCTTTGACTTAACCTCAACTAGCGGTGGTTCTTCTTTTGAACACTTACCCATAGCGTAGGGGCATCTTGTATGGAATTTACAGCCTGGTGGAGGGTTTAAGGGACTTGGTATGTCGAGGCTTCTTAACTTTATTGGTTTCTTCTTTCTTGATAACTCGGGGTCAGGTACGGGTACTGCTTGGAGGAGAATTTGTGTGTATGGGTGTAACGGGTTTCTTATTACTTCTTCAGCAGGACCCATATCTACTATTTTTCCTAAATACATTACTGCTATTCTTCCTCCCCCTTTAGCGCTTAAGTATCTTGCAGCTCCAAAATCATGTGTTATGAATAGGTAGGCTGTTCCTAGTTTCTTGCGTAGGTCTAGTAGGAGGTCTAGTATTCCTAGTCTTAGGGACACGTCTATCATTGTTATTGGCTCGTCTGCAACCACTAGTTTAGGATTAACGCTTATTGCTCTTGCTATTGCTATTCTTTGTCTTTGACCGCCACTAAGCTGATGTGGATACTTATTGAGGAATTCCTCAGGTGGGGTAAGTCCTACGAGCTCTAGGAGCTTAGTTACTCTTTCTATTATTTCTTCTCTGCTCTTAGCTATACCCCATCTCCTTAATGGAAATGATAATATTTGTAAGACCGTTTTTGTTGGGTTTAAGGATGCATAAGGATCCTGGTGCACTATTTGGACACTTCTACGATACTCTAGATAACTTTTCCTATCGAGAGAGTGTATGTCTTTGCCTTCGAAGAGTATTTCACCGCTAGTAGGCTTTATGAGCCCTGCTATTGTTTTGCCTAGTGTTGTTTTTCCACAACCACTTTCCCCTACAAGAGTTACCACTTCACGTACATCAATTATTAGGTCAACTCCATCAACTGCTCTTACATACAGCCTTTTTCCAAAAAGAGACTTCTTTACCGGGAAGTATACCTTAAGATTTTTAACTTCAATTAATGGGGAGCCCAAGGCTTTATCACCTCTTAACATATAGCCAACAACACGTGTAATGACCAGGTTCTATTTCAACCATTGGTGGTTCTTTTTCCTTACATATACTCATGGCTTGAGAACATCTAGGTGCAAATCTACAGCCTGGTGGGGGATTTACTAAATCAGGCGGTGAACCTGGTATTGGCTTCATTTCCTCTACATCACCGATTAGGCTTGGTATACTTTCCATTAATGCTTTAGTATATGGGTTTATAGGGTTCTTGAACACCTGGTATACATCGCCTACTTCAAATATTTTACCTGCGTACATTACAGCAACTCTATCAGCTATGTCGGCTATTACCGCAATGTCGTGTGTTATGAATACCATTGTTATTCCGAGCTTAGCTTTAACATCCTTAAGTAGGTCGAGTATGTACCTTTGGGTAAGTACGTCCAGCGCTGTAGTAGGTTCATCAAGAATGAGTAGCTCGGGGTCTAGCAGCATTGCTAGTGCTATTAGTACTCGCTGCTTCATTCCACCACTAAGTTCGTGCGGATAACTAGGTAAGACGCGTTCGGGTTCAAGTCTTAGTAGCTTTAGTAGCTCAGATGCCTTGCTAATTACTTGCTCTTTATCCCTTATACCATGGGTTTTAGCTGTTTCTAGGAAATGATCCATGATCCTAAGTGTAGGGTTAAGAGCGTTAAGTGCTGCTTGAGGTATTAGGGATAGCTTTCTCCACCTTATTTTTCTGAACTCTTCCTCAGGTATTTTCAATATATCCATATCATTATAGGTTATTGAGCCTTCTAGAATTCTAGCTGTTGGTGGTAACACCCTCAATACGGTATATGCCATTGTTGATTTTCCAGATCCACTCTCGCCCACAACACCTAATACTTCACCTTTATAGATGTCTAGGTTTACTTTATCAACAGCTCTGACATAGCCTCTTAAGCTAATATAGGCAACTCTTAGATTCCTAATACTTATTAATTTATTGGGCACTATGCCTCACCGCGCAGTCTCATGTTAGATAGGGGGTGTATACATAAAATCTTTATCCTTAGAATGCAGAGGTTGAATACTAATGGCTAGATCATAGAATGGCTTAAGTTGATTGTGTGCGTGTTTTCTTCTTTACAGGCTTTCTCGACCTCCTCTTTCTAATTTTTAAAAGTACTAGCCTATCCCCCTCGCTTAGTTTTGCTTCTCTACCTGGAGCCGTTAGCTCTTTTCCATCCTTTCTCGCTAATACTAGAGGCACATATTTGTAGTTGCCATCTTTGCTCTCTAAGCTTTTAACTAGTTCACTAATGCTCATACCCTTTTCCTGTGCTGTAACATCATGTTCTGTTAGATTTAATGTTTTTGCTGCTGTGATTTTATCTAGGAAATCTGAAACTAGGGGTTCAAATACTGCTGATGCTAGTGCTCTTCCAATAATTCTTAAGGGTATTACCATTTTTGCCCCTGCTTCTTCCAAGAGTTCTTGGGATTTTCTATTCATTGCTATACTTATTATATTTAAGTTTTTGTTTAATCTTTTAGCAGTTAATACTATATGCAATGCTTTAGAATCGTTTGTTAAGCATATTATCATGTGTTTTGCTTTCTTAATTCCTGCTCTTAGTAATGTTTTATCATCTGTTGGGTCTCCTACAATGAATTCTACGTCTTCAGGTGGTGTTTTAGGTCTTTTCTCTAATATCCATCCAATCTTTGTTTTTGGTGAATTAGCTTTTATTTCATTTATTGCCTCTCTACAAATTTCTGAACTACCTACTACGATTAAATCTACATCACTCAACTTCCCTAGCCCCATAGATTTCTTTAAGCTATACTCCGTTAAATACTCCGCCATAGTTGAAACAAGCAACATGAATACAACAAATCCCATAATACCCGTTTCTATAGCTATCATTTTTCCTGCTTCTGTTACTGGAATTATGTCTCCATAACCTATAGTTGTGATGCTTATAATAGCCCAGTAAACCGCATGAAAGAAGGTTAAGTGTTTTTGAGGGCCATTAATTACTTCAGTCCAGTAAAACGCTAATGCATTAATTAGCATCACTAGTATAAAGATTATAAATGATATCACAAGCCTATGCTTCCAAAACCTCCTAGCTAGTATCCTTAAATATCTCTTCACATTACTCATATTCATTTCAAGCTAAAGATATGCACATACAGGTTAATTAGTCGTTAAACCCTATTAAGTAACAAGTTCCCCCACTTGGGAATTTAAGTTAGCTTAAAACCTTAAACTAAGTAGTAGTTATAGAATGGTCTCCCATGTACGGGACAGCCGACACAGTCGGCAGGATGACCGTACACTGGCACTTAGTGGGTGATGACAACTTCCGACGCGGAGTAAGATATGAAGAAGCCCAGCGATGCTGACCAGCATACATACGTTGTATTTTTAAGCTAGTTATACGTGAGGTATTGTTTGGGGTTCATGTATGGTTGATTATAAGATAAAAGATATTAGCTTAGCTGAACGCGGTGCTATGCAAATTGAATGGGCAGAGAGACACATGCCGGTCCTTATGATTATTAGGAGGGAGTTTATGAAAAATAAGCCTTTGAAGGGTGTTAGAGTTGGTGCAGTACTTCATGTCACTAAGGAAACAGCTGTTCTCGTAAGAACATTAAAAGCTGGAGGAGCTGAAGTTGCATTAGCTGCTAGTAATCCTCTCTCAACACAAGATGATGTTGCTGCTGCTCTCGCAAAGGAG
>CAYPZO010000097.1:3395-6399 GCA_964415135.1 uncultured Desulfurococcales archaeon | reverse complement strand
ATGAGGTAAAGGAATACAAGGTCCCAGCAGTTGCTATTTCCAGAAGAATAGCTGATAGAATACTTAGACATAGTGAGAAGGGTGAGAAAGTAGTAGTTGAAATTGAGGTTAAATCCGCGATTAAGGATGAAAACAAAATACCCGTAATAACATCATTCATTGAAGGTAAAAGCGATAAGGAGATATGGCTTACAGCACATCTATGTCACCCATCTCCTGGAGCTAATGATAATGCTTCTGGTGTAGTAGGACTAGCTGAAGGACTAAGGGTATACAATGAACTATTAAATAAGGGAGTCTTTGAGAAACCAAAACATAGTTTAAGAATCATATGGACCGCTGAATGGCTTGGATACCTAGCCTATATAAGTAAACTTGGATTAGACTACATGAAAGACAAGGTACTTATGGGCATAAACCTCGACATGATTGGTGGAGATGAAGTTAAAACAGACTCTGTGCTAAGGGTTAAGAAACCACCAATAATGCTGCACTCAATACTTGAGGTATTTGCTGAAGAAGCAATAAAAATGGTTACAGAAGGAGAAGTAAAGCCGCATCATAGAGGTTCAATAGACATATATAGTAGCGGAAGCGATCATGACCCATTAATAGCTATTGGAATACCATCAGTAATGATAATAACTTGGCCAGATAAGTACTATCATACCGACCTTGATAGAGTAGATAACATCAACTTCGCGAATATAGCTAAGTGTAGCTCAATAGCATACGCTATTCCACAATACCTATCAATAGCAGATAAACATTTAGGAAACCTAGTAGAAGTAATAACATATTATATTTCAAAAACATACTCAGAACACATGCTAAGAGGCTTCATGAAGGATAAGCTCAATACTATCGAGTTTAAACTTAGAAGCATACACATGAAGAAACACATGCCACTAATATTAGAGAATCTAAAACAAGTAATGGGTATTGAGGTAGACGTAGAGAAGTATATTAGAGAGGTAAGTGAATTCATGAAAGTAAATGGTGTAAGTGATGAAGAAGTAATTAGAGAACTAAAGATAGAAAAGTACAAGAACATACTAAGAAAGAGGATTAAATTAAATTACAATGTACTATTGCTACCAAGAGAAATTGCCGATAAGCTTTCATTGGATGATAGGGAGAGGCTCCTTAAAATAGTTGACGAGTTAGAAAGAAAGATACTCTCAATACTCGTATTCCTAACATTAAGTAATGGTAAAACAGTATTAGAGTTCATGAAAACAACAATATCCGAACTAGGTAAATTAAAGTATGATAAGCTAGTAGAGCTCATTATAATGATTGAGAAGAGCGGCTACATATCATTAACTTAAGTTAACTAATACTTTATTTTCTAAGTCCTAGACTTTCCCCATAGTTTTTCAATTAGAAAATATAACAGGACTCCAGACGTTGCTCCTAGCACATTAAATACTAAGTCTTCTAGACAAGCACATCTATATGGAAGAGGTATTTGTACTACCTCGGTTAATGGTATGGTAGCGAGTATAATTAATAATAGTCTTGGATTAACTGAATTAACATTATGTTGTAGAACTATAGTCCATAAATATGATAGTATTAGGTAAGAGGTATAGTGGCTAATGGAAAATAATTTCTCGCCTCCATAGCTATTGTCTATTCCAGGTATTGGGATTATTGAAGTGATTATAATGATGGCCGTAGTGATTAAAGCTAGCTTAAATGCTAACCTCCTATTGTAATGGATAATGGATATTAGGCTTAACTTAGCCATGTTATCAGCACCTTTTCGTGTTCTTTAAAAGAGTGTAGGGTTAGGGTATATTTTCGTTATACTTCATATCTCGGTGTGAGGAGGAAGTTCAAACCTAATTCTATAATACTTGAAAACTATTTAACAGTTAACCAGGTGGTATTTAATGTTATCTAAGTACAGATACGTTTATTCAATTGTGCTGCTAATACTAGTATTAATGCCTATATCCTCGCTATCAGCATTAATGGCTACTGCTAGTGTGAATAATAATTTTAGTGACCTAGAGGATATGGGTATAGAGGGACCTTATCTAACTAATATAGACCCTCGTCTTCAGTTAAAGCCTATATCATTACATATAGATGATCTAAGGAAGGTATCTACACTTAATATTATATCGGGAACTTTGAATAACGAGTTCTATGTAGTGTCATTTGATAATTTTACTGGTTTTTCGGGTGATCCAGGAACCCCTGCTATTCCTAGGAAGGCTTACCGCTACGTAATCGATGGCTATGTTCGTAAGGATGATATAAAGATAGGAGTTGTTAGCGCTGATTACGAGGTTATAAGTTTAGATAAGCCGTTAATGCCTATGCCAGCTCCAGTACCATTAAAGGGTAAGCCTAAGCCAGTTAAAATCAATGAAACCATTTACTCTATGGACTCATATATTCCAGGGAAAATTATAGACTTCTACATTGGCTACGGTTTCGGTAATAAAACTATTATTATTGTATGGATTTATCCAGTTCAATATAATCCTGCTGAAGGAAAAATAGTCTTCATTAGAAATGTAGATGTTATTATAGCATATCCTAAACCTATTGTTAAGGCTGAGGCTGAGAAGCCTCTATTAGCTATAATAACCACCGACAATCTTATTGACTACGTGAAACCTCTAGCTCAATTCTATACTAACGTTGGCCTCGATGTACAGATAGTTAGTGTTGAATACATAGACTACTACTTCCCACCAGCACAGCCTGGGGGCCTCATGGCATCGCTGTATGGTATTTATAGGTATCCTCAAAGCCTAGCACAATATGATATTGTTTATCAATTGTTAATGTATAATTATGATGCTTATAGAGCGTTAAAGATAATAAGCTACTTAAAAGATGAAAACGCACATCCTAATCTCCAGTACGTGTTAATAGTAGGTAATGCTAAAGATATACCTCCAAGCTTCTACTACTTTGACATACTAGAGCTAATGAATGCACAAGATCTACAGTCTGTTGATTGGTTTAATGCATGGAATCCAAC
>CAYPZO010000097.1:0-3295 GCA_964415135.1 uncultured Desulfurococcales archaeon | reverse complement strand
ACGAGAATGTTCAATACTCAGGTATACTCTAGAATTGAGGGAACATATACACCAACTAATGTGAAAAACGAGTTTGCTAAAGGAGAAAGCATAATGCTCTTCGTATCAGCACATGGAGGCATAAATAGTTGGTCAGCATATAAGTGTGGTTATGGATGGGAAACCCTAGCTACTTCAAGTGACTTACTTAAACTTCCAGAAAACTACAAGCTACCAGTTGTCTTAAGCTATGCCTGTATGAATGGATTATGGGATGAAACGATAATACCTCCAGAACAAGTCTCATATTGGGGTCCAGCGCCAAGTATTGGAGAAGCAGTATTAATGTCTAAGGGTGCTGGAATAGCCTATCTCGGTCACGCTAGGACAGCTTTAGCTACACCAATAGTTGTCATTGATAAAGGAGGAACATACATTTACTATCCAATAGGTGGCGCTGATCTCCTGCACATGTGCTTTATCAGGACATATAATAGCTTAATGGGTAGGTCAAGTAAAGCGCCACTTGGACTAGTATTTTATCTTGGGATGGTGAAATTCCTAGAAACATCACTCCAATACCAGCATCCAATGTTCCTCTATGTTACATTAAGGACGTGCCTACAAGCTATATTACTAGGTGATCCAGTACTTCTCTTACCAGTTTATGATGGACCAGCAAACAATTATGTGATTAGTAGTGCACAGGCAGTAAACTATGTTAAGGATTATCCAGGAGCCTTAATACCTCAAAGTATGGGTATCATGGGTAATGTGCCATTCTATGATATTGAAGAGAAAGGGACTATAAGGGTTTCTGGTTCTGGTCAAGAAGCTAAAGCATACGTTACAAGGCTACTATACTATGCTCCATTCACTATTTCCCATGCAATGTGGAGGGAATCGTTAAGAAACATTATTGTTGCAAAAACATTAAAAGCACCATTCATGGGGGACAGCGCAACAATTAACATAGGTTTTGATAAGTATGCTTCAGGGCTAATGCTTGTTAAAGTTGTTGTTGGAGATAAGGAGGCATTGGTGTACATAAGTGCTGCAGGAATAAAGCTTGAGCCCAAAGAAGTAATGGTTGATGAGAAAGTACATATTGAGGGCTATGGTCTAGAGCTCCTAACGCTGGTACCAATGTTCATGGCATATAGCCCATACGTAGAGTATGGAATTACGACACCAGAGGAATTATCACCCTTTATTAAGATACTGTGTTCAGGAAACGTAATTGCTGAAACAATAACAGATCCGATAACCCATGGAGCAATAAGCTTAGACTTTACTGTAAGCTACCTTAAACCAGGAGAATACGTGATAAGCATACTACCACAATGGGGGTACCTACCCTTAACCGAAGACTTAATGAGCTATATAGCTAAGAAGCTAGTAGTCAAGGCCATTAAGGAACTAAGCGTTGAAGTTAATGTAGGTAAATTCTACTCACCATCAGAGAAGTGCACTGCAACAGCAGTAGTAAAGCTTGATGGAATACTAACTTCATGTAATGTAGAGACCTACCTAATAGATGAATCAGGTACATCAACTAAGCTAACAGTAAACGAGGTATCTAAAGGAATATACATAATAACATTCACAGCCCCCAGTAGCGAAGGAACATACACTATACTCGTAACTGCAAGCTATGAAGGTAAGTTCGTAAAAGCTTACGGTCATAGCATCGACACATTCATAGTCAGGGAAGTAGCTGCAGGAGATGTAAGTAAAGTAATAGGTGAAGTACGTCAAGCAAAAAGTGAAATCATAAATAAGATATCAAGTACGGAAACGAACATAATGAATGCAATAAACATGCTAAATACTAGGATAAATGAGATAACACCAATATTAAATCAACTAGCTACACTCCTTAACCAGCTAAACGCAAAAATAACAAGTATTGAGGGAGACATAGCTTTAATACAAACATCTATAGGCAATATGACGTTAAAGATCGACGACCTGATACAAAGAATAACCAACCTAGACAATAGAGTAGTGAACATTAACACCATGCTCGGAGATCTAAAGGGAAGAATAATAGGAATATATAATGAAGTAGTAAAGATTGATACAGTTAAAGGAGAAATAATTATGAAGATAAGCGACCTATTAAAGAAAACGGAGGATACAGAATCCTTCCTAAATAGCATTGACACAAAGATAACTAAGGTATCAAATAATGTAGTAGAAGTATCAACAACGTTAGGAACAATAAAGACAGATATAGAGTCGATAATAACTGGTATTAAAGTGCTTAAAGATGGAACGGCAAAAATAGAAACAATGGTAGGCGATATTGAGGGAAAGGTATCAGATATTAAAGAAGATACCATTAAGATAATAACCAAGTTTGGAGAACTGTCAATAACGTTATCAAAAATAGAAGAAACATCAAATACAGCATTAACTGAAGGAAAAGAAGCTAAAGACAAAGCATCAACTGCGTCCATGATAGCATACGCCGCAGTAGCATTAGCCCTAGTCTCCATGGGAATAGGGTTCATGAAAAGAAAACAATAAATTTCTAAACAACTTCTGCTTTTTCCTATTCTTTTTAATTCTATTCAAGAATCTTATAGACAAATTGTGAGTCCATACTATAAGTAGCTTTTATTAACAATAATAGCGGGTGAAGACCTATGAAGTACATTCCAGTAATGATAGTCTTAGCTCTAGTAGGAGGAATAATAGCTACACCAACTATGCTAAAGAACATAAATCAATACTTAGATAATCAGACACTAATAGGAGAAACCACTAAGACAACTACATTAAACAATGCCAAGAACGCGGAGAACGCAAAAAACCACAATAACTACTATTGAACATGTACCATGCAGAATAAGAGTATGATCCACAGACATGAACATAATGAGACAAGAGAATGCCATAATCACGAAGAACACGAGGAAAAACCATAGAAGGAATAATACAGGAGGTAAACATTGAGAATAGCACACTAACTGTAATACAGTCATAGTAGTGGGAAGACTATGGTCATACGATAACGAGACAATAACCCACATAGAGTTCATCTCTTATAGTTAAGCCTTGGTGTACCATTCACTATAACGATGATAGTAAAGTTTAGGCATGCACAGCCTTGCCCCTATTCTAGTTGGGAGCTCTACTATGAAGTCGAAGATGGAGTAGAGGAAGTTGAAGATAAAATTAATGAACTCGTTGATGAGAGGACATTAGTAAGGGAAGTAGTTTTTAAGACATATAAGAGTAGTACAATAACTGTAATTTTTAAGTATGGAAAAGGATGTCCCTATGGAACAGAAGAGAAAGTAGTAGTTGA
>CAYPZO010000096.1:1229-6411 GCA_964415135.1 uncultured Desulfurococcales archaeon | reverse complement strand
TGATAGGTAAGATAGCGACTATTGGCGCAAGAAGATGCAGTGGAGGAATGGCTGGTAAACCCTTCTACAGCACTGAGTAGATGTTGTAAATTAAAGCTAATGAACTACCTGCAGACTTCATTATAATTGAAGGTGGTAGAACTATAATACCACCAATAGTCACTGACGTAACCGTGCTCGTTATAAGTGCCTATGCGCCACTACCTCACGTAGCCCAATACTTTGGTCCATTAAGAGCAAGGTTCAGGTCTTAGAACTACCTTAGTTACCTTGGCACTAGGCTTAATGTTTCTTACAGCTTCCTCTAATTTATCTACTTTATCCTTATTGTATTCTTCCGCCATGGTGATAACGATCATTTCAGATACCCCCTAGGAGATATTAAGGATAGGAAAGTATTCTTCGCTTCAACAGCTAAGAAGCACGACATAGAGAGCATCATAATGCATATCTTCAAAAACTATGGCTGTACAGTAGTAGACTACTCACGCATTTAAGTATAGATCTAAACTTGAAGAAGACATAGCAAGAGGACTACTAAAGGCCAACGTGTTGCTAACCGAACTAAGCTGCTTCAGTAGGTATAGCTACAAGAGAAGCCCTTTAGGAGGGGAATTGAAGTAATCTACGTAAACTACATACCAGTAACCGTTGGAGAAGATGTAGACATTATCGAAGGTATAAAGCAATTAGTACTTAAGACATTTAAGAGAGCTAAGGAGAAAATTAAGAAAGTACAGTAATACTTAATCAATACTTTTATTTTCATTAAATTGTATTAATGTTCTCTGTGAATAGTTTATTTAAGGGTCTCTGTAATGTACATGTTTAGAGGCTTCAAAAACAGTACTAATATAAAGGAAGCTAATAAAATAAGAGAGTTTAAGACCATTGATATCGTTAAGAGATCTGGAGTAATATCACCAAATAGAGTTCACCTAAAGAATTATCCAATAGACAACCCGATCTCAATATTTAATTCATCAATACTATTGAATGGTGATTACCTTAAAATATATGCTAGGATAATCCTAGGATACTTCATGTATCTTAGCGGAATAGTATTACTCGAAATACCCATAGATGACGTATATAAGGGTAATATTAGTGCAAGTCACTACCCAGGAGAACTCGTACTCTATCCTTCAACTAAGTATGATATATGGGGAACGGAAGATCCCAGAACTAATAAAGTAGATAACTTTAACGTCATGGTTTATACGGGTAGAACTATAAATTACTTTAATCCTGCTATAAGGAAGTATAGAACAATACCTGTAGCAGCCATAGACCGTGGTAATGATAATTGGCATAAGGTTGCCGTATTTATATTTCCTGAAGGAATTAGAGATCACGTAGTTAGTGATAAAGATGCTTTCCTAGTGAGAACAAGTGATGGAACCTTACTGTTATTCCATAGACCGCACATGGACGATGAAAAATACTACCTAGTTGTTAGTAAGGTATCTGAGGACACTATTACTAAAATTCCAAGCGAGGTTAAAGTTGTTGAGGTAATTGATACAATTTTAGCGTTAGAGCCTGCAAAGTTTGAGATAAAGCTTGGATGGGCAGCACCACCAATAGAACTTGAGAAGGATACTTATCTTGCCTTAATACATGGTGTTGATAAGGAAATTGAGGGATACAGGGTATTTGCAGCACTATTTAGATATAATGTTGAGAAGGGAATTGATGTAGTTGCAGTAACACCGTACTATATAATGGAACCTAAAATGCCATATGAAATATTCGGGGATAGACCTTATACTGTGTTTCCTTGTGGAGCATGCCTAGTTGATGATAAGATAATAGTATCATATGGAGCAGCAGACTATGTGATAGGTTTAGGTGAAATAGATTTAAACGAACTGCTTTCCCACTTAGATAAAGGTAGGATGGAGTAAGTTAAGAGATTCTTTCTCTTCATATCAACTCAATGAGGTTAAATACACTTTCTATTAATTCCCTCTTAGCTGGATTTATTGAATAATATCTAAACTTACCTCTAACTTCCTCATTAACTAGCTTAATATCCTTGAGTCTCCTTAGATGATGTGATATTAGTGTTTGACCTTTACCTAGAATTGCAGTAATTAGACATACAGGCATTTCCATTTGTAGCAGTAGCCATAGTATTGATAATCTTATTGGATTTGATAGTACGGACAATAGTTTAGATAACTCAACTATATTTTCTGAGGGTTCCTTAATTAATTTATCCTTACATGTCTTAACTAGGTACCTTCTACATTTATCGCTAACAATGTCAAGATACATAGCTATGAGTTTACTCTTATTCAAGTTCTCGCCGGAACTTTAAATTTGTAGGAGAAAGTTTATATTATTACCTCTATAGTTTAGATATATGAAAAATATTTCATAGGTGATACCTTTGGAGCTGAGTAGCCCAATGTTTTGGGCTAATGTATTGCTTACGGCTATAATTCCAGGTCTCTTAGCTACTTGGCTTGGTGTTGGTGGGTGTTTCTTAAGGATACCAATGCTAATATACCTATTTGGCGTTAATATTAAGACAGCGTACTGTATTAACCAAGCAGTTGTAGCGTTAACTACATTACCAGGAGTATATGTTCATTGGAGGAAAGGTCATGTATATAGTAGGGGGTTAGTTACTGCTGCTATTGGTGCTGTTCTTGGTGTTGCTCTTGGAGCATATGTTGTTGCGAAGTATATTCCAGCTACAACATTAAAAGGAATCTTTGGGCTAGCATGTGTTGGTATCGGGGTATATGTTGCGTATAAGACGATTAAGGCTAGGAAGAAGCTAGTAAAGAGAGTAACAGTAAGTGAAGTTAAGGTACTTGAACATGGAGTAAAGCTATTTGCTCTCATGTTTCTTGCAGGGTTTGCTACAGGTTTATGTGGTTTTGGTGGAGGAATATACTTTGTACCCATATTCATAGCGTTAGGTTATCCAACACATATAGCTATAGGTACCTCGAGCTCAGAAATGATAGCAACAGCGGGGATGGGCTCAGCAGTACTCACAGTACATGGATACATGTACTTAGCCCTATTCTTAGCTGTAGGTATACCAACATTAATTGCTTCATGGATTGGAGCAAAACTAGCAGTAAAGTCTCCACCATGGCTTCTAAGACTAATATACGCTATGGCAATCATAGCAGTAGGAATATACGTGGCTTACGGAGCATTAAGCAAACTATAACACTATAAGTTTTTAATCACTTTCTCCTCTATTGTATATCGATATGAAGAGAACATTCATAGGACTAATTAGAGATCATAGAACAAGAATCGGTAGAATAAGAGCTACTAGAAAAGTGGTGCCTAGTCATGGTAGTAAGGGTAAGGTTAAGGATAATAAGAAACAACAAGATCATTGAAACAAGTGCTCTAGTTAATAGCGGGTATGAAGCTGAAACACCACAACTACTAATACCGATAAAATTAGCGCAATTACTTGAACTATGGCCTCCAAAAGATTATTTCGAGGAATCGGAATTTGAAACGGCTGGAGGGCCCTTAAGGGTATGGATTGTTCCAAGAGCATGTAAGGTTAAAGTCATAACACCTGATGTGGAATCACCTGAAGTAGAAGCAGATATAGTAATATCACCTCTAGCTGATGAAGTCCTATTATGTGATAAAATTATTAGTGAACTACAGTTAGCCTTAGAGGATGTAGGAAGAGGTTTATGGAGATTTAGATGGGAGCCGAAGGAAAAGCTTAGACGTAGTGAACCGCCAAAATATTGGAGGTAAACCTCTATTAGATAGGTGGAATCCTTTGCCATGTTGTCCGAAAATACTATTTGTTGACCTTGATGGTACTGTATGGGATTCCCTTGACATATCATTATTAACTCCACCTTTTACGAGAATAAATGAGGACGAAGTAATAGATTCAAGCGGTGTAATTGTAAAGCTTTTTCCTAAAGTAAGAGATTTCCTTAAATGGACTAAGAATACTGGATTATACGTAGCTTCTCTCAGCTGGAATGTAAGGGAAATAGCCGTAGAGGCTCTTAAAGCATTCAATATCTATGAACTATTTGACAATCACTACATAGAATTTCATCCACATAAAGGCATTGTTATGAAAAAGGCAATAGATGAAATCAGGACGCTAATAAGACAAGAAATCAAGCCCTGCAATATAGTCTATATTGATGATAGGACTATACATTTAGACGAAGTAAAGAGAGAAGTAGGAGAAGTAGTTTTCATACACATGTGGAAGAATTTCAAGGACTATGATGGGGTAAGGAGGTTTCTTGAAAAGTTAATACAAGGGGAATGCATGTATTAGGTTAGGTGAACTTAATTGGATGTATGTGATGGCCTAGAGGTATATGTTCTTGCAGACGATTACGCTGGATACAGCTCACCATTCATAGCTCAACATGGAATATCATTACTCCTCAAAATAGAGTACAACAATGAAGTAAAGTACATATTATTTGATACAGGAACCTACGCAAAACCAATACTCTTCAACATGAAGCTACTAAAGATAAATCCATCAGTTATAGATGTTATCATATTATCACATTGCCACTACGACCATACAGGCGGTCTTGCAGGAATACTCAAAAAGATAAGAAAAGAGGAAGTACCAGTAATCACACACCCAGACATATTTAGGCTACACCTAGTCCTTAAACCCCATGTAATGCACGTGGGTATACCAAGAAGATGCAATAGAGAACGAGTAGAAGAACTTGGAGGTAAATGGATACTAGTTAAAGAACCATTCAATATAACGCCATGTGTCATGTATTCAGGAGAAATAAGGGAAATAGAAGAGTTTGAGAAAACAGATATAGAGCTTTATACGGTAAAGGACGGGAAGCTCGTAAAGGATCCAGTAAGAGATGAAGTAGCAATAGCAGTAAACACTAAGAAAGGACTAATAATAATCGTTGGATGCTCACATCCAGGAATAATAAGTATAACAAAACACTTCAAGAAAATAACAGGAGTAGAGAAAATAGAAGCAATTATCGGAGGACTACATTTAATCAACGCTAAGGAGAATAGGATAAAGAAAACAATAGAAGAACTAAACAATATGAATGTAAAGAACCTTTATGTTGGCCACTGCACTGGTCTACGTGCTGAAGCAGAAATACTGAGGATATTTAAAGGCAATTTTGAAAAACTATGCTCAGGAATGAGAATAACAATATAACCA
>CAYPZO010000096.1:0-1129 GCA_964415135.1 uncultured Desulfurococcales archaeon | reverse complement strand
TTTTATAAACATAGATCCTGTAAATGGTTTAATACTTACTATTAGTAGACAAGGAACATTAGGTACTGAGAAATATGGCTTAAGAATAAAGAATCCATTATCAATATCTGAGGGTATTTTTGTTGCTGAATTTAATACAACAAAGCTTAGCGGTATTTATGGCAACTACTTAGTGGAGGTTTATTTCTCTCAATATGCGACGACGGGCAATCCTCATTTTCTAGATGAGTTTGCAGCAATGTATATTAATGGATGGTATCCTCCCATAGTATGCTCTACAGCAACAATCGAAAAAAGAGATAGATACGGCATTGAATGGGATTATGAATTCTCGGAGTTCGAAAGTTCTGGTTTATGGATTGTAGTATTTAATAAGAATGAGGATAAAATTCATGTCTATTATTATGGGGATAATTATGATGGATATGTTGATTATCTACAGTGGTTTTCAGATAAAATGTATACTCAACCTCATATTTATCTAGATATCGGAATATGGTTTGGAGAGAGTGGCATCTTTAGTGTATGTTTCCCCTGGATCAAGATATATAGAGACTTATCGTTTATTATTAAAGGTCTTGAAGAGAATTGGAGAGTTTTACTTATAGACGATAAAGGGAATATCCTAGGAAGTAAAACTGTTCCTCCCGGAGAAGAATCTATTTCATTCCATAGAATTAATGATAACATTATTTACCCGCTTTATGCTCATATAGTCGTCATTCCTACGAGCAGCGATGCTTCAAGTATAGGTTATATTATCGATCCTGGTAAGGTTCGTGTTATTGTAAGTTTTATTGAAGGCTCCTACCTTCATTGTTTAAGGTCAAAGTCGTATCTACTGAAGGTATTGAAACCGTGTATGAGGTTAAACGAAGGTAATAAAAATGTTTGCTATTACATATATGATAATTAGTAATTTTATCTAGTATTGTTTGAATTATTATTAATTATTGCTGCTCTAATACTGTATATTAGGTGTATATATTATGAATGACAAAGAGCCTCCTCCTTGGATTTTATTTAGAGAGGATTTATGTAGTGGTTGTAGGGTTTGTATGATTGCATGTTCTCTTAGACATGAAGGTGAAGTTTGGCTTGAAGCTTCCCGTATAAGGATAATTGAGCT
>CAYPZO010000095.1:4014-6421 GCA_964415135.1 uncultured Desulfurococcales archaeon | reverse complement strand
TTCACCAGTTTTAGCATCAACCTTAATTATAACAGGTCCTATATCCTTAATATTAGCTGAAACATATAGATACTTGTCATAGCTAGTTAAACATACAAATACGTTTTTATCCTTCTCGAAGGGTTCCTCAAAGAATATAGCCCAATGAGTATACTTTTCCTCACCTAAAGCATTTACCGATAATATTGTCGTAGTTATTAATGATAGTAGGAATACGTAGGCCAACAACCTACGCATTCCTACTACCCCCTTGGGGGAAATTACTGTGGGAAGTATATAAACATTGTTTCATGATTTAATTGTAGAGAGCTCTAGGTTTCCTAGCTATCCTGTGGGGCAGTACTCTTCCTCGACCCCCATGGCTTTTAGTGATTCAAGCATTGTTGATATAATCTTTAATGCATCGATTAATGCATCAATATCCTCTTTTACGTTATATATGTAGTAGCTTGCTCTTACAGTTCCCTTCAATCCTAACCTATAGTGCAGTGGATGCGCGCAATGCATACCTGTTCTTACGGCTATCCCCATGGTGTCAAGTACTTTACCTACAGTGTGATGGTGTAGTTCTTTGACATTAAATGCTATTACTCCTCCACGTATTCTTGGATTTCTCGGTCCATAGACTTCTATGACTTGGCTTAGTTCTTCTTGGAATCTCTTCAAGGTATAAGCTACTAATTCTTCCTCGTGCTTTCTAACATTTTCCATTCCTATTCGCATGAGATATTCTGCTGCTACGGCTAATCCTATCCCTCCAGCTATGTTTGGAGTACCTGCTTCAAATCTCCAAGGTAAGTCAGCCCACTCTACATCGTCAAGAGTTACGTCCTTTATTGCACCTCCACCAGCTTTTACTACCATCATTTCTTCAAGTAGGTCTTTTCGACCCCACATAACCCCTGTACCTGTTGGTCCAAGCATTTTGTGACCACTAAATGCTAGAAAGTCTATATCTAGCTCCCTTACATCTACAGGTAGGTGTGGCACTCCTTGTGCTCCATCAACTACTATTACTGCTCCAACACTATGAGCAAGTTTTGCAAGACGCTTAACATCATTTATCGTGCCTAATACATTACTCATAAGCGTTACAGCAATTATCTTTGTCTTCTCAGATATCATTTCATCAAATTGCTCGTATTTTAGCGTTCCTTCATCAGTTATATCGACGTATTTTATCTTAGCTCCTGTTAACTTAGCAACATTTCTCCAAGGGAGCATATTGCTGTGATGTTCCATAACGGTTAATATGATTTCATCTCCAAGTTTTAGATGCTTGAGTCCCCAGCCATAAGCTATGAGGTTTAACGACTCGGTACTACCGCTAGTAAATACTACTTCTTCCCAACTCCAAGCATTAATAAACTTAGCTAATACCTCATGAGCTTTCTCATAAGCTTCGCTAGCCTCTTGGCTGAGCCTATGAAATCCTCTATGCACATTAGCATTATATTTCTCATAGTATTCACGAAGAGCCTCAATAACCTGCTTAGGTTTCTGAGAAGTAGCGGCATTATCAAGATATACTAATCTCCTACCATTAATTCGCCTCTCCAATACAGGAAAATCCTTCCTAATCTCATAGGGATTAAAACCCATAAGTACAGCACCTTAGCCAGAGATATACGATAGATTTATTCAAGTAAAGAACCTTACGCTACTAGCTTAATCAACGTATCAGCATAGCGTAGGATAATAGTGTTTATTAGCTCAAAGTAAATAGAATATACCTAGGCCCCGCGGTCTCACGTCCGCTGAGACCCCTATATGGGGGATGAATATGAGGACGGAACGGTCAAGCAGGGCACAATGTTTTAGGGATGATTAAGCCCCCTCGCTCCCTGCCAGACACAAAAATGGTGGATGATGGCGTCGGGCCGGGAATGACCGTTTAATTTAATGTTCAATTCTATACAAGTGCATCGATATTCTTGTATAGAGTTATAAATGAGGTTACGGCTAGTATGAAGCTTGTAATTGCTCCCAAAAGTATTGCTATGATTATTGAGTACATTATCCATACATCTATGCCCAATTCCATTGCAACTTCATGTATTTCTGTAGGGTTAAACAGTGCTCTTACTGAATAATTAAGTGCTATTGCATCTACAAGCATTGTAAAGGGTATGAGTACTGATGCTATTATTGCTCCAAGCTTTCTTCGAGCTTTAAAAGCATGTATTGAAATAAATAGTGGAAATATGAGAAATCCTACAAGTATAACGCTTATCCTGAGAAATAGAGGTGCTATTATTAATGCTATTACAAATGATATGATATACCTCCTATACGCTTTTCTAACAATATTAATTTTGCCCGTGAAGTCCCAATAAGATGCAACTATAGCTGAACTTAACCTACTAACTGCTTCTTCAAGTTTAGGTGGATTCTTCACCAGTTTTGA
>CAYPZO010000095.1:0-3914 GCA_964415135.1 uncultured Desulfurococcales archaeon | reverse complement strand
GCATAGCTATGCACCTCCAGTTATTTCTTTACCATACCTTCTGTATAGTGCCATCTTGTTTATTATTATTCCTAGTATGAACATTATTATTAGCATAGCAGCCGCAATCCATCCAAATATGTTTTCAGGCCTAGCAGCCGCTGATGGTGATCCCGTTACTGCGAACCATATTAGCATTATGAATAGATATATTGGTGCAATTATTCCTGCTATTAGCTTCCAATACCACTTTGGTATTGTTATGAATGCTCCACGATGTATTTCCTCATAGCTTTCATCAGCACCCCATAGCCATAGTACAGCTATTACTTCTATTAGAGCCACTACTAGTAGAAGTAATGATCCTGCGTAGAAGTCAGCTAAATCTAGGTAGTCTGTTAATTGCTCTGTTTTCATGGCTCCCTCTATGTTAACGAATACTCCTGTGAGGAATACTATGGCGAAGGCTATCCATGCTCCGATGCTTCTCTTTATGTTGAAGTCTTCTTCAAATATTGCCGTAATGACGTTTACTAGTGCTATGGCGCTTGTCACTCCTGCGAACCATAGTAATGAGAACCATAGGAATCCTGCTACTGCTCCTATGCCTCCTAGTTTACCGAATAGTGGTGGTAGTGCGCTAACTGATAGTATGAATCCTGACATTCCTGCTTCTACCTTCGCCATTAGTTCCGGTCCTCCAAAGGCATAGGCTAGTGGTATTGCTATGCTTGCTCCCATTACTACTTCCGCGAATTCGTTTAGTGTAGTTGTTGTTAAGGCGCTTAATGGTATATCGTCTTCTCTTCTAAGGTAGCTTGCATAGTTTGGTATGATTCCAGCTATACCAATGCTTAGGGTGAAGAATATTTGTCCAGCACCCTCGATAAATGCTGATGGGTCTCCTAGCTTAGCTAGCTTGGGCGTCCATAGCCATTCGAATCCCTTAATGCTCGTCCATTCTGGTTTTACGGGTGCTCCTAGTGTTAGTGATAGTATTACTAGGATTATTCCTTCCAGGAATAATATTGGCATCATGATCTTTGCTGCTATCTCAATACCTCTCCTAACACCTCTTGATACTATGAACGCTATTATGAATAGTGATATTAACCATGCTGGAAAGTTGTACGCAGGATTCGTTAAGAAGCTAACTAGGTAGCCTATAGCATCATCAGCTGTTTTAAGTCCAGCGAAGGCTCCTCCGATTGATGAGCACGCATAGAATGCCATCCATCCAATAATGTTAGTGTAGTAGCCAGTGATCATAACTCCTGTTACGAAAGCAACAGCTCCACCAATTATAGCAAACCATGCAGCTGTTTTTGGTGAGAGTCTTCGCTTTGACGCTATGTAAAGCATGGGGGCTAAGTGTCCGTGACCGTGAGCTCCTCCGTATCTTCCTAGAACCCATTCTACGAACATTATGGGGATTCCTAGGAGGAATAGGGCTATAAAGTATGGTATTAGGTATGCGCCACCACCATAGGCGGCTGCCTTGGCAGGGAATCTGATGAAGTTTCCTAGTCCTATGGCGTTACCTGCCATTGCTAGTATGAGTCCTATTTTTGTTGCCCAGTGTTCCCTGGCAGGAGCGGACAATGTATGCACCTGGGAGAACTTTTCACTTTTCTAGCTTGATTTAGTTAAGGTAGTGATTTTTAATTTTTACTTATATCTTTTAAGGTATTAGAGTGATGAAAGGATTATTTTGACTTCAATAAGGATAAAATATGTAAAGAATTGAAGTTCTAGATACTACAATGTCGTACTTAATGTTTTGTATTACTATGTAGTTAATTATTTAAATACCTCGGTTATGACTAGTGGGAGGAGCTTCCATCCATGATCTATTACTCCATATGCGCCTTTAGCTAGGCATTCTCTTTCGGTGAATTTGGTTACAGCATCTGCTTCTATTTTAGTGGAATATAAGGTGAATGGAACAGGGTCATCGGTATGTGCTCTTCTTGAGGGGGGTGTTGAATGGTCTGATGTAGCTAGTATAGCTACTTTACCTAGATCTACGCTATTCAGTATTTCTTTAATGTATTCTTGATCTATTTCTTCAATTATTTTGACTTTTAATTCAAAGTCTCCATCGTGTCCTGGTTCATCTGGCCCTTTTATGTGTACATATGCTATATCGCATTTATCTAGTAGTTTAAGGGTTTTCTCTACCCATAGGTTATAGTTTACTTTTTCTCCTGGTTCTCTAGGTTTAATTTTCTCTACTTCCATTCCGAGAATCTTAGCTATTCCTAGTTCTACGGGCATTTCAGCTATTGCTCCAAATTTTAGGTTAAATTTCTTGTTTATTGGCTCTACTTTAGGAGTTTTTGTTCCTGCATCTCTCAATAGTATTGCATTCGCTTTTGGTAATCCCTTTCTAGCTCTCTCCTTATTTATAGGGTGCTCATCTAGTAATTGTATTACTTTGATGGTGAAGGTATTTACTAGTTTAGCTGTTATTTTCGCCTCAAGGGTGTTAATTAGTGGTTTAGATTTCATTATGTATGGTTTGTAATCCTTAACTGCTATTGATATTTGTCCCTTCCTCCTATACGCAGGATCAGTGTTTTCCACGCCGCTTGATAGTTTATGGCTCTTACTACCAATAATTACTACTGCTCTATGGGCTACGGTAGCTTTAACCTTAACGTATGCATCGTATATTCCAAGTTCTAGTCCATCAAGAGTTTTTGCGAGTTCTCTTGCTTCCCAGCTTCTTAAGCTTCTTCCAACTCTACGGTCAATTATTTTAAGGGTTTTTGGATCAACTGTAGCGAAGTTAGCTCTAAAGGCTACTTCAAATCCTTCCTTGAATTCCATGTCTGCTCCAATAGCTTCAATAGGTCCTCTACCTGTATAGCATTTAAAGGGGTCATAGCTTAGAATTGATAATACAGCTGAGTCGCTTTCAGGCGCTATTCCTTTAGCTATAGTATACATGGCGCCGCATCTACCTTTACGTGCTATTGAGTCTAAATACGGTTTATTCGCCTTTTCTAAGCTCGTTATCCTATCCTGTAAGCTATCTGGTGCTCCATCTATTACGAGGTATATGAGTTTCACCCAGCTCACCTAGGATACTTTATCTTAGGAAGTTCCATTCCCTACTCCTATATTTAGTTTCAAGCTTCTTAGCTAACTCTATCTCCTTCTTCTGTACCGTGTCCTCAGTAAATTCTACATTTAATGCTTTTTGGAATCCCCTTACCAAGTAGCCTATTACTTCTTCTGGCTTTACTTTTCTCTTAAGTTCTATTGATATTGTTGTAACCCATTGGCTAATGTTTAGGACTCCATGTGCTTTAAGCTTTATTCTTGGTGGTCTTAACGCCTTGCCCATAATCTCTAGGTTTGTTGATACTAAAAGTGTTCCATGCTGTAGTAATACATTTCTTCTCCTAATCTGTGCACTTCCTGATATCTTCTTCCTATTAACTATAATGTCATTTATGGGCTTAAATGAGGCATTTAAACCCAAGAATTTTAATGCATAAACAAGTGCACTACATATTCGCCTATAACTTTCCTCTATATCCTGGAATTCCTTCTTAACCTCCATCACTATTGCATACGTTAGCTCACCATATTGGTCATGATAAACTGCTCCACCACCAGTTATCCTACGTACGACAGGGATATTGTGTTCTTCAACATAATCTAAGTTGACTACGTCTCTTATCTTTTGGAAATACCCTATAGTTACTGCTGATGGTCTCCACTTATAGATTCTCAAAGTATCGGGTATCTCATTCCTTTGCCTTAATTCAAACATTGCTTCATCAAGTGCCATGTTCTCATAGGGATCCCTATAACCATCAATTATAAGCCTCAAGACATGTCACCTTAAGTTTTATTTTCTCGTCTTAGGATTTAAGAATTCATAGATGAAGTATATGAATGTTAGCCTAAACTCTAAGAGGTTA